>CAZZEI010000131.1:0-8909 GCA_964653165.1 uncultured Flavobacteriaceae bacterium | reverse complement strand
CATCCTTATGAGGTGGTTGCTTATGATATTTATTCACTCGATAATAAACATCCTACTATTGGCTCGGGTCTAATTGGCGAGCTTCCAAAAGCAGTAAACGAGATAGATTTTCTTGTTTCCTTGAAATCTGTTTTTAATGCAAATTGCGTA
This sequence comes from uncultured Flavobacteriaceae bacterium, assembly GCA_964653165.1. Lineage (GTDB taxonomy): Bacteria > Bacteroidota > Bacteroidia > B-17B0 > Aurantibacillaceae > PALSA-968. The sequence continues at coordinate 8,759 of CAZZEI010000131.1, read as the reverse complement.
AGACATACACTTTTACTCGATAAAAAAATCAAAAAAGTAGCGCTTTGCGGAGGCTCAGGAAGCTTTTTATTGCCTGATGCAATTAGAGCTGAAGCGGATGTTTTTATAACCGGAGATTTCAAATATCACCAGTTCTTTGATGCTGAAAACAAGCTGGTTATAGCCGATATAGGGCACTATGAAACAGAGCAATTTACCCCCGAAATATTTTATGCCGTTATTCATAAAAAATTACCTAAATTTGCCGCCTATTTGTCGAACCATAACACAAATCCAATAAATTATTTATAAGATGGCAAAATCAACCATTAAAGAAAAAATTGACGCCTCAGTAGAAGGTAAACTTCGTTCATTATACGAAATGCAACTTATTGATAGTAAGATTGACCGCCTGCGTATTGTTCGCGGAGAACTTCCTTTAGAAGTACAAGATCTTGAAGATACAGTTGCTCAACTTGAAACGCGTTTCGAGAATTACAGTAAAGAAACTGCCGATTTAGAAACTCAAATTGCAGAAAAACAACAAGCCGTTAAAGATCATAAGGCAAATATTAAAAAATACGATGCGCAACTTGGTAAGGTTAAAAATAACCGCGAGTATGATGCAATTACAAAAGAAGTAGAATTTCAAAACCTTGAGATTCAACTTTGCGATAAACGCGTGAAAGAATTTAAGGCGCAAATTGCCATGAAAGAAGAATTTCTTTCTACTGCAGAGAGCGAACTAAAAGATAAGAAAAAAGATTTAAAAGCTAAGAAAGCTGAACTGGAAGAAATTGTTGAAGAAACTCAAAAAGAAGAAGAAGACTTAACAAAAAAATCGGAAAAGAAAGCTAAAGAAATTGAAAACCGTTTATTAGGTGCTTACAAACGTGTGCGTGCCAACATGATTAACGGTTTAGCGGTTGTGCCTGTTGAGCGTGATGCTTGCGGAGGATGTTTCAGTAAAATCCCACCACAACGTCAGTTAGATATTAAAACACACAAAAAAGTTATTGTGTGCGAACATTGCGGTCGCATTTTGGTTGACCCCAATCTTGCCGGAGAAAACTAATCAAAGAAAAGCCTCTGAAAATTCAGGGGCTTTTTTAATTGAAAGAAACGCATGAATTCATTTGATTGGTTTAACTGGGTAATTCTCCCCCTTCTAATTTTTATATCTCGTCTTGGCGATGTAACACTTGCTACACTGCGTCATATTTTTATTTCGAAAGGGTTAAAGAAAATTGTTCCGGTACTTGCCTTTTTTGAAGTCCTTATTTGGCTTATTGCAATAAGGCAGGTTTTTAATAATCTAAATAATATTCCCTGTTTTATAGCCTGGGCCGGGGGCTTTTCATTGGGAACTTATGTTGGAATATTGATAGAGGAAAAAATTGCATTAGGTATGCAACTTATCCGCATTATAACAAATGCAGATTATACTTCTCTAACAAACGCCTTAAAAAAAATTAATCAGGGTTATACAATTGTAGATGGCGAAGGGTCGCAAGGACCGGTAAAACTTATTTTTCTTCAAGTTCGTCGGAAAAGCAAAGATGAAGTGATAAGCCTTATTCATTCTCATTTGCCTGATTCCTTTTATAGTATAGAGGATGTCAGGAATTCAGAAATGGGAATTTTCAGCCGTTCGCATCGTGCGTAATTATTTTGTGTATATTTAAACTTCATGCCTCGGGTATTATTTATAACCTCTCATCGTCCTAACCGTTCGCCAAGTCAGCGTTACAGATTCGAACAATATTTTAACTTTTTAGAAAAGAATGGATTTCAATGTGAGTTATCATATTTGATTTCAGAAAAAGACGATGCCTATTTTTATTCCAAAGGTCATTTCCTATGGAAATTATGGGTATTCTTTAAAGCATTTTGTGTGCGGATAAAAGATAGAATGCGTTATAAAAATTACGACATTGTTTTTGTGCAACGGGAAGCTTTTATGGTTGGTATTACCTATTTTGAAAGAGGAATACGTAAAACCAAAGCAAAATACATTTTTGACTTTGATGATTCAATCTGGTTAATGGACACATCGGAAGGAAATAAAAAGTTTGAGTGGCTTAAAGATCCTGAAAAAACAGCAAGAAATATTCGTCAGGCAAATATGGTAATTGCAGGAAACAGTTATTTGTCAGATTATGCAAGGCACTATAACACCAACATAAAAATTATTCCAACAACAATCGATACGGATGTACACAAACCTTTACCAGTGAAAAATGATTCGCCCGTAGGCGAGACAAATAAAATAACTATTGGCTGGAGCGGCAGCTTAACAACCATAAAACATTTTGAATATGCGTTAGATTTTTTGAAAGTAATAAAAAAGAAATTTCCTCAGGTAGAAATTTGCGTTGTAAGTGATGGTATTTATACAAATGATGAAATTGAAATTAATGGAGTGGCATGGACATCTGAAACGGAAGTAGAATCAATTAACAAGTTTTCTATTGGTATTATGCCATTGCCAAATGATGAATGGGCAAAAGGTAAATGTGGATTAAAGGGTTTATCGTACATGGCTTGCCAAATTCCAACAATTATGTCACCCGTTGGAGTAAATACTGAAATTATAGAGCACGGAAAAAATGGTTTTCTGGCTTCCACTACCGAAGAGTGGTTTTACTATCTCTCTCAACTTATTGAATCAGCTGAACTACGTGAAAAAATTGGAAAAGCAGCGCGACAGACAGTTATTGACAAATATTCTGTGGCATCGCAGCAGAACAACTATTTAGAGGCGTTTCGTCAAGTATTACAATAACTACGGATAACGGATAACAGCCATACAGATAAACGAATAGATTTTTCACTTTTCTTAAAGTTCCATATTGGAACGGTTTATCCGTACATCCGCAAAAAGATCCGTAATCCGTTTTACTGTTATCTGTGGTTAATTATTACTTTTGTGAATATGAAAGCAAATTTTATAGAAGAACTTAAGTGGCGTGGCTTATTGCACGATAGTATGCCTGGAACGGAAGAACAATTAAATAAAGAACTTACTTCTGGTTATATTGGCTTCGACCCTACTTCTGATTCATTACACATTGGAAGTTTATCTCAGATGATGACATTGCTGCGTTTTCAATTAGCCGGACACAAACCAATTGCTCTTATTGGAGGTGCTACGGGTATGGTTGGTGATCCATCAGGAAAATCGGCAGAGAGAAATTTATTAGATGAAGAAACACTAAATTATAATTTAGCGGGAATAAAAAAACAATTAGAAAAATTTCTAAATTTTAATTGCGAAGAAACAAGTGCGGAAATTGTAAATAATTACGATTGGTTTAAAACATATTCCTTTCTCGATTTTATTCGCGATGCAGGAAAACACATCACGGTCAATTACATGATGGCAAAAGATTCTGTAAAGAAAAGAATTGTCGGAGAAGGAGAAGGAATGTCATTTACTGAATTCAGCTACCAATTAATTCAGGGTTTTGATTTTTATCATTTATACAAGGAAAAAAATTGCAAACTGCAAATGGGCGGATCTGACCAATGGGGAAATATAACAACCGGTACAGAATTCATTCGTCGCAAAGCAAGCGGACACGCTTTTGGATTAACTACACAATTAATTACAAAATCTGACGGAAGTAAATTTGGGAAAACAGAAACCGGTAATATCTGGCTAGATCCAAATAAAACTTCTCCTTATAAATTTTATCAGTTTTGGTTAAATGTGAGTGATGAGGATGCCAAAAATTACATTCGCTTTTTTACTTTACTGAGTAAGGTAGAAATTGAAGCGCTAGAAACACAGCACAATGCAGCCCCGCACGAGCGAATCTTACAAAAAAATTTAGCTAAAGATGTTACTATTCGAGTTCACTCAGAGCATGATTATAAAACTGCTGTCGATGCGACAGAAATTTTATTTAAGGGAACATTAGATGATTTAAAGAAATTGGATGAAAAAATGTTTCTTGAAATTTTTGATGGTGTGCCTCATTACGAAATCAGCAGAAGCAGTTTAGACAATACTTTATCTGTCATTGATTTTTTATCGGTAAGTACTTCTGTTTTTCCAAGCAAAGGCGAAGCGCGTAAAATGCTACAAGCGGGTGGTGTTTCCATCAATAAAGAAAAAATTTCTTCTCCGGAAGCAAATGTGGGATCAGAGATACTCATAAACAATAAATACATTCTTATACAAAAAGGCAAGAAAAATTATTTTCTGGCAAAGGTGGTTTAAGCGCTTACCAATGAAAAAAGTTTTTTTAGTATTTCTCTGCCTGAATTTTACTTCTATCATTTTTTCGTAGACATTAGTCATTGCGCATCGCGGAGCAAGTTCTCTATGTACAGAAAATAGTTTTGCCGCATTTGAAAAAGCCATTCAAATAGGTGCTGATTATATTGAAACCGATGTGCACCAAACATCCGACAGCGTTATTGTGCTCATGCACGACCTTACGGTAAATCGCATCTGTAAAATAACAAAAGAAGTTTCAAAAAAATACGGGACCAAAAAAATTCTGATAAAAAATATTAATTCCACTGATTTTGGTAACTTAAAATTTAAAAACTCAAATGAAAGTCCGCCAACGCTCGACTCAGCAATAAAATTAATTAATGGTCGTTGCAAATTATTAATCGAATTAAAAAAAGGAAACAGTTATTATCCCGGCATTGAAAAGCGAATTCTTAAAATTATTGAAGACAATAACGCTTCAGCTTGGGTTAATGTCATTCACTCCTTCGATAAAAACGCTTTATTAAATGTAAACAGCCGGAATACAGGTATAAAATTGCAAAAACTAATTGTATTTAAATTACCGCTCACAAGTTTTAATTTTTCAAAAAAATTAATAAAGACAAGTTTGAAAACTGGCAGGGAGTAAACATTTACTATCCCTTCATTACAAAAAGAATTATCCGAAAATTACACAGTCAGAATAAAACAGTTTTTGCCTGGACAGTAAACAAAAGACGAGCGACGAAACGATTAATAAGAATTGGTATAGATGGGATAATTACGAATAGGCCTGATATGGTGAAGGAATTGCTGAAAAATTTCACTTCCAATAATTCTTAATTCTGAAATCTTAATTCTCAATTGATTCTTATCTTCTGCCCTACCTTCAAATAAAAACGTTTATCGGTTCCGTTCATGGCTTTCATTGACTGACTTGTCAAGCCGTAACGTTTTGCAACTTCATACCAACTATCACCGCGCTGTACAGTATAAATTTTTGCATTAGAAGGAAAAGCGGCAATCCCGTATTTTGATTTACGAATGGTAACCGTATCGTTTAATATTTTTCCTTCATCAAAAGAAATAAAATTGGCAGGGTTAAGTGCATGCCCCATATATCTAACCTCAAAATGCAAATGCGTTCCTGTAGCGTGACCTGTTGCTCCGCCAAGACCAACTAGCTGTCCGGATGTAACAACTTGTCCGGCTTTAACTTTTAATTTTGAAAGATGAGCGTAAACAGTTTCAAATCCGTTGTAATGTCTGATGATAACTACATTTCCAAAGCCGTTATTTCTGCGAGCAATGCGTACCATACCATCAAAAGCTGCCAAGACCTTATCGCCTTTGTTTAAATCAATATCAATGCCTTTGTGCATACGCTTATCTCTCCAACCATAGTTTGAAGTTACAACGCCGCATATAGGGGCAGTATAATTTCCCAAAGAATCGTTTTGTACAATAATATTTTGCAAATCAGGCAGACATTCATCAGTTGCAAGTTTAAATAGATTTTCTTCGTCAAATGAATCGTATATCTCAGAGGCAGGAAGCTTACTCAATTTGCTCGTTTTCATTATGCGACTTCTTTCAATACTAGTCTTCTCCAGTTCAGCACTATAATAATTGAGCATTTCAATGGCAGCAACCGGTACGGAGTCTAAGTCAAGTATAGAATCAACCATATAAACCAGTTCATCACGCGAAATTGGTTTAAGGTTATTTACGCTAACTGTGTCTTCTTTTTTAGGATCGGTTTTAGCCAATAGGCTAGACTTATTGAAAGTGAAAGACACTAACAAAAGAAGGAAAAAAGGCGCGCTATATCTTATTAGCCTGTTCATTAAGAACGGCTAAAATAGTGATTTTTACTTGAATTGAAAAAATTGTTAAATTTTGATTTACAGCCTTTTAATTAAGTTTTGATGAAGTATAAATAACAAAAAACAGAAGGGTTTATAGACTATTATTGACAGATTTTTTTCGTTATTCTCGAACCTTTTTCATCAAAATGTTTATTGATCAATGTAATAATTGCTTTGCTCTCAAATGGTTTTGAAAAAGTGCCGATAATATTTATTCCATCGCATTCTTTTAATGTTTCTTTGGTTACAATTCCAATACAAATAATGGGTACCTGAAGTTTGCCTAACTGTTTTTTTATTTTTACGAAACCGCTTTGTTGTTGTATTTCTGTATCGGCAATGATAAAATCAGGCATATTATTTCTAAAGATTGTTTCCGTTTCAATAAGAGAAATTGGTCGATGAACAGTGTATCCACTATCTATTAATTGCTGTTGAAGATCAAGGCCTATTATCCTTTCCTGTTCAATTATAAAAACTCGTTTGCCCTTACTCATGGTTTATTTCATGCTTTTTTATTAATGAAAGGCAATACCAATTTTTCAATTGTAGTATACTGATTCAACCAACTATTTAACAAAGTACAAATTATTAAAAACTTGCTTTCGTAGATTGGGATTTAACAATATCATATCCCAACATAATTTCATGCGACCCACTGTTGTATCCCTTCAAATTCGTCGTAGTTATATCATACGAATACCCCAAATGATATTGATTTTTAAACTTAAAGCCTACAAGAATAACTACCGAAGCTTTTGAGCGATAAGAAATTCCAACATTAAATTTTTCGTATAGCCAAAGTCGTACATTAAAATCGATTTGAGCGGGTGCTCCCTGTACATACTTAACAAGCAATGAAGGAAATAGGCTATAGGTTTCATCAATTACAAACTTATAACCTCCGGTGAATAGATAATGCATTTTCTTTTTCATGATAAAATAATCCTTTGTAGTAGTTATTTTATTCTCAAAAAGCTCCGGAACTGAAAGGCTGGCAAAATATTTATCGGCATAATAATGCACACCAAAACTGGAGTTAGGATAAAAACTACGGAAGTCTCCATTAGTAATTACCTTATCAGTATTCGTCTGGTTATCAAATTTTAAATCCTGCGAATAAATTCTGTATTGGTAAAACTGCCCGGCCAAACCAAACGACAGATTACCTGCATCTCCTAACTTAATACGATACGAATATGCGGCACTAAGTCCGAGTTGAGAAATAGGACCTATTCTGTCATTATACAAAAAAAGCCCATACCCCATATTTTTATCCTTTATAGAGTTATGAAAACTCAAAGTTTGGGTGTTTGGTGCACCTTGAATACCAATCCATTGATTTCGTATTATCCCTCTTAATGGTGCGAAATCTTTTGTTCCGGCAATTGCAGGGTTCAATACAAAATCATTGTTCATGTATTGACTGTACAAAGGCTGCTGTTGAGCTAATGCATCTGTTGTAATCAGAATTGCAGCTAAAACGATTGCTAATTTTACTTTTTTCATGGTCTAAATTATTACTGATTAATTATCTTACTAAAGTTAAATTTCCTGTTGTAGGTTTTTTTCCGTTTTTAAAATCAACAACGTAGAAGTAAACACCACCGGGTAAAGCATTGCCGTTATATCTTCCATCCCAATTATTTGGGTAGTCGTCTGACATATAAACCAAATTACCCCAGCGGTTGTAAATTTCTACTCTAACATCCTTGTAGAACTGAAGGTTGTCAATTACCCACATATCATGGTCTCCGTCTCCATTTGGTGAGAACGCGTTCGGAATAAATACACATTCTACTGAAACAGTGTTAGAAATAATTACGGTATCCTTAGCTAAACAGCCTTGTGCATCAGAAACACTAACCACGTATGTACCGGCAAGAATAGAAGTAACAGTAGGAGTAGTTGCTCCGTTTGACCAACTGTATAAGAATGGAGCAATACCACCAAACATACTGTCAACTTTCACGCTTCCATTATTGAAGCCACAAGTTGTACCTACACCCGTTGCATTAATTATGAATTGTGCGGGATCAACAATAATAGCAGCAACCGTTTCGCTACAGCCAACGCTGTCTGTAATAGTTACTGAATAAGTACCTGCTTGCAATACTGTGGCTGTTGCAACAGAATCAGAATTACTCCAAATAAAAGTATAAGGGGCTGTGCCGCCGGTAACACTTGCTGTGGCTGTTCCATTATTTCCACCAAAACAATTTGGATGATTTAATGTAAGCGAAATATTCATAGTACTATTACTATTAACTGTTGCTATTGCAATTTGAACGCAGTTATTATTATCTGTTATAGTAACTGTATATGTTCCTGCTGCCAAACCATAAGCTACGGCATTTTGCTGATTAAATGGATCGCTCCAGCTATAGCTATACGGACTTGTGCCGCCGGTTACAGTAACACTTGCTGTTCCATTACTGTTACCACACGATGTATTGCTGCTATCTGTAGTAAGAACTAATATAGCCGGCTGAGTGATAACAACCGAATCAACTCTGCTACAACCTAACGAATCTGTTACAGTAATTATAAAAGTGCCTGTACCAAGATTAACTGCTGTTTGCGTTGTTTGCAATGCTACATCATTCCATTGGTAAGTGTATGGCGCATTTCCTCCGGTAACGGCAACACTGGCGCTACCATTAGTTAAACCAAAACAGGTAACGTTG
>CAZZEI010000130.1:0-8987 GCA_964653165.1 uncultured Flavobacteriaceae bacterium | reverse complement strand
CATCCTGATGTACTCCTACATCAACAAAGGCACCGAAATTTGTTACATTCGTTACAATACCCGGTAAAGTCATTCCCTCACGTAAATCTTCAGGTCTTTCAATTCCTTCGGCAAAAGAAAATATTTCGAATGATTTACGCGGATCGCGTCCGGGTTTTTCCAATTCGTTTACAATATCTTTTAAAGTTGGGAGACCAATTGTTTCTGTAACGTAATTTGCAATTTTAATTTGCTTGCGGAGTTCTTTGTTATTTAATAAATCTGCAATAGAAGAATTTAAATCTTTAGCCATTTTTTCCACCACAACATAACTCTCGGGATGCACTGCACTTTTATCTAATGGATTTTCTGCTTTGCTGATTCGTAAAAATCCTGCGCATTGCTCAAAAGTTTTTTCTCCCATACCCGAAATTTCTTTCAATTGCGAACGGCTTTTAAAAGCGCCGTTGCGATTTCTATGGTCGACAATATTTTGTGCGAGACGATTATTTAATCCGGAAACGTAAGTCAGCAATTCTTTGCTCGCAGTATTTAATTCTACTCCCACAGCATTCACGCAACTACTTACGACAACATCTAATTTATCTTTCAGTTTTGTTTGGTCAACATCGTGTTGGTACTGTCCCACGCCAATTGATTTTGGGTCTAGTTTTACTAATTCTGCCAATGGGTCAGCTAATCTTCTTCCTATTGAAACTGCACCACGCACAGTAATATCTTTGTCCGGAAATTCTTCCCGGGCGACTTCCGATGCAGAATAAATTGAGGCGCCGCTTTCGTTTACCATTATGACAGGGATTTCTTTTGGCAAAACATCGATTGCGCGGATAAAACTTTCTGTCTCTCTACCGGCAGTCCCGTTCCCAATTGCAATCGCTTCAATATTATGTCTGGCGCAAAATGCAAGCACAATGTTTTCTGATTCGGTTTTTTTCATTGTTGGATAAATAACTGTATCCTCTAATAATTTTCCTTGTTTATCAAGAGCAACCGTTTTACAACCGGTTCTAATTCCCGGATCAATTGCAAGAATTGCTTTTTGTCCGAGTGGAGAAGCTAATAAAAGCTCGCGTATGTTTTGCGCAAATACTTCAATCGCTTTTTCATCTGCCAGTTCTTTTGTTGAAGAACGCATCTCAGCTTCTATTGAAGGTTGTAATAATCTTTTGTAGCCATCTTCTATTGCTAATTTAATTTGTTCGCCACAAACATTTTTAGATTTAACGAAAATGCGACTCAAAATATCTAAGGCTGCTTCTTCGGGTGGTTTTATGTCCAGGAAAATAAAATCTTCTTTTTCTCCACGACGCATTGCAAGTAAACGGTGCGATGGACATTGAGAAAGTGGTTCTTCCCAATCAAAATAATCTTCGTACTTGGCGCCCTCTTCTTCTTTGCCCCGCACGACTTTACTTTTTATAGTGGCTTTTTGTTTGAATAAATTTCTCGTCTGTTCACGCGAATTAACATCTTCACTTATAATCTCTGCGATGATATCTCGTGCCCCGTGCAATGCTTCATCTAATGAGTTGACTTCTTTCTCAGTAGAAATAAATTTTTCTGCTTCTCCATCAAGAGAAGAATTAGCTTGAGCTAAAATAAATAGCGCCAATGGTTCTAATCCTTTTTCGCGGGCAATGGTTGCTTTGGTTCTGCGTTTAGGTTTATAAGGCAAATACAAATCTTCCAGTTTGCTTACTGTCTCTGCATCTAAAATTTGTTCTTTTAATTCTTCTGTTAATTTTCCTTGTCCTTCAATAGATTTTAAAATGGCTTCTCTGCGGTCTTCTAAAGCGCGAAGTCTTTCGATCTCATCGCGGATTTGCATGATGGCAACTTCATCTAGGCTGCCCGTAACTTCTTTTCTGTAACGCGCTATAAAAGGTATAGTGCCACCTTCATCAAGTAATGTAACGGTTGATACAACTTGTTTTACATCGATCTTTAATTTATCGGAAATTTTATAGCAAAGCTGCGTATTGGTCATAAATTATTTTTATAATAATTAATACTCATATTTCAAAAATAATGCAGAGCGATTATTTAATCCCAGGAAAAACCTGGCACTACTGAGCCTCTGTATAAATTTTGGGTAAATTTACTTTACAACAATTAAAAATCGGGAAGGAGTTTTGAGTTTTTATTTTGTAGCATAGTAAATTGAACGTTTATTTTGTATTTTTAAATGCATCCTTATGCTACTGATAGCCATTAAATTAGAGTAATTTTAGAAAGATTATTAGTTTCTTTTACGCAAGTTTTGTAATTTTAATTGTTGTTCACAAATGTTTAATTATCAATTTAAAAACGACATTATGTGTAAATGTTTACCAAATCAACAATTTTGTCTGCGATCTTCTTCTGCAGTATCTTTTGAAGACCAAGACCTTATTAATTTTAAAAATTCTGCGGATTATAAAGCGTATTTAAAAAATTTCGAAACAGTTCCACAATTCGACTTTGCAAGATTACTTACTTTCAATAATACTACAAGACAAGCTATATTTATTCCTATAACTCAATCAACGAAAGAAAAAACTGTAATTGTAACTTACTTTGATTTGCTACGGAAAAATTTTTTTACTCTTGTTATTAGTAGTAAAGGTGATTTGGATAATATGGTCGAACTATCGGGCGAACTAAATATTCATGGGGTTTCAAAAGAATTGCTGTTCAAAGGTAGTTTTAATGATAACAAGTTTATTAATATTAATCCTCCTATTACACCAATTCCAAATGAAGCTCCCGTCAAAGATTGTATTACAAAGACTGTTCAGGAAATTGGTAATAATGGTACGGCGGCCATTATTTGCATGCTTTTCCCTGAAGAATGTGTTGTGGCAATTCTACTCCACTGTGCACTTGAATCGTTGACATGAAAAGATGGATAGGCATAATAATGGTTTTATTTGCTCTATTAGTTTTCTGTACTGATTTGATAGAATATTTTAAAGAAGGTCTCTTTAGCCACTCGTCTGGTTATTTTTTATTATTAGGTATTATTTTTTTCAGAGGGGTTTATGATATAATTTTATTTTATAAGAAAAAATAATTTGTTTCTTCCAATGAATGAACCTAAAAAATCATCTGTTCCAATTGTTTTAATAATAATTGGAATTTCTTTTGGAATTATTGCATTACTTTTCAAACTGATGCATTGGAATGGGATAATAATTCTATTTTCCATTGCTATACTATTAATTGCAATTGGTGTCTTAACTTATATACTAAGGAAAAAAGAGTAACCACTGTAAGGATGTGTAGGAAAATTTCTAAAAATTAGAGTAGTTGAGTTTGTGGTTCTACTGAGGCACTACCACATCATCATCAGCGCTGTTTGGCTGCAGACTTGATTCTTTTACATCTTCAATGTAAGCATCACTTCTCTTACGGCGTTTCTTTTTCTTCTTCTTAACAGGTTCGTTAGTTTTTTGAGAGGCTGTATCTACTTTGTTTGTCTTAATACTATTTTCATTTTTCTTTAAAGTCGCGCTATCGGTTGGAGGATCTGCAATAACAGGACCCGCTTGTTTAATATTTTGCTTTTTAGCCGAGTCGTTAACTTTATTTTCTGCAACAATTACAGTATCGCTTTTGGCAATGATATTATTTACAACAGGAGGCGGAACAATATTAATTACCGCAACTGTTTGTGTCTTAACAACCGGTGACGACGAAACAATTTTTCCTGCCTTGCCGGCAGGCAGGTTCTCAACTTTTAGTGCCGGCTGTGGTGTTGGTGTAAACGCAGAACGAATAGAATCTATATTAGAATAAACTAAAATTCCAGTGGTGATAAGCAATAAAGGAATGACAACAAATTTTATAATTGTTTTCATTTCAGGCATCACAAATGCTTTTTGCATACGTATGCTTGAAGCTTCCTGTTCAATGGCACTGCACTCGGCAGCGTTTACCTCAACGGTATAGCCAAGTAAAGTGCTTCGCAACATAGTTTCGTTAATGCGATATGTTGGTCTTTTTTCAGGCATACCTGTGCATTTGTTGTTGTAAATTTTTTGCAAACTGATTTTTTGCGCGCTCTAATGTATTTTGTGCCGACGATTCGCTCACTTCAAGCATAGTAGAAATACGGCTGAAAGGATATTCCTCAATAACATTCATATTGTAAACTGTACGAAACGAAGCAGGCAATTGTTGCAATGCTTTTATATAATCTTCGGCGCTCAAGCTATTTACATCATCCTCTTCTGCATCCTGAAATAAATCGGGATTAACTTTTTTATCGTCAACACGCGTGGTAGTAGTAACGTAATATTCTGCCTTGCTGTTTTTTAATTGCTGAATGATGCTGCACAAAAAAGAATCTTTTATCCACTCTTCAAAATTATTTTCCGGATTATAATTTATCAATTGCTTAAACAAATCAATAAATGCCTGATGAAAAAGTGCGTTGGCCTGCTCATTATTTTTTGCGTAGCGTCGGCTCATGGCCATAAACGAACCGTAATACGATTCTATGAACTGCTTGCGCGCTTCAGGATCACTCTTTAAACAACGTTGTAATAATTCTTCGCTCACGATTGCATAATTGCTTATACAATTTTACGTCAGTAATAGCCAAAAGGTTACGGGGGCAAGCGGGTTTTTTCAATAGAGGATTGTTAATTGAAAGGGTTTAGCGCCTCACCCCCTGCCCCCTCTCCAAAAGAGAGGGGAAATACAAGAATTTCCTATAGAGAATGCCACTTATCTATTACATCAGCTAAACGGTTGCAATAACCGGCCTCATTATCGTACCAACCGATAATTTTTACCATGCTGCCAACAATGGCAGTAAACTCAGCATCGAATATGCAGGAATTTGGATTTCCCACTATATCGCAAGACACGATAGGGTCTTCGGTGTATTCTAAAACACCCTTCAGTTCATTGGCAGCTGCACGTTTAAACTCGGCATTTATTTCTGCTTCAGTGTGCGGGTGACTAAGTAAACAGGTAATATCCGTTAAAGACCCATCAGGCACAGGAACGCGCATACCACAACCCCCAATTTTACCCTCTAATTCAGGGAAAATTTTGGTAATTGCCTTGGCTGCCCCTGTAGAAGTTGGGACAATATTCAAAGCTGCAGCTCTGGCTCTGCGTAAATCTTTATGTGGAGCGTCGTGCAAGCGTTGGTCGCCCGTGTAGGAGTGAACGGTTGTTATGTAAGCATCCACAATTCCCCATTTTTCCAATACTTTTATCATAGGAGCTGCACAGTTAGTGGTGCAAGAGGCATTTGAAACTATGACATCATTTTTTGAAAGAGTGTGGTCATTTACGCCCATTACTATTGTTTTTATATCATAATCGGTCGAAGGCGCTGATAATAAAACTCTTTTTGCCCCTGCAGTTATGTGTTTTTGAGCAGAAGCGGTGCTTAAAAAATGTCCGGTAGATTCTAAAACCACATCAATTCCTAATTCTTTCCAGGGAAGCAAAGCAGGGTCAGCTGCTGCAGTAATTTTTATACGTTTTCCATTAACAATTAAAGCATCTTTTTCGTGGGTAACCGTTCCGTGAAATTTACCGTGTACCGAGTCGTACTTAAGCAAATGAGCTAAAGTTTTACTGTCGGTAAGGTCGTTTATTGCCACAATTTCAAAATTTGGGCGCTCTATGACAATGCGTAGAAAAACACGGCCAATACGACCAAATCCGTTAATAGCTATTTTTATTTTTTGCATGATTTCATTCTGTTTTTTGCCACAAAGGCACTAAAACACAAAATTACACTAAGTATTTTTTGTGCTGCTTTAGCGATTTAGTGTTTTAGTGACGAGTTTAGGTTGTAAAGTTGGACAATTTGTTTAAACATTAGCTAAAGAATTCATTAAAAATACCTAAAAATAACCGAAATTTGCGAGGTTTAAATTGTACCGAAATATGCATCTGAAATATCTAAACAAACCCAAGGCTCTTTTATTTCTGGAAGACGGAAAAGTATTTGAGGGCAAAGCAGCAGGCGCCATTGGAATTACAACGGGAGAAATTTGTTTTAATACGGGTATGACCGGTTACCAGGAAATTTTTACTGACCCTTCTTACTATGGACAAGTAGTTGTAATGAATAACGTACAGATTGGCAATTATGGGGTAAACGATGCTGAAGTTGAAAGCGATAGTATCAAGATTTCAGGAATGATTTGCAAGAAATTTAACAATGGCTTTTCGCGCTATGGAGAAAATAATAAATCCTTAGAAGAGTATTTTCAATCTGCCGGCATAGTTGCGATTAGTGATGTTGATACCCGTGCCATAGTTCGTTACATACGAGATAAAGGTGCGATGAATTGTGTGATTTCTTCTTCCGAATTAAATGTGGAAGAACTAAAAAAAGTTTTGTCAAAAGTGCCTAAAATGGAAGGATTGGAACTTTCATCAAAAGTCAGCACGAAAAAAGCATACGAAGTTGGAAAAGCTGATGCAGATTACAGGGTTGCATTGATGGATTTTGGTGTAAAGAAAAATATTGTTCGCTCTTTGGTTGACAGGGGATGTTTTGTAAAAGTTTTCCCGATGAAAACTTCCTTGAGTGAATTAGAAACTTTTAAGCCGCACGGATTTATGTTGAGTAACGGTCCCGGCGATCCCGGTGCAATGAAAGATGAAACCGCGTTAATAAAACAAATTGTTGCAACCGAGAAACCTATTTTTGGAATTTGTTTAGGACATCAGTTACTTGCGCAATCCCAAGGAATTTCTACTTACAAAATGCATAACGGGCATAGAGGAATAAATCATCCGGTAAAAAATCTTCTTACGGGTCATTGCGAAATTACTTCCCAGAATCATGGCTTTAGCATAAAGGCAGAGGATATTTCTAAAATAAAAGATGTAGAAATTACTCACGTAAACCTCAACGATAATACGATTGAAGGAATTCGCCTGGAAGGAAAACCTGTTTTCTCTGTGCAATACCACCCTGAGGCTTGCCCGGGCCCACACGACAGCCGCTATCTATTTGATGAGTTTGTGGCTAATATGAAGAAGGTTGGGGTTAAGAAGATGGTTATGGCATAAATTTACTCTTTCGCGTTTTAGTATTCCCTAATACAAGCGATTATTTTCATTACCATTAACCCTAATTCCAATAATTTGAGAATGCTTTTTCTTGTAATAGGATTGATTTTTATTCTTTTCATTTTAGTAGAAAAACTTCCCTTTATGGCCGCCCTTCACCATATATATACCAAAAAGGGTTTTTTAGACAAAAAACTACGGCTTTTGGATTCGAAAGCATTTTGTGAAGGAGGGAAATTTAGAGTTTATACTTCTTGAATTACTTCAAACCCCTTGTAGCTTCCTGTAATTGCTAATCCGGTAATTTCAATTTTTGGATTTTGGTGTTTTATTTTTAGCGCTACTTCATTTATAGTTGCGCCTGAACCAACAGCATCATCTATAAGCAGCAAACGTTTAAACTGTCTTTTATCAGTGGGCAACATGCTTGCTTTTGCGTTGGCAATTCTGTCTTCTAATTTTGAAAGTGCTTTTTGGGGCACGACAATTTCACCACTTATTTTTACAATTTTAAAGTGAGGCAGTGGCAGATTGAGTTGCTTTTCCATAAAACCCATCAGCTGAACTTCGCGTTTAATTGTTGGAGGAATAAATCCTACGCTATCAATTTTATTTTGCTTTATTAATTTTTGTATGGAAGGTTTAATTTCTTCGCACAATTCGCGCATCAGGTTTTTATTTTGTCCTTGTTTGGCAAAATGCAAAAGTGTTCCCAATCTTGTTTTGCCAAATCTTTCTATTGCGTAAAAATCCAAATAGTACAACTCATCCGGACCAATAGCCAAAAAACCTTTTGTGTTTTTTAATTTTTCTATTCCGGGTATTAATTCCGACTTATTGTAATACTTCAAATACTTTTTACGGGTGCTAATAAATTTATCGATTGTTTTTTCAAATGGAAGTTTTTGTCGTTCGCACCAAAATCGCATTGCTTCTTCACCAGTAAGTCGTTTGCCCAATTCGGTTACAAGCAAAAAATGTTTCTGCAAAAATTCTTCTTTTTCAGAATCTATAGGTTTACTATTTTCATATTTAGCAGAAGGTTCTTCGGCCAGTGAATAATAAGTTTTAGGCGCTCTTCCTGTTTTTTTAACTTTTCCTTCTTCTGTTAATTGCAACAAAATACGGTGCATCATTTGTCTACTAAGGCCATTCGACTCTATCAATTCCGGGACACTTGCAGCGCCAAGTTTTTTCAAAATATTAATTATTAATTGCTTGTTTTTCAAGTTATTATAAGTATTTAGTTTACAGTTTACAGTAAATTGTAAACAAATATAATAATTTATTTTTTGATATGCAAATTCTTCCCCTTTAGCGAGTTTGTTACTAATATGAAAAAGGCAGGGGTTAAGAAATTGGTGGTTAATTAATTTCTTTGTAATTTTTCTTAAATGTCTTCAACCATTCTATGGCCGATTCATTGTCCTGAAATATTTTAGTTGGAATTTCTGACGGGTTATTCTTTATAAAAAAATCGGCCAGCAGTTTATGTGCCATAGAATGATAAGCTATTGCATCAGCTGAGGTATAAATATTTGCATCTTTACTTTTAGAAAACAACCAGGCTTCTTTATCAACCGAAGAAAATGCTTCGCAGTCAATCAAGACTGGGAATTTTTTCTTGTTGCCAAGTTTTCCCATTGCTTTTACCACTTGCATGGCATCGCCAATCTGCATCTCCGCACCGCTTTTAATATGCACGTGCATAATCCCATCTTCTCTTAAACATATAGTGGCAGTTTTTAATTCTATTATTTCTACATGACATTCTTCCTTTTCCATCTTAAAATAATTTGTACCCAAAGATGAGAGAAATAAATCTTCCATGTGTTACACAATTATTAAATAAGTTTACATGAATCGCTTGTAAAAAACTGTATTAGTTCCCCTCCATATTTTCAAGGAGGGGATAAAGGGCAATGTCATTAAGTTGAAAGGATAACTTTTTAAATATC
>CAZZEI010000129.1:0-9016 GCA_964653165.1 uncultured Flavobacteriaceae bacterium | reverse complement strand
GGGGTACCTGGTGCCTTTATGAGTCTGATGGCTTTTAATATGTTGGAAAATATTATTATTAAAAAGGAATTTTCTCAACCTTCGTTAATACTGGATGAACTTAACGCTCAAGTATTAAATATTCTTCATCAACAAACAGAAAATGCTTCAGCCAAATACGGAATGGATCTTGCGCTTATTGAAATAGATAAAACAAGCCTTAAGCTGGAGTATGCCGGCGCCAATAACCCGTTGTATATTGTAAGGAACAATGAATTAATAGAGATAAAACCCAATAAAACTACAGTAGGTATGGCTAGAGAGAAATTCACTAATCATACCCTTACACTTCAAAAAAGCGATATGGTTTATCTTTTTACAGATGGTTATCCCGATCAAAAGGGCGGACCTGAAGGAAAAAAGTTTTTTGCTTCTACTTTTAAGGAACTACTTGTTTCCATTTCTCAGAACGAAACGACACAACAAAAAGAAACACTAGAAAGCACTTTTGAAAATTGGAAAGGTGGCAAGGAACAAATCGACGATGTGCTCGTTGTTGGTATTAAAGTTTAAAACTATTTTACGTTTTTTAGAAACTCTTCCAGCTCTTTCGTATCATTTAAATATTTAGCGAGTATTTTTTTGTTTTTGTCAATGACGAAAATTTCGGGAGTGGTGTTTATGTTGTATAGATTGATGTAATTGGCTTTCATGTCAGAATCAATTAAGTGGGTGCCCGATATTTTTAATTCATTTAATTTTTCTTTCCATTTATCTTCATCAGGTGTTGCACAGGCTGTAATTAAATTGATTTCCTTATGGTTTTTTATCCATGCTGCAAGTTTTGGCGTTTCTACAAGACAATGTTCGCAATCGTAACTCCAAAAATAGAGTACAGTAAGTTTAGTTATTTGTTTATGCAGGTTTACAGGTTTTCCGGCGCTGTCGGTAGCTGTAAAATCCGGACAAACATTACCCACAAATAAATTTTTTAAAATAGTACTTCTTCGTTCCATAGTATTGAGTTGCTGCAGACTCATCCACCAGGCTTTATATTTCAAATAATAATTTTCTACTAAATGTACAAATACTTTGTCTTGTCCAGGTACTGCAGAGCGCTCAAATGAAGAACTTAAAAAATAAAGACTCCATTTAAAATTTTCTTTACCTGCATTTGCCTTCCTTAAAATTGTGTCGCAGGCGGCAATTATTGAATCTCCGGTATGCGCAACGTGTGAATTGATATACTCTTTATACATTTCAAATAATACGGGTGAGTAGGCAAGTCGCTCATCAGAAAAATTTACTTCGTCAAAAAAATGGTATTTGCCCCATTTCGCCCATTCTTTGGGTGTCATTGTCTGCGGGGCATCCCTCCACAAATTTGCTTTTAATAAATTGGCAACAAAGCTGCCCTTGTTTTTTTCTATGATTTGTTTTTTAAATAAGTGGTCTTGCTTTTGGTACAGGGAATACAAATTTTGTAAAATAGCCAGCGAATCAGGCGCGTATTTTTTACTTTGTATTTTACGGTTTATTATTTCCTTCTGAAATTCATTAAATTTTATTTTTCTTAAAAAATCGTAGTAAACGCTGTTCTCTTTACTGCCAATAAAGCTTGTTTTACCTAAAATATCTGCTGTATCAGTACTTATACTAAAATTGTTTTCATCGGTAAGTAAAAACTCAATGGCCTTGTCAGGTGTTAAATAAAGTAAAAACACTCCGCCCTGTATTTGCAGGTTTTTCTCGAAAACAGCTATTCCGTCGCTGTTTGCCACTGTTGTATCTAAGGGGTATTGGTTTTCGCCGTATTGATAATACATATACACCTTATGGTTTTTCAGATTGCTTTTTAATGTAATTTTGTACCCATTAATCGGGAAGTATCTTAAATTCGCAATCCAAACCTTCTTCTCTTTTGGAGAAGATTGAGATGAGGCTAAAAAATGCGAATTTGTCATACGCCCGTTAATTGCGCCCAAGGGCAAGGCAATAAGCAAGCAAAAAAGCAAGTATATGTGGTTCAGGTTTATTTTACCTCTCATTATTATCGGCATTGAGTTTTATTTCTTTACGGGCATTCAAACCATTATTAGAGATTATCAGCCAACGCGTAAAGTTACAATACAAATTATATATTGGGCAATTTCAGGCATAAACATTGTGTTATGCATTATTGCAGTTATTTATCCACCGCCTATGTGGCCGGCATTTTTCAAGACCTATATTTTTTCTATTATGTTTATTTTATTTTTCTCTAAACTGATTGGTTGCACGTTTTTATTGGTAGATGATATTACAAGATTGTTTCGCTGGGTATTTCAGCTTCTTACTACTATTAATCATCCCGAAAAAAGAGAAGGCATATCGAGACTTAAATTTCTTGCTTATGTTTCCGGAACTTTTTTTGCAATTCCGTTTATTTCCTTGTTTTATGGTATTGTCCGTGGGGCGTATCGCTATAAAACGCATATAGTAAAATTAAATTTCCCTAACCTACCGGAAGCTTTTGATGGTTTAAAAATTGTTCAGATATCTGATATCCATACAGGTAGTTTTGCTAATACGAATGCGCTTGAATTTGCTTTTAATAAAGTAATTGAACTAAGACCTGATGTAATTTTTTTTACGGGCGACCTTGTAAACAATAAAACAGATGAGACAGATGGTTTTTTGCATATATACCAAAAACTGAAAGCACCTATGGGTGTTTATTCTGTTTTAGGTAACCATGATTATGGTGATTATGTTGAGTGGCCTACTGCGCAAAGCAAGAAGGATAATTTAGACGCGCTAAAAAAAGTGCATGCTGATGCCGGATGGAAATTATTGGTTAACGAGCACGTTACACTTGAAAGAAACGAGCAAAAAATTGCTTTAATAGGTGTTGAAAATTGGGGAGGCAACCTGCATTTTAAAAAATACGGTAAAATGGATGTGGCTCATAAAGGAACCGATAATTATGATTTTAAAATCTTACTCTCGCACGACCCGTCGCATTGGAATAAGGAAATAAAACAACAGTATAAAGACGTTGACATAACTTTTAGCGGGCACACACACGGCTTTCAGTTTGGAATTGAAATACCCGGCTTTAAATGGAGTCCTGTTCAATATATTTACCCTCAATGGTCGGGTTTATACCGCCACGAAGAACAATTTTTGTACGTCAACCGCGGCTTGGGTTTTTTAGGTTACAATGGTCGCTTAGGTATTTGGCCTGAGATTACTTTTATAGAATTGAAAAAGGGGGAGAGAAGCGCTTAGGAATTTTTTCTTTTAATGTTGTACAATAATTTTTTTAGTTAACACTCCCTCGCTTGTTTTTACGCAGACAAAATAAATTCCGTTTTGTAAATCACCTATGTCAATGCTTATTTTTTCTACTTTATTATATTCTTGCTTTACGATGTTGCCTAGCATGTCAGTAATTCTTATTTCAGCATTTTCATCTTGAGCTTGCCGAAGAACCAAATTTAAAATTGAACTCGACGGGTTAGGATAAACAAAAATATTGCTTGAATTATTTTCTTCAATCACACTTGTTGCACAAGAACCATTGTGGCAAAAATTTCCATAAGCTGCGTATCCTTGTTCCTGAAAGCAGTTTAAACGACCAAAACCGCTAAGGCAAAAATCTATTTCAATTCCACCATATATTCCTACATATACCGGTGGTAGATAAATATCAAAGCCATAATCAATATCGCCAATCCCTTCAACCCACCTGACGGGCCCAAAATAAAATCCCGACATTTTTTTAAATGTAATTCTTTTTCTCCATGTGTTGCCGTAATACATGGAATCGACTGAATCAACAGGCATTTTATAATATCCATTATGGCCACACCAAGAATTAACATATAGGTTAAATGTATCCCCTGCAACCAGGTTGAAATCATAAATCAAAAAAGTATCGATGTATAATTTTCTACTGTAATAGTATAAATTTCTTCCGCTATATTTCATGCACGCACTATCGTAATAATAACTAACGCTAGTATCTATCTTCTGACAATATTTATTGCCAATAACAGTATCCCCTTTTATTTGAAAATTAGTCCACCAATGCGGGCAATTGGTCATGGATACACAAAAACGATGTTCTGTGCTCCAGCGTGTACCATCAGGGGCAAATTTCACCCCGGTAACCTGCGCATTAATACTAGCTGCAAAGAAAATGCAGAACAATAATTTTATGCAAGCTCTCCTATTCATTGAGGAAATTATTTCTGTGAAACTTCACAAACACATCTAAAACCAACCCAGGGTTCAGGTCTTTTGTATTTTGTACTTTGTTTGTAATCGTACGATTGTGCCTTTACAACGTCCGTTTCTTCATCGCGCTGAATAGAATATATTGGAGCAGAAAAATTGAGTCCTTTTACAAGATTATCTGAAACAATTTCCGATACATTACCAAGCAAATTGTATATACCATATTGGTTGCACTTGCCAAAATAAACAGTCTCTGTTGGCAAATCAAGGAAAATAGTATCGTTACAACCTAAAGAATTTGCTCCAAAATCTTTATTAAAATAATTGTAATATTCTTCTGTATTGCTTACCGGAAAATTATATTTATCGGTAAGTCGCTCATAACCCATTGGAAAATGACAATAATCTAAACCGGCGGCTGAAGCGTATTCCCATTCTTCTTTAGTAGGCAAACGATATTTTACTTTTTTTTGTGCCTTATTTGCGTAAGAACTATCGGGACTATATTTAATTTTTTTATCCTTTGCATATAAAATTTCATTTACACGATCGCTGCGCCACTTACAAAATTCTACGGCCTGTTCGTACGATATACCCACAACAGGATAATTACTGCTGTATTGAGATCTTAGATAAAATTTAATTAAATCATCTGCATCACCAATATCAGCTCTCTTCCAGCAATTAGTATCCGGAACCATTGCCTCAAGTTTCTTTGGTTCGTGCTTGCTTAGCCAAGACATAAACTCTTTCCAACTTAAATTAGTAATTTCTACTTCATCTATAAAAAGATTATCCTTAAGCCATACTGTTCCGGGTGGCGTAAGTTTTTGTTTAGGGCTTATTCTTACTGCATCAAACACATCTTTTTTGCCTGCGCAGGAAAATAGAAGTAAGGATGATATAAAAATGAAAATGTATTTCATAGGTTTTTACTTATTCAAATATAAATAAATTTTTTGATTAAACGTTTTGAGTATCCGGTTTTTTTGCCACAAAGACGCAAAGGCACAAAGAAACACAAAGAATTTTTGTGTTTGCGTGAAAGGATAGCGTGAGAATACAATAAACACGGAGAGCACGGAGAGTGCGCACAGAGGCAGTGAAGAGTTTTTTTTGTTTTTGTTGTGAGAATGCAGGAGGTTGTCCCTGCGGGACTGAGGAGTTTGAGAAGGTGGATGTATTTGCGTTAGATGTGGCGGGCTTGGCTCTTTTGCCAACGCGATTAATAATTCGAAGACTAATTACCCTGCTCCGAAGGAGTCCCTATGGGACAAAAAGCGCCACATAGTGGTCCCTTCGGGAGAACCCCGCCGCAGCCCGACCCCGCTTAGAATTTACAAATGAAAGAGAAAATTTAACGCGGGTAACGCCCCAATTCTTCTAACTCAGTGCTGCGATAATCTTTTCGGCTAATTCAATACCAATACGCTCTTGTGCTTCGTTGGTAGCCGCACCAATATGGGGAGTTAGGGAAATTTTAGGATGTTGTAAAATTGCATCACTTGGTTTTGGCTCGTTTTCAAAAACATCTAAACCTGCGTGGGCAATTTTACCTGAATTTAAACCATTTATCAAAGCTGTTTCATCAATAACACCACCGCGCGCTGCATTAACCAATACAACACCGTTTTTCATTTTTGCAATTTCGGTTTCTGTAATAACTTTTCCGCCCGGGACGTGCATAGAAATAAAATCACTGTTAACAAGCAAATCGTCCATGCTAACGGTTTTCACTGTGACTTCTGAAATTGCCAAGCCATGAATTTCTAAATTAAGCGTTGCTTCTTTTACGAAAGGATCGAAAGCCAAAACTTTCATTCCGCAACCCAATGCAATTTTTCCAACGGATTGTCCTATGCGGCCAAAACCAATAATACCAATGGTTTTACCGCGAAGTTCAGTTCCTTTTGCATATTGTTTTTTTAATTCTTCAAATTTTGTTGAACCATTTACCGGCATTTGTCGGTTACTGTCGTATAAAAAACGAACAGCGTTAAATAAATGAGCAAAAACCAATTCAGCAACTGAGTTGGAAGAAGCAGCCGGAGTATTAATTACATTTATTCCTTTACTTCTTGCATAATCAACGTCTATATTATCCATGCCAACACCACCGCGGCCAATGACTTTTAAATTGGGACAAGCATCAATAAGATCTTTACGCACTTTTGTTGCGCTGCGCACAGTAATAGCAGTAATGCTTTTTTCATTTAAATCTTTTATCAGATTTTCCTGCGCTGTTTTATCAGTTATTACCGTAAAACCTGCTTTTTCTAAAAGTTGTTTGCCTGTTGCGTCAATGCCATCGTTGGCGAGAATTTTTTTACTCATATAAAATGTTTTTCCTGTAAAATTGTGCGCAAATATCAGTTGAAATACCCACATTCGCAAAACTTAATCAAAATCCCGGATCAACTTGGGTATTCAATGTGGCAAATAAAAAAACAAACCTCCACATTAATTTACGTAAATGACAAGTAAACACCCAATTACTTTTGCTAACTTTGTGCTATGCTTGTCAAGCCCTATTGCAATAGTCTTACTGAGTATAGTCGTTTTTTAACCCGCGAGGTAAAAGTTGGCGATTTGGGTATTGGAGGAACTAATCCGATACGTTTACAATCCATGACCACGACCGATACCATGGATACGTTGGCTACCGTTGAGCAAAGCATACGTATGATTGATGCAGGTTGTGAATTGGTGCGTATTACAGCGCCAAGTATGAACGAAGCAAAAAATTTAGAGGAAATTAAAAAGCAATTAAAAGCAAGAGGATATAATACGCCAATTTGTGCCGACATACATTTTACCCCTAATGCTGCCGAATGGGCAGCGCGTATTGTAGAAAAAGTGCGTGTAAATCCGGGTAATTATGCGGACAAAAAAAAATTTGAACAAATTGATTATACTGATGCTGCTTACGAAGCAGAACTAGAACGAATTAGAAATCGTTTTACACCATTGGTAAAAATTTGTAAAGAGCATGGTACGGCAATGAGAATTGGCACTAATCATGGTTCTTTGAGCGACAGAATTTTATCTCATTACGGCGACACGCCATTGGGAATGGTAGAAAGTGCTTTTGAATTTTTACGCATTTGCGAGGATAATAATTACCACGATATTGTTATCAGCATGAAAGCCAGTAATACTCAGGTGATGGTGCAGGCTTACAGATTGTTGGTGCAGAAAATGATTGAGACCAACCGTAATTACCCTTTGCATTTAGGTGTTACAGAAGCAGGAGAGGGTGAGGACGGAAGAATTAAATCGGCAGTCGGCATTGGTACATTGTTAGAAGATGGTTTGGGAGATACAGTCAGAGTTTCATTGACGGAAGAACCTGAGTTTGAAATTCCGGTTGCGAAATCTTTAGTTGATAGATATAGCAATAGAAAAAATATGTCAATTCGAGCGGAGTCGAGAATCGAGGATAATGACATAGAATTGCCTTACAGCCCTTACGAATATGAACGCCGACATACCAATGAAGTATTAAACATTGGAGGAAAAAATGTCCCTCGTGTTCTTGCCGATTTTAGTACGAAGGAAAAGATTACTCCGGTAACATTATTTGCCTGCGGATATAATTATTCCGTTCAATTGGATAAATGGAATTTAACTGATCAAGCAGCAGATTTTGTTTACGCCGGAAATAATAAAATTGAATTTGAATTACCGGGAACACTGAGTGTAATTTATAACTCAGAAACCTGGAAGGAAAATTCAAAGCAAAAACAATGTTATCCTCTTTTTTGTGCCGATGAATATTTTGCTTCTGAAAAAAAGTCTGATAAACTGAATTTTGTTGCGTATGATTATCAATCTTTAATTCAAAATTCTAATAAATTTGATGAAACAGTTGTTTTGGTTTTCGATACTTTCAGTGAAAATGCGATGTCGGAGTTGAGAACTATGTTTAATCATTTGCTCATAAACGAAATTAAATCGCCGGTAATAATTAAAAGAAATTTCAAAGATTTGCCGGAACAGGATTTTCAATTATTTTCTTCTACTGACATAGGTGGTTTATTAATTGATGGAATGGGTGATGGGGTTTGGATAAAACAACAAAACTGTGTTTCTCCTCAACTTTGTAATTCAAACGCATTCGGAATTTTACAAGCAGCACGAACTCGTATTTCCAAAACAGAATATATTTCTTGTCCATCTTGTGGAAGAACACTTTTCGATTTGCAGGAAACAACTGCTAAAATCCGTTCTGTAACCGACCATCTTAAAGGAATTAAAATTGGCATTATGGGCTGTATAGTAAACGGTCCGGGCGAAATGGCTGATG
Organism: uncultured Flavobacteriaceae bacterium; assembly: GCA_964653165.1. GTDB lineage: Bacteria > Bacteroidota > Bacteroidia > B-17B0 > Aurantibacillaceae > PALSA-968. The sequence continues at coordinate 510 of CAZZEI010000129.1, read as the reverse complement.
CCGATTATGGGTATGTGGGAACAGGCCCTGGAAAAATATCTTTATACAAGGGAAAAGAGGTTATAAAGAAGAATGTCCCCACTGAGAAAGCCGTGGATGAACTCATCAATTTAATTAAGGAAAACGGTGATTGGGTGCAAAAACCCGTACTTGCCTAGCTATTAGTATATTTGCACTATGTTAGACGGAAAAATTGTAGTAGGAATTAGTCAGGGTGATATAAACGGTATTGGACTGGAAGTGATTTTAAAAACCTTCTTAGAACCCGAGTTTATAGATATTTGTGTTCCTGTGTTATTCAGTTCTCAAAAAACGGTTGGGTATTACCGCCGTGTAATGGGCTTAGAAGAATTAAATTTTAATGCTGTACGCGATTTAAAGCAGCTCAATTCAAAAAAACCAAATGTATTTGCCTGCTATGAAGAAGAAGTACAAATTGAAATGGGAAATTCTACACCAACCGGCGGAAAATATGCTCAAATTTCTTTACTAAAAGCTTGCGAGGCTGCG
>CAZZEI010000128.1:0-9053 GCA_964653165.1 uncultured Flavobacteriaceae bacterium | reverse complement strand
GGTGGTATCATTACGGTAACACCAACCGGCAGTACAACATATACTGTAACAGGCGCTAACGGAACTTGTATAACAACAGAAACAGTAAACGTAAATGTTAATCCATCGCCTACCGTAGCCATTACATCTTCTTCACCTGCAATTTGCGTGGGACAAACAGCTACGCTTACGGCTAGTGGTGCCACAAATTATACCTGGTTACCCAGTGGAACTACAAGCGCAACATTTACAGATAATCCAACTTCAACAACCGTTTATACAGTAAGCGGAGATAATGCGGGTTGCACGGGCACGCAAACAATTTCTGTAACAGTAAATCAGTTACCTATACTAAGCTCCGTCGGAAATCAAACCGTATGTGGTGGAACCGCTGTCAGTACAATAAATTATGTTGCTACAGGAACAGCAACTGTAAGCTGGACAAACACAAATACAAATGTTGGAATAGGATCAGTGGGCACAGGAAATATTGCAGGATATACTTCTCCCATTGTTACTACACAAGAAATAGGCGTATTAACAGCCACAGCAACAGATAACGGAACGGGTTGTGTGGGAACTTCTCAATCTTACACCGTAATCGTAAATCCTTCTCCAACCGTAAGCGGCGGAAATGCAGATACGGCAAGATGCGGAGCGAGCAATGGCGGTGTGAATGGAATTTTTGTCAGCGGCGGAACGCCAACTTATAATTACCAATGGTATAACAGCGGTGTGTTAATGCCGGGAGAAACAAATCCAACATTAAGTAATGTTGCTGGCGGAACCTACAGTGTTTTAATTACAGATGCAAACGGATGTGTTGCAAGTGGCACAACTACAATCTTCACGGTTCCCGCAACTACGGCTGTTGTGGCTTCTATTACTCCTCCAATTTCACAAGGTCAGGCTCCCCTTAACGTAACGTTTACAAACAACACAATAGGGGCAACCATTTACGGTTGGAGTTTTGGAAACGGAACTTCTTCCACGCAACAAAATCCGGCAGCTGTTACGTATAATGCGCCCGGCACCTATACTGTTTTGCTTATTGCATACAACGGTGGTTGTCTTGATACTTCTACAGCAATAGTTATTATTGATGCTCCGGTTCTTATCATCGTTCCAAATATTTATTCTCCTAACGGGGATGGAATTAACGATGACTTCTTCATCACCTGCACCGGTATACGCGAATTACATTGCGATATTTTTAATCGCTGGGGACAACTCGTCTACCAACTCCTCGCAGCTAACGATAAATGGAATGGCGTTATGAATAACGGCAATCTGGCCTCTGATGGAACTTATTTCTACGTTCTGGATGCAAAAGGATTCGATGGCAAAGAATATAAATCCCATGGTTCACTTACGCTGGTGAAATAAATACAATATTTCATCTAGCCCTGAGGTTATTAAAAACCTCAGGGCTTTTTTATTTCTTTATTTTTCAAAAAAGCATGTAATAAAATGGTTAAAAAAATTATATTAACTTTAACCCAAAGCATACCACATGTTAACTGCTATATACGAAGGAATATTATTGGGTTTGTTTTTGGCTTTTTCAATAGGCCCTGCATTTTTTGCATTAATCAATACAGGTATTAGCTATGGTTATAAATCCGGGGCAGCTTTAGCCTTCGGTATTTTTTTCAGCGATTTATTTTTTGTTGGCGTTACAGTGTCTTTGATTCATCTAGGTATGTCGGATTTTCTTACAGAACCTAAACATCAGGCGTTTGTAGGCGTTATAGGCGGAGTAGTACTTATTGTATACGGCGCTTTTCATTTTATAAATAAGGATATAAAAGTTGATGAAGAGAATAAATTAGAAATTAAAACTCCAAAAGTGTACATTCTATTAATAAAAGGATTTTTTTTAAATATGTTCAATCCCTTTGTTTGGATTTTTTGGATTGCAACAACCACGGCTATAAGTAGCAAGTATGAAGGTCATTTATATCGCATCATCATATTTTTTACCGCAGTATTGGGTATGGTAATAAGTACCGACTTATTGAAAACCTTCGTAGCCAACAAAATTAAAAAAATGCTAAACGCAAAAATGATGTTAAACGTAAGATATGTCTCAGGCGGCTTACTTATCATTTTTGGTTTGTATTTAATTTACAAAGTATTTTTTCTGCATTAATGAGTTTTCTGAAAAAAATAAGCTTAGCTGTATTATCTGGATTACTTTTGGGTGCCGCTTGGTTCTCTTCTTTTACTTTCTTGATTTTTATAGCCTGGATTCCTCTTTTAATTTTAACCCGAATAATTGAATGCGGAAATAATAAAAGACCAAAAGGGACAGTTTTCCTTTTTTCATACCTCACTTTTTTAATTTGGAATATTATTGATACTTGGTGGACATGGTTTGCTTCACCGGGTGGTGCCGTTTTTGCAATCTTGGCTAATGCATTATTAATGTCGACTGCTTACCTGATTTATTTTACTTTGCGTCGTTCTATAAACGCAAAGCATCCATCACTTGCTGTTTGGCTATTAATTCCTGTTTGGCTTTCATTTGAGTATTGGCACTCAATTTGGGATTTAGCCTGGAGCTGGCTTTCACTTGGTAACGTTTTGTCTTTTCAACACAATTGGATACAATGGTATGAGTTTACAGGAGTTTCAGGAGGAAGCTTATGGATTTTGGCAGTGAATATTCTCATTTATCAGCTTTTAAGAAGCGAGAATAAAGAGTCAAGAGGCAAGATAGTAAAAGTGTCGACATTAATTATTTTGCCAATTTTAATTTCTTTTTTAATAAAATTTTTACGTTTTGATGCTCTTGGTAAAGGCGGACAAAAAATCGTAATTGTTCAACCAAATATCGATCCTTATGACGTAAAATTTAATAGTAGCTACGAATTGCACCTTGCTTTAATAAAGAATCAAATTAAAGGCAAGGTGGATGAGAATACAGATTATTTAGTGCTGCCTGAGACTTTTTTTACGGAGACTGTTTGGGAAAATGAAATTGAGCAGTCGTATTCTGTAAAATTTTTACGCGATAGTATTCTTAAAAAATATCCAAAACTAATTATCATAACAGGAGCAAATACGTATTATCGGTTTGAACACGGCGAAAAACCTTCGCTTACTGCTCATCAATATTCTGACGTAAAGGAATATTACGATGTTTTTAATACCGGAATTCAATTAGATAATTTTGGGAAAGCGTTAGTTTATCATAAATCAAAATTAGTCCCCGGTGTTGAGCGTATTCCTTACCCAACTATATTTAAGCCTTTAGAAGCTTGGGCAATTGATTTGGGTGGAACTTCTGGAAGTTTAGGAACACAAGAAGAACGCGATGTTTTTTTTAATAAAGATAAAACAGTTGGCGTGGCTCCGGTAATTTGTTTTGAAAGTGTTTTTGGTGAATATGTAACGAGTTATATAAATAATGGTGCAAATCTGATTTTTATTATTACAAATGATGGCTGGTGGCGCGATTCTCCCGGGAAAATTCAACATTTAAATTACGCGATATTACGCGCTATAGAAACCCGTTGTCCGATAGCCCGTTGTGCAAATACAGGAATTTCCTGTTTTATTTCTCCCAATGGTGAAATTTCTCAAGCTACTCCATGGTGGGAACCCGCTGTTATTTCAAGCTCTTTGCAACCCAATAATAATAAAACGTTTTTTGTCCGCTTTGGTGACCTAATTTCAAAAACATCATTAATGCTGGCATTTGCAGCCATTTTCTTTGCTATTTTTAGACGTTTTAGGAAGTAAATATTTTTCGTAATTTCATCACATATTAATTTTAAAGCCATGGAAAAATTTGATGTAACAATAATAGGCTCAGGTCCCGGCGGATATGTCGCTGCTATACGTTGCGCACAACTCGGAATGAAAACCGCTATCATAGAACGTTATAACACACTTGGCGGAACATGTTTAAATGTAGGATGTATTCCTTCCAAGGCCTTGTTAGATTCCTCTGAACATTTTCATAACGCTATGCATAATTTTACAGAACATGGTATTGATATTACTGAACCAAAAGTAAACATCAAACAAATGATTAAGCGCAAAGGCGATGTTGTAAAACAAACCTGCGATGGAATTAATTTTTTAATGAAGCAAAATAAAATCACTGTTTTTACCGGACATGCATCTTTCGTAAATAAAACTACAATTTCAATTGTCCCCCTTGCGGGGGGACCACAGGGGGGTCAACAAATTGAAAGTGCGAAGACAATTATTGCAACCGGATCAAAACCTGCTTCTCTTCCGGGAATTACAATTGATAAAAAAAGAATTATAACTTCTACTGAAGCATTAGAATTGACTGAAGTTCCCAAACATTTAATTATTATTGGTGGTGGGGTTATAGGATTAGAGTTAGGCTCAGTTTATGCACGCCTTGGAGCAAAAGTAAGCGTAGTTGAATTCATGGATAGCCTTATTGCAAATATGGACAGAGGTTTAGGAAAGGAATTGCAGCGCGTTTTGAAAAAGGAATTAAAATTTGAATATTATTTAAAACATAAAGTAACCGGAGTTGCTTATAAGAAAAATGAAGTTACCGTTACAGCAGAAAATGATAAAGGAGAAATGAAAGAAATTACCGGCGATTATTGCCTGGTTTCTGTGGGAAGAAAACCATACACTGATAATTTGGGATTAGATAAAGCTGGAGTGAAAGTAGATAACCGTGGAAGAATTGAAACTGACGATCATTTAAAAACAAGTGCCGATAATATTTATGCAATTGGAGATGTAATTAAGGGAGCAATGCTTGCCCACAAAGCGGAAGAGGAGGGAGTTTTTGTTGCAGAGACAATGATGGGACAAAAACCGCATATTAATTATAATTTAATTCCGGGTGTTGTTTATACTTGGCCGGAAGTTGCTTCTGTTGGTTTAACTGAAGAACAATTAAAAGAAAAAGGGACAAAATATAAAGTTGGCTCATTTCCATTTAAAGCAAGTGGCAGAGCAAGAGCAAGCGGAGATACAGACGGCTTTGTAAAAGTATTAGCTGATGAAGCCACAGATGAAATTTTAGGCGTACACATGATTGGTCCACGCGCTGCCGATATGATTGCAGAAGCTGTTGTTGCAATGGAATACCGTGCCAGCGCAGAAGATATCGGACGTATGAGTCACGCGCACCCGACTTTTACAGAGAGTATTAAGGAAGCAGCTTTGGATGCAACGGGGAAGAGGGCTTTGCATATGTAAACTACCTTTTAACTATTTTAGCAATATATTTGACTATTTTCGTCAAAAAATTTGACTATTTTAATAAAAATCACTACCTTTGTATATACTTTTAATGGATACTGAAACTAACCAAAAGGTTGAAGCAGTTATAGAATTAGTGTTAGCGGCAGATTATAAAATTATAAAGGGAAGTAAGAGATTTCCAGAATTTAATTGGAATACAGAAAGAAAAAATGAGGTTTTTAAAATTAGATTGAAGAACTCTGATGAAATATTGGGACTTATGTCACTGTTGGATTTTAAAAAGGAACTATGGTTAAAAATAAATCTGCTTCAAACTTCGGAGGAAAATGTTGGCAGGAAGAAGAAATATGACCGCATAGCAGGTTGTTTGATTGCATTCGCTTGTAAACAGGCATTTATCAGAGGATACGATGGAACCGTTGCGCTTGAACCGAAGACTGATTTAAAAAAGCATTACACCGAAAAGTATGGCATGCAAAATGCCGGAAAACATTTCTATACCGAATTGCAAAATTCAGAACGTTTAATAAAAGAATATTTAATATAATAGGATATGCAAAAGAAAAAGAAACATTCAGGTAAAGAATTGGCAGAAGCACATGTGTTTCCCAGCCGCTTATCTCCTTCTGAAAAAAGAAAGGAAGAAAATGAATTCTCAAGGTTTCGTATTCAACGAATTAAGAATAGGACAGAAGGTGAAAGACTCTACTCAAGATTAATGCAGCTTAAATACCTAATGGAAAACTATGCAAATAGTAATGAGTATAATAACCGATATAAATTCAGTTATTTTCTAAATGAGTATTTACATTCACTAAATATTAATAAAACCGATTTTTCTAAGGAAATCAGTTTGCATGGAGCTCAGTTGAGTCGTTTATTAAATGATAAAGACGAGCCCAGTGAAAAGATACTGATTCGTTTAGAAATTCATTCAAACAATTTTATTCCGGCTATTTACTGGTATCGTGTTTATGAAAAACAAAAGGAATTAGAATTGATGGGCAACAAAACAATTAGAAAAAGGGAATCCAGATATGTTACAAGTAAATTGGCGTATTTAGCTTAATTGGCGACGGATTTAAGAACCAAGTATTATGTATACCCTACTTTTACAGAAGCTATTAAAGAAACTGTCTTGGATGCTACGGGGAAGAGGTCTTTGCGTATGTAATTCGGATTATGTAATTTGTTTCAATTTTTGTATCTTTGATTAATTAAATTTACGAGAATGGCTCACGCCCAAAGTATAGATAACAAAATTGCAGGTTGCTTTAGCTTACTTTCTGAAAAGAAAAAAAAGGCTGTTCTTACTGTTGTGAAAACTTTTGCCGAAGATGAAACTGATTTGTGGGACGAAATGCCTGATGAAATAAAAGCTTCTGTTAAAAAAGGCCTTGCTGAATCAGAGAAGGGATTGGGCAGACCTCATTCAGAAGTAATGAAGAAGTATAAAAAATGGTTTAAAAAGTAATCTGGACTCCACGTGCAGAAATTACTTTTGAAAAGGTTCTTGCATACTTAGACACTTTTTGGACTGCGAAAGATAAAGAAAACTTTATTTCTGCTACTGATAAAACCATCCGTTTAATTTCTCACCAACCTACATTATTTCGTCAATCTGTAAAGACAGATGTTCATGAAGCTCTTGTAACAAAACATAATTTGCTAATCTATAAAGTGAAAAAGGAAAGTATAGATTTAATTACATTTTGGGATACCCGTCAAAACCCTAAGAAAAAGTATCGCAAAAGAAAGTGAGCCTAACTCCCAACTTCCTTTAATAAATCAGACATTTTTATATCGAGTGATTCGCAGATGCGTTTCAGGACTTTTAAGGAGATGTTTTGTTTGTTAATAAGTTACTTTTTCTTTTTTTTTCAACTTTTGGTACATTTACACCTGAGAAAAATTCTTCAAAAGTAACACCCAGTAATTTACATATTTTAAGTAGTGTTTTGAGGCTAAAGTTTTCACCGCTTTCCAAACGCCAGTAGGCACTACGAGACATTCCCAGTTCAAATGCAATATGTTCGTAATTGTTAAATCCTTTTGACTTACGTAATTGCTTTAGTCTGGCTGCTACATTAGCTAATTCGAGTATTTTATCTGCCTTTTTCATAAGACAAACTTGAAAAACGGGTACTATATTTGTTACTCCTATAAATAGTACACTATATATTAGAATTTTATTATCTTTGACAAACAAACAAACTGTTTGTGTTGGGAACAAGGACTATTGTTATTATATAATAAATAGATATGATATACTCGTTTTTCTTTTTTTTCTTTTTGGGTGGTAACATTTTAAAAAATTTTCTTACAAAAAAAGGTTATCCTGCTAATTCTATAAAAGAAAATGATGCAAATATTAAAAAAATTGTAGATGAAAAAGATGAATGGGTTCGCTATAAAAAATATGAAATTACGGATATTTCAAATAATAAAACAATAGCTATTATTTATGAAATTGATTCAAAAGGAGAGAATACAACTCATGACTATGAAAAGGATCTTGAAATTTTAAATGGCACTATTGATAATATCAGGGTGTTTTTAGTAGAAAAGTTTAGCCTTCAAAGAGGACCAGAATTTGTTGAAGGAATATTAATTTATGAGCTCGATGGCAATAAGAAATTCATTAAAATTGATTCGAATGATTTTCCAACTTATGAAACTCTTTGTGGCAGAAGCCAAATTTTAACCCCTAAAAAGAAAATACTACCTGCCCTATTAAACGCTATAATAATAGCTATTCCCATATGGATAATGGTAATCTGTAACTATCCACAACAAAATCATGGAAAAAACAACAATGAATGTTGTCGCGATACAATAAATGTAAATATAATTAATGAAAAATACGGGCTAAACGATTTCATACTTGATATAGTAAAAGATGAGGTGAAAAAGGAAATAAAAAATTATCAAGACAGTTGCAAGAAAAATACACAAATAAAAAAACATAAACCATGAAAAAAATAATTACTCTTTTAAACTTTGCAATTTATTTAAACATAAACGCGCAAGTATGTTTTAGCCCGGCAACAAATTTTAAAGTAGGAACTTACCCGAATTCTGTTACAAGTGCAGATTTTAATGGGGATTCTAAAATTGATTTGGTCACTGCTAATCCTAATTTAAGCAATTTATCAATATTATTCGGCACAGGTACTGGTAGTTTTTTAGCGGCCTCGATGTTTGCTACAGGTACCAGCCCTCGTTCAGTTACCAGTGCAGATTTTAATGGAGATGGTATCGCAGATTTGGCCGTAGCTAACTCAAACGATATATCGGTTTTACTTGGTACCGGATCTGGTATTTTTGGAAGTGCTACAAGTTTTGCTGCCGGTACAGGACCATTTTCAATAATAAATGGAGATTTTAATGGAGATGGAAAAAAAGATTTAGCGGTTGCTAATTATACTTCAAACGACTTATCTATATTGTTAGGTACCGGCTCAGGTAGTTTTGGTGCTGCAACAAACTTTGCCGTTGGTACGGGCCCACGTTCAATAATAAGTGGAGATTTTAATGGAGATACAAAACTTGATTTAGCTGTTTGTAACGGAGCATCAAACGATGTATCTATATTGTTAGGTAATGGCTTAGGTAGTTTTGGTGTTGCAACAAATTTTACTGTTGGTACTGGTCCTTTTTCGGTTATCACTGAAGATTTTAATGGAGATACAAAACTTGATTTAGCTGTAGCGAATGGACCCTCAAGTAACATATCTATATTACTTGGGACCGGCACAGGCAATTTTGGTGCAACTACAAATTTTGTTGTAGGTAATAATCCACGTTCAGTATTTAGTGAGGATTTTAATGGGGATGGAAAAAAAGATTTAGCGGTTGCTAATTAT
>CAZZEI010000127.1:0-9130 GCA_964653165.1 uncultured Flavobacteriaceae bacterium | reverse complement strand
AGATGGTCCGGGACCGGATAGCTGATCAAATGCAACATAATTGTAATAATCTAGAGGATAAGACAAACTATCTACATGTATTTTATAAATATAACTTCCGCCGGTAGCTGTAAAATAAACATGCTTTCCGTTTGGCTCCATCATTGAGCCATGGGGAGCGTCTGCAAGTTTTGTAGAATCAACAACCATTAAAGTAATTAAATTGCATTTAACTATTTTTCCTCCGGGGGATGGATTCCAATCTACGGCAAATAAAAATTTACTGTCGGGTGTTATTGTCATGGTATTCCAGGAAGCATTTCCGACAAATATTTTGCCGTCGAAAGCATCGTCGGCGGTACGAAAACGTTTTATATAAGAACCATTTATATAAGAAACATACCAATACAAACCATCGGGAGATACTTTTACCTGATGCGGCACTGCATTTTCTCCTACATCAACAACATCTACATAACGCATGGGCAAAAGCGATTCTGCATCAACAACGGTAACAACTTTACATCCTTGATTTGTTATATAAAACTTTTTTCTTGCGGGATTATCTGCAAATTTTATTTTTCCAGTTTTATCTGGAGCGCCGTTTTTTATCCAATCTCTCAGCCTGATTACCTGCTCGCGCGATAGTGGATTAGCATGCAGGGGCATGGTGGGGTAATTAATAATACCCAAATCGGGATACGTATTTACAAAATACATAAGCGAACTGAAATCGGCGCGATACGGAATTACCGGTGAACCATTATGCGATCCTTCAAATAATTTATCCCAGGAAGAAAGATTTAAATGACCGGCTGCTTCATGGCTTGCCTCATTATGACAACCGCTTACGGCGCATTTGCTTAACAGAATATATCCTACGTCTTTAGGATAATCGGTAGAAGTAATAATTATTTCATCGCGCTTACACGAATTAATAAAAAGTGCAAAAAATAATAGTACGCCATATAAATACTTTTTCCTACTCATGGCTGATACTAATTTTTTGAGTAAACGTATTTTGCAAGGAATTACCCAAATCAAATAATTGGATATTTAAAAAATAAATTCCGGAAGCAAATTCTGAAACGTTTAGTTGAATTTGATTATCTCTGAATCTAATTTCTTTTACGCATCGTCCGGATAAATCTAATACTTGCAATTTTTTAGGAGACACGTTAAATGAACTAAACACAATATTAATATTCTCAGAAGCAGGGTTTGGAAAAACAGTTAAAGACTTATAAAGAATTGTTTCAGCAATATTTATGTATTGGGTAGAAAGTCCCTTATAAAAAGTTAATCCGCCACTGTAATTACCAATCATTAGGTCGAGACGCGCATCGTTATTTAAATCGTATAAAACCGGAGCAGTATGCTCACCATCACTAATACCAAAAGCATTTGCACTAATTAATGAAAATGTACCCCCTAAGTTTCCGTCTATATTATCATATAAAAATAAATTTCCGCACTCGCTGCCAATTAATAGTTTGTAAACACCTGCATCCGAAAAAATAAATGGCATAGACTGCCCATTACTACAAGCACTTTGCGTAACATTTATTCCACCTAAAAAAGAGGTGATTAAAGAAAATGTTGGGACGGTGACGGTTCCCGTGTTTTGATAGTAGGCAATTTTTCCATTCTGGCTACCTGAAATAATATCTAAAAGTCCATCTTTATTTAAATCAATTATTTGTGGATAAGCCTTATTCCCAATATCCATTCCGGTTAAAAAACCATTGCCAAAATTTGCCGTCGCTGTTGTAGAAAAAACTGCCGGATTCCCAGGTCCTAAAGGTGCAGTATTTGTAAAATAGGAGAAACGGCCAGAATTATCTCCAATAAGCAAATCTGAATCTCCATCTCCATCCAAATCACCCATAGTTGGCGCCATATTATTCAGGAGCCCTAATGAGGAAGAAAGATTAGAATAATCATCGGTAATTAAATCGTATTTAGGAATTGTTGCGGTGCCAGTATTTTTATAGAAAGCGATTTTAGTTATGTACGGACTTCCATAATAACCCCAATTTCCAACCAACAAATCTAAATCTCCATCGCCTTCGTAATCAAACATGGTTGGATAAGCTCCTTCTCCGAGGTCAATCATGCTTTCCTGCAAGAAATTATTTTTTACATAATTTAATACCGGCGAATTATCTGTGTTACTATTTGTGTACAACCAGGTATTATTTACATTTTCACTTCCTTGCAAACTTGGTGATGCAATTAAATCACGTTTTGTATCGTTATTTAAATCTATGTAATAGGTACAGGGAAAAATACTCATCCCTATAGGTTTTAAAGGAGGGTATTTAGCTGTGAAGGTATCAATGTGTGCATTGCCTGCCACACCACCATTATGTAAATAAATAACCGAATCGCAGACGACATCGCCCAACAAGACATCTGTCAATGAATTTCCGTCGGCATCAAAACACATGATACATGAACCCGCATGCTTCTGATTTTTTGTAAGCTGATTACTTAAATGAGCTAAAATTCGTGGATAAGGGCATACCAGAGTTTGAACTGTGCAAGAGCCCTCATTTATATCGCCCCAGCAATTATCAATAGCTTTAAAAATAAGACTATCGCAATTATAACCCAACTCTTTCGATTGGTTTTGATGATACTCTATATTATACCCGGCAGCATCAAAAACTATTATATCCAAATCGCCATCTCCATCTACGTCGCTAATTCCGGGTAAAGCAACCTGATTGGTAGGTATATTTGTAATAAAAGGCGTGCCTATGGGTGTATAATCTGACTCTAAATAATTAACTACCTGAGTAAATTGCAAATTACCGGCACTTGAACTGTTTCTATAAACACGTATACCCCCAAAACCGTTGGCATAGGTGAAAATATCTTCCTTACCATCGCAATTGTAATCGAACATAGCAAACCACGAACTTAAAACGGGCCAGATATTCAAATTTTGATAGGTAGGATTATGCGTAAAAGAAACCTGATTAGAAATTTTATCATTCATAAAAGTCCGGATTATACCACCCGATTTATCAAATACCACCAAGTCTTTAAATCCATCGAAATCGAGGTCCATCATGCCCCAATTTGTAAAATTTAAACCACCTGCCCAGGCAAATTTTATAGGATTACCCGAAATATTTACAACAATACTGCTATCTCGTAGCATATTGGGCTGCAAAAATGCCTTAAAAGATAAAAAACATAAAAAGAGTACTAAAACTCGCTTTTTCATTGTATCAAAATTAAGCAAAACAATCAACAAACCGGTTAGAATCCTTGCTCCTTTTAGTAAATAAAAAAGTCCTTCCACCATAGGTGAAAGGACTTCTTATAAAATTCGTGTTTACGAATTACTTTTTGATCAGCTTTTTCTTAACTGAATCTTCGTGTGCAACAAGTGCAGCAGCAGCAGCAGCGTCAGCAGCAACTTTAGCAACTGAATCAGCAGTAGCTTGAGCAGCAGCAGCAGTAGCAACAGCAGTTAATGAATCAGCAGTAGCAACTGCAGCCATAGAATCGGCTGTAGCTTTTGCTTTTGCTTCTAATTCAGCTTTGCTTGGTCCGCAAGCAACAACAGCAACAGCTAAAGAAGCAATTGCAACGATTGATAGAACTTTTTTCATGGTTGTTTTAGTTTTTAATTTGTTGGCAAAAGTATGAGTTTTTATATAAACACCAAAAAAAAGAGTAAAAATTATGAAAATTATACTGTTAGTTAGTTTTTAGCGTTAAAGATCATTTACAAGACCTTATAGCTGACATTTACAGGAATGAATATCGATGAAGGCGCGCCCCTTTCGCCTGACCCTATAAAAAAGAAATCACCCCTAAAAAGGCTATTTAAAGTGCTTTTTTGGGCATTAGGCATTTTACTAATTTTAACGTTGATACCTGTTATTTTGGTTTTTATCTACCAAAAAGAAATAAAGAACGCCATTGTTAGCGAAATTAACACCCATCTAAAGACCAAGGTTTATATAAACCCTGATGATATTGATATTACTATTCTAAAAACATTTCCTAACGCAGCCCTAGTTTTTAAAAACGTTAGTATACTAGGTTCTTTGTCCGATTTGCAAAACGATACACTCCTTAATGCAAAAAGTATATACCTACTGTTTAACGCCAAAGATATTTGGAACAAAAAATACAATATACAGCAAATAAATATTGAAAGCTCAGCGCTCAGGCTTTTTGTAAATGCTAAAGGAGAACCTAATTACGATATATGGGAAGATTATGCCGACAGTGTTAAAAAAGAAGACAGGTCAGCTTCGTTTAAGTTAAACAAAGTTTCTTTTTATGATTTTTCTTTTAATTATAAGAATAGTCAAAATAAAACCAAGGTTATTTCAACATTTAAAGATGTAATTTTTTCAGGAAATTTTTCTGATGATGCTTATAAACTAGATGTTAAAGCAAACGGATTTATAAGCTCAATTAAATCAGGAAAGAAAAATTACATTAAAAATAAAAACCTTGCGATCGAATTATCTGCACAGGTAAAGAAAAATAGGTACGCCATTACAAACGCAGAAGTAGGCTTGAACAAATTATTTTTTACAATTGATGGTTTTTTGGAGAATAATACAGATGAAATGCCTGCAGAAATTAATCTAAAAGGAAAAAACATAGACGTTCAATCTGTTCTTTCTTTACTGCCTGAAAAATTTCACGAGAAAATAAAAGACTACCAAAGTGATGGAATTTTTTACAGTGATGTTACCATTGCCGGAAATCTGAACGATTACAACACGCTCGATATAAAAGCAAACTTTGGTACTTCAAAAGCAAGTATTACCCACTCTCCTACTAAAACAACCTTACGCGATGTAAGTTTCGCGGGCTCTTTCGAAAAGAAAAAATTTAGCCCCGAAATACTAAGCCTAAAAGAAATAAAAGCGCATCAGAACAAAAATTTTGTCTCAGGCCAATTTTCATTGAGAAACTTTGCCAATCCGTATCTTAAAATTAAAGCTGAAGGCAATTACAACCTTACTGATTTCTTTGCTTTGGTTCCTGTTGATACAATTTCTTCTTCAAGCGGAACAATAGATTTTTCTGTTGATGCAAATATAAATTTAAACGATGCTAAAGCTCTGCAAATTGGAACAAGCTCTGCCATAGGTAAAATAGATTTGAAAGAAGTACTAATAGTTTTTAAAGGTGAGCATACTTTGCAAATCCCGGGCGGACAAATACTAATTGATAATGAAAACCTGGAGACAAAAAATCTTACCCTCCTTCATGGAAAATCTTCATTGGAAGTCAGCGGGAAGGCAACAAATTTTTTAAATTATATTTTAAAACCCGAGCAGGCACTACGCGTTGAGCTTGACGTTAAATCTCCGTTTATAGATGCAGATGATTTTATTTTGCCTGAATCCGGAAAAACAAACGGTCAAAACATCAATGAAAATCCTTTAAATTTAAAAGATAATATTTCAGCCGATTTAAAATTGAACGTAACAGAAGTTGTGTTCCGCAAGTTTAAAGCGCGAAACCTGCAAGGACAATTAGAAATAAAAAATAAAAGGCTATTAGCTAATAATCTTTCCTTCGAAGCATTTAACGGAGATATAACTTTAACAGGCATTGCCGATGCGAGTAAAGACGATAAATTAAAAATTACCGGTAACGTAAAATTAGTCGATGCTAACATCAGACAATTGTTTACTCAACTAAATAATTTCGGACAAACAGCCATTGAAGCGCAAAACATGAACGGGAAGGCTACTACACAGCTCGATTTTTCAGCAAGTTGGAACGATCATTTGCAATGTGATTTATCAAGCATCATCGCATCAGCTGATGTTACAATTACTAACGGAGAACTTGTTGATTACAAAATACTCGAACATCTTGCAGAATATGTAGAATTGAAAGAACTTAAACAGGTAAAATTTGCTAACCTGCAAACACATGTTGATATAAAAAACAAAACTGTTTATATTTCTAAAACTTCATTAAAAAATTCAGCTCTAGACATAGAATTATCAGGCTCACAGACTTTTGATAATGTAATTGATTACCGTATAAAATTGCGTCTGGGTGATTATCTTGCCAAACGTCCATGTAAAAATAAACAGTTAGATGAAGAGTTAAGCGAAATGGAAAACGACCCCGAAAACAAACGCTGTGTTTTTTTACATATGACAGGTACAATTGATAAACCAATTATTACCTACGACAGAAAAGCAATGAAACAAAAAATTAAAGAGGATTTGAAAGAAGAAAAAAATACCTTAAAAAAATTATTGCACGATGAGTTTGGCTTATTTAAAAAAGATACGGTCTCTTTTAAAAACAACGACAAAAAACAAGATCAGAAATTTAATATAGATTTTAATCAGAAAAAGAAAGACGACGATAAGAAAAAGGAAGATGATGATGATTTTTAGTTTCCTTTCTCTACTCCGCCGGTAGCTGTGCTCAACCCCTGTAAATCTCTGTCAAAAAAGTAAAGTCCACCTTTATCTTCTCCTACTAATTTTAGTTTGTCAACGATGTCGCGCGCTAAAGATTCTTCTTCAATTTGTTCAGATACGTACCACTGCAAAAAGTTATGTGTAGTGTAATCCTTTTCTTTTAATGTAATATCTACCAAACGATTTATTTCTTTAGTTACAGTTACCTCATGCTGCAAAACCAAATCAAAAGCCTGTTTTACCGATTTAAAAGTTTCGGGAGGCTGCTTTATTGCAGGAACGATGCCATGTGCACCTCGTTCATTAACAAACTTTACCAGTTTAAGCATATGCATACGCTCTTCATCGGCATGTTTGTACAAAAAGGCTGCAATTCCTTTCAAACCTTTAGTTTCTGCCCAAGAAGCCATTGCTAAATAATATTGCGATGATTCTGCTTCAAGCTCTATTTGCTTGTTAAGGGCACTCGTTATTTTTGTAGAAAGCATAATTTTTATTTAAAGATAAGAAAAAATGCTACAGATTACACGTTTAACGCAGATTTTTTTAATCACATAGAAATATAGAACATTTGTAGAATTCAAGGTTTGCATAGTTTCACATTATAGGAAGCTTCGCTTCAATACAAATTCTAGGTGTTAGGAAATTTATTTCCTCTGCAATTCTTTTACAATACATACTTTCTATGTATCTATGTGGTAAAAATAAACCGTGAGTTTTGGCAAATATTTTTTAGCAATCGTCATCCCTGAGCCCTTTCATGCCGAAATAATGAGCTTAAAGCAATACGTAGGCGATAATTTCAAGAGCAAAGGGGCTTTGCGATCGCCAGCACACATAACCCTGCATATGCCCTTTGAATGGAAAGAGAAGAAAGAGCAGATTTTAATTGAAAAACTACAAGAATTTACATTTAAAAAGGCAATTTCTATTGAGCTGAAAAACTTTGCCACTTTTGAATCCCGTGTAATTTTTGTGCATGTTTTAGCCAACGATTCTCTTAACGAATTGCAGAATTCCTTAGTGAAATACGCAAAAAAAAATATAAACCTCTTTAATCAAGAAAATGATATCCGCGGTTTTCATCCGCATGTTACAATAGCCTTCCGCGACCTAAAAAAAGCAACTTTTAACCAAGCTTGGGAACATTTTAAAGAACAAACCTTTTCAGCATCATTTGAAGTAAAGAGTTTTCACCTTTTAAAACAAAATGAAAACAAATGGGAATCCTTCAAAGAGTTTAATCTTAACTACTAAACTGCCGCTACCCCCAACCCACTTTTTGCCCTTTCACCCAAATTATGTACCTTTGTCTCAGTTCTTTTCAATCTTATCAAGAAAGGCAGAGGGATACGCCCGGTGACGCCTTACCAACCCTTTAAAAATGATGCATTTTTAAATGAAGGTGGGAATTCGTTCAGATGTTACAATCTGAAAAGATAAGTCGGACTGATTATGATAAAAAAATTCATAAAATCTCTTCCGACATAATTGGAAGGGATTTTTTTTTATAAAAAAATGAGTAAAGAAGTATTAGATAGATTCTCCGATAGAGTTGACAACTACGTCAAATACCGCCTGCATTACCCGGAGGAAGTATTTGATTTTTTAGAAAACGAGAAAATACTCAATACAGATTTTGTTGTTGCTGACATTGGTTCAGGTACCGGAATTACTACTGAGCCACTTTTAAAACGTGGATATACTGTTTACGGTATCGAACCCAATAAAGACATGAGAGAAGCTGCAGAGAAAATTCTTTCACCCTTTACAAATTTTAAAAGTTTTGAAGCAACAGCAGAAAATACAACACTGGAAAATAATTCGGTTAACACTATTGTAGCAGGACAAGCTTTTCACTGGTTCGACAGACCAAAGGCAAAAGAAGAATTTAAAAGAATTCTAAAACCGAAAGGAACTATTGTACTAATGTGGAACGACAGACAAACTGATACGACAGACTTTTTAAAAGTGTATGAAGACTTCTTGCAAATGTTTGGAACCGATTATAAAGAAGTTAACCATAAAAATACACAAGACGAAAAAATATTTACTGAATTTTTTGACGGTGACTTTAAAGAGAAAATATTTTTTAATTTTCAAGATGTTGATTTTACAGGCTTGAAAGGCCGCGTGCTTTCTTCATCGTATATGCCCAATGAGGGGCATAAAGATTTTGAATTTATGATAAGCTGTTTGAAAAAGATTTTCATCCGCTACCAGGAAAAAGGAACCGTGCGTTTAGTGTATGACACAAAAATCTATTTTGGATTTTTGATTTAAGAATTAGGATTTAGAATTTAAGAGATAGAATTTATGATTGATATAAGAAAAGAATTAGAAAAAAGAGTTTTGGTAATTGATGGCGCAATGGGCACCATGATTCAGCAATACAAGCTGGAGGAAAAAGACTATCGCGGTAAACGTTTTTCGGATTGGCATAAAGATTTAAAAGGAAATAACGATTTGCTTTCTATCACGCAACCGCAAATTATTAAAGCTATTCACAAAGAATACTTAAAAGCGGGTGCAGATATTATTGAAACAAATACATTCAGCGGCACTACCATTGCAATGGCCGATTACGATATGCAAGAATTGGCTTACGAATTAAATTTTGAATCAGTTAAAATTGCAAAAGAAGCTGTTAAAGAATTTCTTGCCTCTCCGGAAGGAAAAGAAAGGACTGTTGCTTTTGTTGCCGGTGCTATTGGTCCGAC
>CAZZEI010000126.1:0-9177 GCA_964653165.1 uncultured Flavobacteriaceae bacterium | reverse complement strand
ACCGTTACACGCTCAATTGGAGCCCCTCCCTGCTATGTTGGGTATGAAGAAGGTGGTCAGCTAACAGAAAAGGTGCGCCGACGCCCTTATGCAGTTGTATTGCTTGATGAGATAGAAAAAGCTCACCCTGATGTTTTTAATATGTTACTTCAGGTGCTTGATGACGGACAGTTAACAGATAGTCTTGGGCGTAAAATAGATTTTAAGAATACGATTGTTATTATGACATCGAACATCGGTTCGCGTCAGCTAAAAGATTTCGGACAAGGTGTTGGTTTTGGTACACAGGCAAAAGTAGAAAGTGTTGGAGATCATGCTAAGGGCGTAATAGAAAATGCGCTTAAAAAAGCTTTTGCTCCCGAGTTTTTAAATCGTATTGACGATGTGGTGATGTTTAACTCACTTGGCAAAGATGAGATTCATAAAATTATTGATATTGAATTAGCAAGTCTTTACAGCCGTATTAACAACTTGGGTTACCAGATTACTCTTACAGATACCGCAAAAGATTATATTGAAGAAAAAGGGTACGACCCACAATATGGTGCGCGCCCACTTAAACGTGCCATTCAAAAATATGTTGAAGACCCATTGGCAGAAGAAATTATTAAAACACCAATCAGCGAAGGTGACATCATTATGATTGATTACGATAAAGTAAAAAACGAAATGGTGGTTAGTATTTCTAAAGCCAAAGAGCCTAAAGTAAGGAAGAAAAAAGATGAGCCTAAGGATGAGCAATAAACTAGCTTACAAATAAATAAAAAAAGCCTTCTCTAATACGGGAAGGCTTTTTTACTTAAACCAACCTGTTATAGCATCAAAAGCGCCGTTGTAAAAGAAATAGAGAATGATAGTCCATAAAACCGCTGAGGCAGACATATAAAGGACTGTTTTATGCTTCTCCCTAAAAAACTCAACAGCTACAAAACTACCGACAGGGATGGAAAGAAATAATGGTGAAATAATAGCAATACCTGTAATACCGAAATACTTTTTGATGCGCACCAGAAACCTGTTTGTTTTGGTAAATCTTTTTTTCTTTTTCTTGTTAGGATAGAACTTCTTCATAAGGCTAGTCCAAAGAATAAGCACTTCTGCACTTAAATAACCGAAAACAACAGAGCCAAAAATACCGCCGGAGCCACAAACTAAAAGTGTTTTGAGAAAAGAAAATTTAAAAGCAGCTGCCATTGGCACACCAACAATACCGAGCTTAATTGTACTGGCAATAAAAACGGTAATTATTTTACTCCACTCGCCTGCTGTCATTGGTTAACACTAAATAGTTTGAAATCGGGCTTTTTTAACCACATAGAAACATAGTTTTTAATTAATGGTCTTTTAAATCATACTAATAATTAAGCATTCTTCATCCGAAAGCAATCTGGATTCAGTGTTAGTTTTGTTTTAGATTCACATAGTTTGGAAGCTGCGCTTTTATTCCAAAATGATTATGCCTCTGTGTTAAAAATTTATTTTTCCATACAACCTATAAAACCTAGTTTATCTATGCTTCTATGTGGTTAAGAAATGTATTCATTTATAGTTTTTCTCCATAGGCAAGGTCGCCCGCATCGCCTAATCCCGGAACAATGTAAGCATGCGCAGTAAGTTCTTCATCAACAGCACAAACCCATAAAGTATAATCTGTATTTGGCATATTTGCTCGTAGGTACTCTACTCCTTCTCTGCTGGCAATTACTGCAACAATATGCGTGTGCCTTGGTTTTCCTTTTGATAACAGCGCTTTGTATGTAAGAACCATTGAAGAACCTGTGGCAAGCATAGGGTCGGTTAAAATAAGAATCTTGTCATCTAAATTCGGACTGGAAAGATATTCTATCTGAATATTAAAGGAATTGTCTTTGCTGTGCTTACGATAAGCAGATACAAATGCATTCTGTGCCGAATCAAAAATATTAAGCAATCCTGCATGCAAAGGTAAGCCTGCACGTAAAATAGTTGCGACTACAGGTTGTTCGGAAAGCGTATGCGTTTCTGCTTCACCTAAAACAGTTTGTGTAACACTATTTGTATAAACTAAAGTTTTAGAAATTTCATAAGCAAATATTTCTCCAATACGTTCCATATTGCGGCGAAAACGTATACGGTCTTTTTGAATATTTTCATCGCGAATTTCTGCGATGTACTGATTTAAAATTGAAGTTTGTTCTGCTAAAATATGTACCATGTGTTTTTTTTATTAAGCATCAAAAAATAGAACGCAGATGACGCTGATTAGTATGATTAAATATGATTTTTTGTTTTATTATTTATAATTTATTAGACACCTTCAAAACAGTTCAGTTACATTTTAATAAATTTATCCGCGTTTATCTTATAAATCTGCGTTATCTGCGTTCCATTGTATTCAAACTACGTATGTAGTTACGAAAATACTATTTTACAGCGAATTTAACAACTTCCTTATAAACATTTTCCCAATTCTTCCATAATCGCCAGTTAGCAATGGTTTCGTTATGCCAAAGCGTTATACATGTGCCATTTACCTTCTTTATTTCATTAATTATTTCGATGCATTTTTCTAAAGCCTCATTAGGATTAAGCTTCATATAAAAATTGAGTGTAGCATCCATAACGCAAAATGGATAAACTGTAAGCGGTGTCACTTGCTCGGCATCCAAATCATACCATTTAAACGGAGTACAAACGCCTGCCCTAAACCCAATTTGCGAAGCATAACCCATTGTATAATCTTCCTGAACTCCGCAAGTAATTAAGTTTTTATAGGTCTCCGGTAAATGCAGTTTTAAAAAGTGTTGTCGACTTTTTGTAATGTTGCGATGGGTAATATGTGACAACCTGCTAATTTCAATTTTTACCTGTTGTACACTTTCGTTTGAGCCAAAGGAAGGATGGATACCTGTTTCGGCGTAATCGCCTAAATGTTTAATTAATGATTGAAAAGAAAAATTATTGGCCGAAATATTTTTATCATTAACGCCGTAATTGCCTAAAAGAAAAAAGTAAATCACTTCAAGTTTATACTCCTTTTGTATAGCTAAAAGCGACTCAAATGTATCGTAGGGGTCAGGTTTTTTAGCGAATAAAGTTCCGGCTCGCTCTTTTATATCAGTAAAATTACCATAAAACAAAGCTTTTGCAAATGCACCTGCCGTACGCATAAAACCTTTGTGTTTAAATGCCCATGCATTATCAACATCAATGGTTGATATATACCTGTATTTGCTTTCTATACTTTTTAATTCCGGGTATTTTGACAGGATTATTTTCTTTAATTCTGCTGCCCACAAATTAACAACAGGTAAATGCAAAAATTTATTCTGAAAAGCGATACTGCTGTCTGCTTCAAACCTATTGTAAGCATCGGTTATATGAGGTAAATACTCTTCGTACCTGCTAAGTAAAAAAAACGAAGCGGAAAAAATGTCAAATGGAATTTCGGGATCTTTATTTTTAAATAATGTGGGAATAGAATTCCATACTGAAAGAGAAATGTTTTGCGGCTTAATTCCTTTTTCTGAGAGAAGTCCGTTTGGAGTAATGTTTATTTCTTGCTGTAAAGGAGTTTCATTATAACTTAGTTTTGCCCCATTAAATGAATTGAATTCTTCACTATTCTCGGTAAACGAAACTTCAAAACCACATAAATTTCTCAAAATAAAATCTGTTATATAAGCAAATCGGGGTGAATTTTTATGTACAAATACCAACAGCATTTACGAAAGATGTTTTATTAATTCAGCACAAATAAATTCAGAGGAGTGCCCGTCGCCAAATATTTTAGGAAAATTATTTACACTTAGTGCAGCAAAATTTTCATACGCCTTTTCTATTTTCTTCTTATCTGCATCTGCTAAAATTGCAGCGCCGAAAGAAACAAGTTCAACCCATTCTGTTTCTGCCCGAAGAATAATGCAGGGCTTTTCAAAGTAAAATGCTTCCTTTTGTACTCCCCCACTATCCGTCATTACCAACGAACAATTTTTTTCCAGCATAATCATATCTAAAAAAGAAAGAGGCTCGCAAATAATAAATTGTTTGGAAGAAGCAATGCTATCTAACAGTGTTATATCCAAAAACTCACGCATACATTTTTTTGTCCGTGGATGCAAAGGTAAAATAACCGGAATATTATTTTTTACGTTTATCTCATAAAGTGCAGAGAAAAGGGCATTAAGTCTATGCGGATCATCTGTATTATTATCACGATGAATGGTAGCAAGAATAAAATTATTTTTCTTCAAAGAATACTTTTCAAGAATTTTTGATTTCTCCTCTGCTTGTTTTGCAAAATGCAAACTATTATCATACATCACGTCTCCACAATGGTAAACTTTTGGATTAGTGACATTAAAAGGCCCATTCAGAGAGTTTTTTATCCCCTCATTTAGTAAATTATAAAAACCAGTTTTGGTTGGCGAAAACAAAAAAGTGGAAGCGTTATCACAAGCTATGCGATTCACTTCTTCGGGCATTTGCTTATTAAAAGAACGCAACCCCGCCTCTATATGAGCTATATGAATATTCAATTTAGAACAAGCAATGCTTGTGGCAAGTGTGGAATTTGTGTCGCCATAAACAACAACAGCGTTTGGTTTTTCTTTAAGTAAAATATTTTCAATGCCAGTAATCATGTCAGCCATTTGTTTTACCGGTGAATTACCTCCTGAATGTAAATTATAATTTGGCTTTGGGATTTGTAATTCATCAAAAAATACAGCACTCATATTATCATCATAATGCTGACCGGTATGAATAATAATTTCTTCTACCTGCAAATTAAATTTAGTTTTAATAACCCTGCTTAAAGCTGCAGCTTTTATTATTTGCGGACGAGCGCCAATTATGGTAACAAGTTTTATCATCAGCTCAATCCGTTATATTTTCTTATAAACCATTCCATACTCAAAAATACCAATAAAATAAAAAATAAAATTTTTAGATTAATAAAATCATTTACTTGCCTTTGTTCATGAACCAGCGTCTTAATATTCTCGCTCTCCATTAATTTTTTCTGTAAATCATTTAATTGCTTCGGGTAAAAAAGTTGTCCTCCTGTTTTTTTACTGATTGTATACAGCAAAGCATGGTTGGCCGTTGTACTTGTAAACTCAGCTAAAAGCGGTTTTACGGCAAATTCTCCTTTTTGAATATATAGTTGATTATTTATTTTAACTTTAGATTCATAGGAGTAATCTCCTGGCGGAAAATTACCCGCATTTAAGTGATATGCATTATTTGCTTTAGAAAAAACATAAGAGAATTGTTTCTTATCTGCATTGGTAATGATAAGGCTTACTTCAGGTTCGTTTATCAATTCATAACTTGGATTAAAAACTTCCGCATCAAACTCTACCGGTTCGTTTTCGTTAATTATTCTTTTTGTAAAAACTTTAAAGAAGCTTTTATCTGCTTTTACAGAAAGGTATTGAACTGTCTTCTGAATTAATTCATCAAACAAGTTTGAATTGTCGTGATCGGCATAATCACGAAGCCTCCATCGCCAAAGTCCGTCTCCACAAAACAAAGCTGATTTTTTTCCGCCTTCATCTGCAAAAACTAAAATTGGGTTTTCTGTTTGTACCTGACCTATTTGCTGTTTTATTAATACTGTTGCACCAGTTGCCACTTTATATGTAGATAATACACTGGAAACTGCGGGAAATTCCTTTATATAGTTTTTTAATTCGTTACTTACTGTAAACAAGGCGAAACCATTGTTTAAAACAGGCTCCACTTCATTAAAGCGAGTTGATGTTCCACTTAAACGAACTGCTTGAAATGCCCAAAAATCACTTTTAGCAAATTGCAAAACAGATGTTTTATGAGTTGCAATTTCGGCAGCTATTTTTTTAGAGGCCGGATTTTTCCAATCAATTTGATGTAAAATAACCAGGCTATATGGTTTTAACGAAGAATTAAAATTCTCTGCTAAAATAACATCTACTTCATAGCTTTGGTTAGCTCCAATGGCTTGCTTTAGCGCACTAATATCAGGATGTGGAGCAGCGGCCAATACTATTATCTTTTCTCTTTTATCAATTACATCAACCACAAATGGCATAGTATTGTTGGTTTTGTTTTGTTCGCCATCCACAACTGATACAATTGCGTCATATCGTTGTAATCCCGCTTTATCGGCATTCAATAAAAAATTTAAAACTACTGTATGGTTTATAGAAGCATATTTTATAGCCTGCTCACCTATTTTTTTTCCTCCATGCAAAATACTTACAACTGCATCTTTGCCCTGCAAATCTGTTGCCTGCACCTGCACCTCAATAGGGAATTGATTACCTATATAAGCAGTCTGGTTATGGTTTACTTTTTTAACGAGTGCGTCCCTTTGTAAAGTTGTATCGCCTATGGCAACAGTAAATACGGGATAATTGGAGCGCTCAATACTGTAAACAGGATTATTGCCTGTATTATATAATCCATCAGATGACAATACAACTGCGCCAACATTTTTTCCTTCATAGTTGTTTTGAATTTCAGCGAACAGCGTTGATATATTTGTTTCCTTTCCCGAAAAATCTAAAACTGTATCTTCTTGAACAGTGTTTGAAAATTTTACAAAATGAATATCGTATTTGTCAGACAATGCATTACTGAACTTGTGCAGTAATGCAGTGAATTCATTTTTATAAAAAACCGAATCCTTATTTTTTGTGACAGAAGCCGAGTTATCTGCAGCAATAATAATAATTGGTTTTTCGGTATACGATGAACTGCTTTTTATAAGCGGATTTAATAGAAAAAAACAAAGTAAAGAAACGGTGAAAAATCGAATGCCTGATAAAGAATACCGTATCGTCTTATTTATATCTGCATTTATTTTACGGTAAAGAAAAAAAGAGTAGCCAAATCCTGCCAGCAGACAAAAAACAATAAACCAAATAGGGTATTCAGTAATAATATTCAAGTAAATTTTTATTAGGTAAGCATGCCGCCGCATACATGCAGGCACTGCCCTGTTATGTAAGCACTCATATCACTTGCTAAAAACAATGTTGCATTTGCTACATCATCAACTGTCCCGCCACGTTTTAATGGAATACCGTCTCTCCATTGTTGCACAACTTTTGGGTCTAGTACAGCTGTCATTTCAGTTTCAATAAAACCTGGAGCAATTGCATTACAGCGTATATTTCTGGAGCCTAACTCTAACGCAATAGATTTTGTAAAGCCAATAATTCCTGCTTTTGAAGCGGCATAATTAGATTGTCCGGCGTTACCGCGCACCCCAACTACAGAACTCATATTGATTATTGAGCCAATTCTTGCTTTCAGCATGGGTTTTATTACAGCTTTGGTTAAATTAAAAACTGATTTAAGGTTTGCGTTTATTACTTCATCAAATTGTTGTTCGCTCATACGCATCAACAGCGTATCACGGGTAATACCGGCATTGTTTACCAAAACATCAACTGTACCAAACTCAGTTACAACAGCATTTACCAGCTCTTCTGCTGCTTTATGATTAGCCGCATCACTTTTATAGCCTTTTGCTTTAATACCATGAGAAGATAGCTCGGCTTCAAGCGCACGAGCCTTTTCATCAGAACTTAAGTAAGTAAAAGCCACATTAGCGCCTTGTTTGGCAAATGCAAGAGCTATACCATGACCAATACCGCGCGAAGCACCTGTAATAATGGCTGTTTTTCCTTTTAATAATTGCATAAAATAGTTTGAAACAAATATAAGTATATAAACGATTTACCGAACAACGAAAAACAAGCTAATTTATTCTAAATTTGTATCGATTATGAACAAGCCGACTATACCATCAGGGACACGTGATTTTTCGCCTTTAGAAATGCAGAAGAGGAATTACATTTTTGATATCATAAAAAAATATTTTCATTTATATGGCTTTGTACAAATTGAGACTCCGGCAGTAGAAAATCTAACAACACTTACAGGTAAATACGGCGATGAGGGCGACCAGCTTCTTTTTAAAATTCTAAATTCTCGCATTCATGAGAATAAGGACAAAGAAAAACTTTTAGAAGAATTTAAACTAAGTCTTGAAAAATCCAGAAATTCAGAAAAACTTACTGAACGGGCTTTGCGTTACGATTTAACTGTCCCTTTTGCCCGTTACGTAGTGCAACACCGTAATGATATTACTTTCCCGTTTAAACGTTACCAAATACAACCCGTTTGGCGGGCTGACAGACCCCAGAAAGGTAGATACAGAGAATTTTTTCAGTGCGATGCAGATATTATCGGCAGTGATTCTTTATTGAACGAAGTGCAGTTAATACAATTGATGGATGATGTTTATACTAAGCTGGGAATTCCAACAGGTATAAAATTAAATAACAGAAAGGTATTAAACGGAATTGCGGAAGTGATTGGCGAAAAGGAAAAAATAGTTGATATTACAGTTGCCATTGATAAATTAGATAAAATTGGGGTAGATGGCGTGAATAAAGAACTTTTGGAAAAAGGAATAAATCAAAATGCAATTAATAAACTGCAACCATTAATAGAATTTAAAGGGGGGTCTCCAGAAAAAATAAATTTCTTAAAAAAATTACTGGCAACTTCTGAAATCGGAATGAAAGGAGTTGAAGAAATTGAATACATTTTTAATTCGGGAGTAAATACTTCAAATTTAGAGTTGGACATTACTCTCGCCCGCGGCCTTAACTATTACACCGGTTCCATCATAGAAGTAAAAGCAAATGCTGGGACTTTAACAAGCAGCATTACGGGTGGCGGACGCTATGATGATTTAACGGGAATTTTTGGTCTGCCCAATACAAGTGGTGTAGGAATTTCATTTGGTATAGATAGGATATTTGATGTAATGAACGAACTTAATTTATTTGAAGGAAAATTAGGAACAACAGCGCCCGTAAAAGTTTTGTTTTTAAATTTAGGAGATGCTGAGGCAAATCATTCTTTGCAATTAATCACAGACTTAAGAAAAGCAGGAATAAGCGCAGATATTTATCCCGATAAAGCAAAAGAAAATAAACAATTTGATTATGCAGTTAAACTTAATATTCCGTTTATCTGTATGGTGAATGAAAATAATTTAGCTACAAAAGTTTATGAGCTTAAAAACATACAGACTAAAGAGCGTTGGAATTTATCTTTTGAGGAAATTATAAGCAGACTTCAATAGATTAGATTCCGAAAGCCCCCTCTGCCTTCGGCATCTCTCCGCCGCGGCGG
>CAZZEI010000125.1:0-9178 GCA_964653165.1 uncultured Flavobacteriaceae bacterium | reverse complement strand
GGGTACGAAGGCGGGTTTTTTCTTCAGTTACATCAATTTTTTCGAGGTAATAAATAAGTTCTTGCTCAAAACGGTTTTTATCAATTTTTTCGGCTGAGACAAACTCTTCTAAGTTTTTAAGGATGCGGCTTTTAATTTTTTCTATACGTTCGGGGTCCGTTTTTTCAATCTGATTTAAATAACCAAGCAACAAATCAGTACGCTTTACAAATTCAGCCTCTAAAGCCTTTCCTTCTGTTTTACGGAAAATTATCATCTGTTCGGCGGCAGCTTTAAATACCTGTTTTAGCTGTTTGTATTCATCTTCATTTAAAACTGAAGTAGCAGACCTTGTTACGTCGGGCATGCGCATTATCATTTCCATTAAATTACTTGTTGGTTGATTTAATTTATGCGCCAACTCTCTTAGCTGCTTATAATATGCTTCAGCCAAAACTGTATTTATTTGAAGGGAAGGTTGCTCCGTGCGGTATTCAATATTAATTGAAACATCTACTTTTCCACGTTCAAATAATTTAGCCATCTCTGCTCGCAATTCAATTTCCTTTTCACGATATAATGAAGGCATACGTAACGAAGCATCTAATCCTTTACTGTTTAGGGAACGTATTTCTACAGTTATGGTTTTATCGGAAAAATCGGTTGATGATTTCCCGTAACCGGTCATTGATTGGAGCATAAATATTAATTTACCGCAAATGTAGCCACAGATTCCGCAGATTAACACGGATTGAATACAATTAATTCAAACAACCGATGCTTTGACTAAATAATTCGCGAAAATCCGTGAAATCTGTGGCAAAAAAGCCTAATTCAACTTTGCAGGTAAAACGAAAGAAAACTCAGGTATTTCGGCAAGAAATTTTTTATCATCTACTAAGCGAACCATTGTATAAGTGCCTGACATCTTACCTACTTCTGTTACAAAATTACAACCGGAGCGGTAAGAATATTTTTGGTTAGGCTCAATAATTGGCTGTTCACCAATTACTCCATCGCCCTTTACCTCTCTGTAATCTCCATTGCTATCGTTTATATGCCAATGACGACTAAGTAATTGCACTGAAAATTCGTTTTTGTTTTCAATGGTAATTTCATACATAAAAAAGTAATGCCCCTGCCGTATGCTGCTTTCGGCCGGCAAAAAGCGGGTTTGCACACTAATTTCAACTCCTTGTGATAGTTGTTTTACCATTTTAAACAAAGTTAACTGAATAATTTCTAATCAGCAACAAAAATAATCAGAAACAAACATACCTTTATCGCATAATTAATGTGTCTAATTTTATCTATTCCGAAAATTCGTGAAATCCGTGTTATAATTTACTATGCATATTAAAAATAACATATCACTTAAATCATTTAACACTTTCGGCATTGATGTGTATGCAAAATATTTTGCTGAAATTAATTCTTTGGAAGATTTTCATGAAATACGAAAGGAACTTGTATATAAAAATAATAAACCACTTATTTTAGGTGGCGGAAGTAATGTTTTATTTACTAAAAATTACGAGGGTTTAGCGCTAAAAAACAATTTAAAAGGAATTGAAATAGTAAAACAAGACGAAGATTTTGTTTGGGTAAATGCAGGCGCGGGAGAAAACTGGCATAGTTTCGTACTATGGTGTGTGAGCAAAAATTATGGAGGATTGGAAAATCTTTCCCTTATTCCGGGTTGTATTGGTGCAGCGCCCATGCAGAATATCGGAGCATACGGAGTAGAAATAAAAGATATTTGCAAAAAAGTATTTACGCTTGATTTAGAAACCGGAAAAGAAGTGCTTTTTAGAAATGCAGATTGTAAATTCGGATATCGCGACAGTATTTTTAAACATGCATACAAAAATCATTTTCTTATTGCATCAGTAACCTTTAAGTTAAGTAAAAAACCTGTTTTTAATACTACTTATGGAGCCATTGAACAGGAATTAGCTGCAATGGGCATAAAGGATTTAACTATTAAAGCCATTAGTGATGCAGTAATTAATATCCGTAGTTCAAAATTACCTGATCCGGTACAAATTGGTAACGCAGGAAGCTTTTTTAAAAACCCGGAAGTCACAAAAGAAAAACACGCCGAATTAAAATCAAAATTTGAAAAGCTTGTCTCCTACCCGCTCGATAATGGTAATTTTAAATTAGCCGCCGGTTGGCTGATAGAATTTTGTGGTTTAAAGGGCAAGCGTGTTGGACAAGCCGGTGTACACGAAAAGCAAGCGCTGGTATTGGTAAATTACGGAGGTGTTACCGGAAACGAAATTTACGAACTCTCGCAAGAAGTTTTAGATAGTGTAAAAGCCACTTTTGGAGTAGTATTAGAAAGAGAAGTTAACATCTATTAAAATAAAAAATGAGGAGATTAAAAAAAATAATTCTTTGGGCATTTGGTATTGGCCTTTCCATTTATGTTTTTGTTTGCATACTAATGTATTTTAATCAGGAAAAAATACTTTTTCATCCAAAAAAACTGGAGGCAACTTATAATTTTGAATACAAAAACAAATTTGAGGAACTAACTATTAACACAGAAGATAATAAAAAATTAAATGGCTTAATCTTTAAAGCTGATTCTTCCAAAGGATTAATTTTTTATTTGCACGGCAATGCCGGCGCGCTTGATACCTGGGGCAGTTGCTCTAAATACTACAACAGCTTGGGTTACGATTTGTTTATTTTAGATTACAGAGGCTTTGGAAAAAGTGAAGGAGAAATTTTCAGCGAAGAACAATTTTTTGAGGATATACAAGCTGCCTATAACGAAATGAAAAAAAGATACGCTGAAAATAAAATAGTAATTGCTGGATATTCAATAGGAACCGGTCCCGCAGCTATGTTGGCTTCTAAAAATAATCCCAAATTATTAGTACTGCAGGCACCCTATTACAGTATAATTGATATGATGAGCCAGTCATACCCTTTTGTACCCAGCTTTTTACTTAAATATAAATTTGAAACCTGCGAATATGTAAAAAATACAAAAGCACCTATATACATTTTTCATGGCAATGCCGATAAAATAATTTATTACGGCTCTTCCATAAAACTTAAGGAGCATTTAAAAACAGGCGATAAATTATTTACACTTGAAGGGGAAGGCCATAGCGGTATGAACGATAACAAAGTGTATCAAGCAGAAATTGAAAAAGTACTAAACTGATTTCTTCTATTAGACGCAACCTAGCTATTTGTTTGTAATTACTATCTTCACCAACTTATAAAAACTGAATGAAAAAATTACTATTTCTATTTTTAACATGTGCTGTTTTTACGGTTTCTGCACAAAAGAAACAATTTACTGTTGAAGATATTTTTGGAGCCAAAATTTTTACACCGCAAACTTTTGCCGCGTTTAACGCAATGAACGATGGTATGCATTTTACAAAAGTTGACAGCTTGGGCAACCTCGTTAAGTACGATCTAAAAAGCGGAAATCAGGTAAGTATACTCATAAAAGTAACTGAATTAATACCCGAAGGACAAACAAAAGCATTAGAAATTGATAAATATAAATTCAGCGATGATGAAACAAAACTGGTTCTGGAAAACGACAATATTGAAATTTATCGTCACTCAGGCACAGCCAACAATTATGTCTTTGATTTTAAAACGAGGAAATTAAAATCGCTCTCTGATAAGGGAAAACAAATGTTTGCTACGGTTGCCCCTATTGGTAATAAAGTAGCTTTTGTACGCGATAATAATCTTTTTATTAAGGACCTTGATGCCAACAGCGAAACACAAATAACAACCGATGGAGAAAAAAATAAAATAAAAAACGGCTGGGCCGATTGGGTGTATGAAGAAGAGTTTGGCAAAGCGGAAGCATTTTTTTGGAACAAAACGGGGACTAAAATTGCTTTTATTCGTTTTGATGAAACAAAAGTAAAAGAATTTGAAATGCCAATGTACGATGGTCTTTACCCTACTCAAAATAAATTTAAATATCCAAAAGCCGGAGAAGATAACTCAATTGTTAGTGTTTACATTTATGATTTATCAAGCAAAAAAATTACCAATGTTGAAATTGGAAAAGAAACCAACATATATATTCCTAGAATTGTATGGACCAATGATGCAACTATTTTATCGATACAAAGACTGAACCGTTTACAAAATAAATTAGAATTACTTTTTGCGGACGCAAATACAGGAACCACACAAATAATTCTTACCGATGAATCAAAAACTTATGTTGAAATAAATGACGACTTAAAATTTATCGGATTGAATAAAGGTTTTATATGGAGCTCAGAACAAGATGGCTTTAACCATTTATATCAATACGATTTTAAAGGAAAATTAATTAATCAAATTACAAAAGGTAAATGGGATGTGTTAGAATTTAAAGGATTTGACGACGCACTAAATACAATCTATTACACCTCTTCCGAAGTTTCTCCAACCGAAGTTGATGCCTATTCAATTTCCTTAGACGGAAAAACAAAACGCAGACTTTCAACTAATAAAGGTTCAACAAATGTAGAGTTCAGTAAAAGCTTTAAATATTATGTAAATACATATAGCAACGCAAATACACCACCGGTTCATGTACTGTATTCATCTGACGGGACTCTAATTAAAGTTTTAGAGAATAATACCAAATTAAATGCGCTACTTTATCAATACGATATTAGCAAAAAACAGTTTTTTACCTTTAAAACTTCAGAGGGTGTTGAACTGAATGGATGGATGATGAAGCCAACAAATTTTGACGCGACAAAAAAATATCCGGTATATCAATATGCATATGGTGGTCCAGGTTCAAATAAATGCAATAACAAATGGGAAACTACAGATTATCCCTGGCATCAATTACTTTGTCAGCAAGGATATATTGTAGTATGCGTAGACAACCGCGGAACACAAGGACGTGGGCGTGATTTTAAGCACAGCACCTATTTACAATTAGGTAAATTAGAAACCATAGATCAAATTGAAGTGGCAAAATACATGGGTTCGCAAACCTATGCTGATAAAAACAGAATTGGTTTTATGGGATGGAGTTATGGAGGGTATTTATCATCCTTACTTATTACAAAAGGCGCAGATTATTTTAAAGCGAATATTGCTGTGGCTCCTGTTACAAATTGGCGCTATTATGATAATATTTATACAGAACGCTTTTTACGTACACCTCAGGAAAATCCAAAAGGGTATGATGATAATTCGCCCGTAAATTTTGTTAAAAACGTAAAAGGAAAATTTTTATTAATACACGGCACTGCCGATGATAATGTGCATTTTCAGAACAGTATGGAAATGTCGGCCGAGATGATAAACAACAATATCCCCTTTGATTTTATGGCCTACCCCAACAAAAGCCACAGCATTACAGGTGGATTAACGCGCGTGCATTTGTACACCAAAATGCTTGAATTTATTAAGCGAAATCTTTAAATCATATTTGATTTTATTGTTTCTAGGAAAGAATACATAGCAGCTTTGCTGCTTTATTGAATTTCCTGTTTTGTGAAATAAAATTTGCCACAGATTCGCAGATTATACCAATTAGGAATAAGAAAAGATTTTATTCTTTATAACAATTAGCGCAAACAAATAATCTGTGAATCTGTGGCGTTTTTGTTGTTAGCACAATTATTGTCGAGAAACCTCCCAGTCAAGCCACGGGGTAATTCAAGGGTAAAACAGAAAACACATGGATTTTATAAAGCCAAAGGAATTGTTTAAGTTTGCCATTCATCTTAAATTAAATAT
The DNA here is from genome assembly GCA_964653165.1 of uncultured Flavobacteriaceae bacterium. Lineage (GTDB taxonomy): Bacteria > Bacteroidota > Bacteroidia > B-17B0 > Aurantibacillaceae > PALSA-968. The sequence continues at coordinate 3,460 of CAZZEI010000125.1, read as the reverse complement.
ATGAGTTCAACAGCAGCAGTAAAGACAAGTCACCCTAAAGGACTTTGGGTATTATTTGGCACAGAAATGTGGGAGCGTTTTAATTTCTATGGAATGCGCGCTATTCTCACCTTATTTCTTGTTAATTCATTATTAATGAAAGAAAAAGATGCTTCCATTATTTATGGCGGTTTTCTGGGTCTCTGCTACCTAACTCCAATGCTTGGCGGTTTTATTGCCGACCGATTTTTTGGAAACAGAAATTGCATTATGCTGGGTGGATTAATGATGGCTACCGGGCAATTATTTTTGTTTGCCAGTGCGAGCATTTTTGGGACTAACATTGGTCTTGCCACAAATTTAATGTGGATTGCTTTAGGAATTATCATTTTTGGAAACGGGTTTTTTAAGCCGAATATTTCAAGTATGGTAGGAAGTCTATATCCAAAGCAGGAAAAAACCAAATTAGATACTGCATTTACTATTTTTTATATGGGCATCAACATGGGTGCTTTTTTAGGTCAGTTAATTTGTCCCATTATCGGCGATGTTAAAGATTCGGCCGGAATTAGAGATATTCATGCTTTTAAATGGGGCTTTTTAGCAGCCGCTATTGCTATGCTAATTGGAACAGCAGTGTTTTATATGTTAAAAAACAAATACGTTGTAACGCCCGAGGGAAGACCATTAGGAGGATTGCCATCTAAAAATGTTGCTGAAGATTTTGAAGAAGGAGAATCTCAAAAAGCAGTTTTCTCTTCAAAGGCGTTAATTGGCGCATTAATTTCTTTACTTTCATTAGGTGCATTAATTCATTTTGTTTTTGATCAAAACTATATTTACACCCTTATTTATTCAAGCGGTTTAACATTGGCCGGATTAATTATTTCCGATTCATCTTTAACCAAAATTGAAAGAGATAGAATTTTTGTAATTTATATTGTAGGATTCTTTATTATTTTCTTTTGGGCAGCGTTTGAACAAGCGGGCTCGTCATTAACTTTCATTGCCGATAATCAAACCGATAGAAATTTCTTTGGATGGAATATGCCGCCTTCTATGGTTCAGATTTTTAACGGATTGTTTGTGGTTGCTTTCGCGCTTCCATTTAGTTTATTGTGGGATAAATTAAGAGCTAATGGCAAAGAGCCTCTTTCAACTGTTAAACAATCGTTTGGTCTGGCCTTAATTGCTGTCAGCTATTTTATTATTGCTTATAACGTAAAAGATTTAGGAAATAACGGTTTACTCGCTATTAAATGGTTAATCCTATTATACCTTATTCAAACCTGCGCCGAACTTTGCTTATCACCAATAGGATTATCTTTAGTAGGGAAATTAGCGCCAAAAAGATTTGCATCTTTACTATACGGTGTATTCTTTTTATCAAATGCTTCAGGTTATGCACTTGCAGGAACTTTGGGTTCTATTTTACCGGCGACAGGTGATAAATTTAATAAGGCTACTGAACTTGGAATTGATTTGCAAGGCGTACTTGACAAAACTGTTATTCCAACCGCAGAGCAATTAAAATTACTGGCAGAAAATAAAATAAACGCAATAAACCCTGTATTTGCCGGTTTTGAAATTCATAATCTATTTGAGTTTTTTATGGTCTTTGTTGCGTTGACAGGATTAGCGGCGGTAGTTTTATTTTTAATTACTCCTATCCTCAGAAAAATGATGCATGGAGTAAAATAAATACGATCATCCGCGAATACAATAGAGCGCTGATGACGCAGATTAATATGATGAACGCAGTAGATAAATTTCTACTAAAAACTTTAAAAAAAATCATACCTAATCATAAATATCTGCGCCATCAGCGTCCGGCTGTTAACTTTTAAATCTTATTTCAATCGAAGAATTAGAAAAGATTCAAAACTTTAAAGGCAAGTACCCAAAACAACTCTGGCACTTGTTTTTTAGTGAAATGTGGGAACGCTTTAGTTTCTACGGAATGCGGGGCATGCTCGCTTTCTTTATGGTCGACCAGCTAAAACTGGATGAAGTTGAGGCTAATTTACAATACGGAGCATCGCAAGCTTTTGTTTATGCATTTACTTTTGTAGGAGGATTATTTGCTGATAAAATTTTAGGTTACAGAAAATCATTATTCTGGGGTGGATTATTAATGATTGTGGGAAGCATCGTTCTGGCAATTGATCCTAAAGAATTTTTCTTTTTAGGAATAGGTTTTAATATAGTTGGTACCGGATTTTTTAAACCAAATATTTCAACCATCGTTGGGCGCTTATATAAAGATGGAGACCCACGCACCGATGCAGGCTTTTCCCTATTTTACGCAGGAGTAAATTTAGGTGCTTTGCTTGGCGGCTATTTATGTATTGCCATTGGTAAAAGAGCGCTTTTTGAAAGTTATGTTCCGCAAGGTATGGAATGGAATATTGCTTTTGGTTTAGCTGCCATTGTAATGGTTGTCAGCCTGCTGACATTTACTCAGACACAAAAAAGTTTAGGAAGCATAGGACTTTCTCCTCTATTACATTTAGAACCCAAAAAGAAAAGGCTTTACGAAATCTTAACCTTTGCGGGTTCGCTGTTAATCATTCCTGTTATTATTAAAATGGTTTCTAATACCGAATATACAAATATATTCATGTATATAATTGGTCCTTTCTCTTTGCTTTACCTTTTTTACGAAATGCGTAATTTTTCTTTTGTAGAAAATAAAAGAATTGTTGCAGCCATACTTTTTATGTTTTTCTCTATTTTTTTCTGGGCATTTTTTGAGCAAAGCGGTGGCTCGCTCAGTATTTTTGCTGCAAATAATTTAAGTAACTCCGTGCTTGGTGTTCCTTTAGATGCTAATGGTATAAATAATTCTTCCAATTCATTATTTGTAATTGTTTTTGCGGCGCTGCTTGGTTTGCTTTGGGTTTGGATGAACAAAAGAAAAATTGAACCAAACACCATTGTAAAATTTGGTTTAGGATTTTTATTTCTTGCTGGAGGTTTTTATATTTTTTACGGCACCAAATTTTTTAGTGATGATAAGGGCGTAACTTCATTAGGCGTTTTTACATTGGGATGGTTTGTAATTACTTTCGGAGAACTTTGCCTCTCGCCTATTGGTATGTCGGTCATGACAAAACTCTCCCCTCAAAAAGTGCAGGCTGTTGCAATGGGCATGTGGTTTTTAGCCAGCGCATACGGACAATATTTTGCCGGACTCTTAGGAGCAAACATTGCAGAAGCTTCTAAAAATGCAACGAATTACGAGAAGCTGATGGTTTATACCGAGGGCTATAAACAATTAGGATTATACTCTTTGTTAATTGGTGTTTTTATAATTGCAATTTCTCCTTTCATTAAAAAATTAATGGGCGGCGTGAAGTAAGGTCACAAAAAGCCTTCAAAAAGTTATTTCGCCCTTTGATAGTTTGTAATAAATAGACATTATATAACACTAGCGTTGCATCTTAGTTAGAAGATTTTCAGTTGATTAGCGTTTTCACTT
>CAZZEI010000124.1:0-9234 GCA_964653165.1 uncultured Flavobacteriaceae bacterium | reverse complement strand
ATCAAACGGAACTCAACTATAAAAGGGTATTATGAGAGGGAACTTAATGACATTGGGATAAAGGGGTGGTTTAAAGTGTCCCCCTCAAAGCCTGCTCTCTCTCTATCGATTCGAACAAAGCTTTAAAGTTACCCGCGCCAAAACCTTTTGCGCCCATTCGCTGAATGATTTCGAAAAATAAAGTTGGGCGATCTTCAACCGGCTTTGTAAATATTTGCAAAAGATATCCTTCTTCATCTGCATCAACCAAAATACATAGTCTTTGAAGTTCTTTAATATCTTCTTTCATAATGCTCATATGAACACCAAGTCGCGCCGGAATTTCATCGTAATAAGCTTGAGGAGGTGGGGGTAAAAACTCAACGCCTCGTGCCCTTAATTCCGCAACTGTTTTAATGATATCATCAGTAGCCAAAGCTAAATGTTGAACACCAGAACCTTCGTAAAAATCAATATACTCTTCTATTTGCGATTTTTTCTTTCCAACGGCCGGCTCGTTGATTGGAAATTTAATTCGGCCATTCCCGTTACTCATTACCTTGCTCATTAAAGCAGAGTATTCGGTTGTAATTTGTTTATCATCAAAACTTAAAAAATTTACAAAGCCCATTACATCTTCGTACCATTTTACAGTTGCATTCATTTGATTCCATCCTACGTTACCAACCATATGATCGATAAATTTTAAACCGACAGGAGTTGGGTTGTAATCACTTTTCCACTCTTTAAACCCGGGAAGAAACGCTCCTTTATAATTTTTACGCTCAACAAACATATGAACGGTTTCTCCATAGGTATAAATACCTGCACGTACTACTTCGCCATGTTCGTCTTTTTCTACAACGGGTTCCATATATACTTTGGCACCACGTTTTACGGTTTCTTCAAACGACTTTCGGGCATCTTCTACCCAAAGCGCGATTACTTTAACTCCATCGCCATGCTTTTTCACATGCTCTCCTATTGGTGAATCGCTTATTAAAGCTGTGGTAAGTACAATGCGTATTTTGTCTTGTTTTAAAACATACGATACTCTGTCTCTTACACCTGTTTCAAGTCCGGAGTATGCATGTGATTGAAAACCGAATGCTGTTTTATAAAAGTGAGCAGACTGCTTAGCATTACCTACATAAAACTCAACATAATCTGTCCCTAATAATGGAAGGAAATCCTGAGCTCCTTCAAAAATTTTCTCGAGGCCGTATTCCACATTTTTTATTTCTTTTGACATGATTTTTTCAATTATTGATTTAATGAGTTATTGATTTGTTGATTTGTTGATTTAAAAACTGGTTGCTGAATTTATAATTATCTAACTAACCAATTCTATAACTGGCTTTAACTCCACATGGCCATAGCCGATGCGCGGGTAAATATTTTATGATTTGAGGTTTTAATAATGTAGCTAAGGTATAACATTTGAATAAATTAGGCAAGACCCCCTATCTGTGTCTTTCCCCAAAAGGGGAAATAAAATACACCTTCCAAATAAAACATCAGAACAAAAAAAAGCCTTCCCATTTGATTGGAAAGGCTTTTTATGAATAAAAAGAAAAATTATTTTTTCTCTTCCGTTGGTTTTGTTTCGGCAGTTTTTTCGCCTTTTTTGCAGCAAGACTTAGTGTCTTTTTTGCAACACTCTTTCTTTTTGCCTTTATCATCACCTTTAGTAGGTTCTCCGGCAGTAAGCGTAGCAGCTCCTACGAAAGAAAGCATAGCTACAGTTAAAAATAGTTTTTTCATTTTCTTGGTTTTTTAGTTAAGCAAAGATACCAAATTATTTAGTTAATGGCGTAAGCTTAATGTTAAAAATTGTTGCGATGCAAGAATTCAGACATACTTTCTGCCACATCTGATTTCATACAAAGCCTTAATCATCATAAAGAATCCAAGCGATTTTAGAAGTGAAAATACGCTGAGATTCAGTAAAATGTTGTACCTTTGAGTTTTAATGAGCTTTGTATACCCTTCTTTTCTTTTTGCCCTAGCCTCCCTATCCATACCAATTATTGTTCACCTCTTCAATTTCAGACGTTACAAAAAGATTTTCTTCACTAACGTTCGCTTTTTAAAGGAAGTAAAGCAGGAAAGTCGCGCAAAATCAACCCTTAAACGCCTTTTGATACTGATTTCCAGGCTACTGGCTCTTAGTTGCCTTGTTATGGCTTTTGCACAACCCGTTCTTCCGGGACAGCATGTTGTTAAAAAAGGCGTGCGCATGATTAGTCTTTATTTAGATAACTCTTTTAGCATGCAGGCTGCCAATAAAAACGGGACTTTGCTTGAAGATGCCAAACGTAAAGCCATAGAAATTGTAAAAGCTTCTTCTGCAACAGATAAATTTCAGATTTTAAGCAATGATTTTAATGCGCCTTATCAGCAAACACAGAGCAAAGAGCAGGCGCTTGCTCTTATTGATAAAATGCAATTGTCGCCAGCAGTAAAAAACGCAGACGAAGTTTACGCGCGCATAAAAAGTAATTTAGGTGATGATGTAAAAAATGCGGAACTATTTTTACTGAGTGATTTTCAGAAAAGCACTTTCAATACTGCAACATTTAAGCCGGACAGTTTGGTAGAAACAAATTTTATTCTACTCGAAAATCCAGCCGCTCAAAACATTTTTATTGACACTTGCTTTGTTGAAAGTCCGTATTTTCAATTAGGCTCCACACAAAAACTACATGTAAAAATTAAAAATCTTTCCGAAAAAGAAATTGAAAATGGTTCATTAAAACTTTACCTGAACAACAAACAAGTTGCTCCTGTAAGTTTTAAGGTATCGCCAAACGGTGCGACAGATGCGTTATTAAGTTTTACCTGCAAAGAAGCGGGATTACAAAAAGGGATGCTTGCGATAGAAGATTATCCTGTTACGTTTGACGACACACTTTATTTTTCTTTCGGCGTAAACAGCAAAGTGCCTTGTCTTGTAATAAATAAAAAAGATGAGAAATCAGCTTCCTTCTTAGAGAGTCTATTCAGCAACGATTCGCTTTTTGATTTCAAAGAACAAAACGATCAAAATATTGATTACGCCCAATTCAGCAAAACAAATTTAATTGTGCTAAATGGATTACAAAGTTTAACCAGTGGCCTTTCGCAAGAGTTGAAAAAATTTATTTCATCGGGTGGAAGCACTTTAATTTTTCCTGCTCGGGATGCTGACAAAGAATCGTATAATAATTTTTTCTTGCAACTAAGTGCCGCAACCTTTTTACAAGAAGATACAGCTAAATCGAGAATAGAAAGTAAAAATTTACCAAAAAATTTGTACGAGGGTGTTTTTGAAAAGATTCCAGAGAACATGGATATGCCAATGATAAATTATCATTACGTTATACAAAGTAATTCGCGCAGTGGAGAGGAGATTTTATTAAAACTACTTAACGGACAATCATTCCTGAGTTTATTCAACAAAGGAAAGGGAAGATTGTATATCTGCAGTGCTCCGCTTAATGAAAAAAGCAGCAGCTTTGCAAAGCATGCATTGTTTGTTCCAACCTTAATTAAAATTGCAATACTTAGCAGACCGGCCCCACCACTTTATTATTTTTCCGGAAAAAACGAGTTAATAGATGTTAGTCTGATAAATATTTCCGGTGAAAAACCAATGAATATTGCAAGTCAAAACTCTTTAGGAGCAAGTCCAATGGGGACAAGCAAAACTGATTTTATTCCAGAAATAAAAACTACAGAGAATACGCGTTATGTTTTAACACATGGAATGCCCGAAGTTGCAGGAAATTATAGTTTGATGCATGATAAAAAATTACTGGAGGGATTAGCGTTTAATTACAAACGACAGGAAAGCGATTTAACATGTTACACTAAAAATGAGCTGGAAGATTTAGTAAAAAAATCGGGCTGGCCACGTGTACACATAGTTGAAGCGGGCTCAGGAAATTTTAAATCCTCCTTAGCAGATATTGGCGGAGGAACTCGTTTATGGAAACTCTTTGTACTTTTAACCCTGTTGTTACTGCTTGCAGAAACAGCACTAATTAAATTCATGCGATAATGAGCTACTTAATTAAAAACGCGAAAGTGGTTGACATAAACTCTCCGCACAAAGGCAAAACTGTAGATATACTTATTGAGCACGGAAATATTGTGCAAATAGGAAAAGACTTAAAAGCTGATAAAAGCGTAAAAATTATTGAGCACGAAAACCTGCATGTTTCTCCGGGTTGGTTTGATATGCAGGCAAATTTTTGTGACCCAGGATATGAATATAAAGAAGATCTGCAAAGCGGAATGCGTGCTGCAGCACAAGGAGGGTTTACAGGTGTTTGTTTAATGCCGGCAACAAATCCGCCGCTACATACAAAATCACAAATAGAGTATGTAATAAACTCCTGCAAAAATAATGTGGTAGATGTTTTTCCCGCGGGATGCTTAACGCAAAATAGCGAAGGAAAAGAGATGACAGAGATGTATGATATGAAGCAGGCGGGTGCAATTGCTTTTACCGATTATAAACATCCTATTGATGATTCAGGATTATTAGTTCGATTGCTTCAATACGCACAAAACACCAACACACTTATTATAACACACTGCGAAGAAGGAAGTTTAACAGCGGGAGGACAAATGAACGAAGGTGAAACTTCAACTCACCTGGGTTTAAAAGGAATACCTGCTATTGCAGAAGAATTGATGGTACAGCGAAATATTAATTTGCTTGCTTACGCCGGTGGAAAAATGCACATACCAACAATTTCAGGTAAGCATAGTATTGATTTTATAAAACAAGCTAAAAACAAAAACTTACAACTTAGTGCAGGAATTGCAGCACATCAATTACTGTTGCACGATGGACAGTTGGAAGAGTTTGATACAAATTTTAAAGTCACACCGCCTCTACGTGACAAATCAGAAACAGAAGCATTAAAACGTGCCGTTATAAATGATGTTATTGATGTTATTGTTAGCGATCATTGTCCGGAAGATATAGAAAACAAAGACGTAGAGTTTGATCACGCAGCTTTTGGAATGATTGCACTTGAAACTGCGTATGCTGCTGCTAACACAGCTATGAAAGAGAAAATTGAAAACGAGAAACTGGTTGAGAAACTCAGTATTAATCCAAGGAAAATTTTGGGGCTAAATGTCCCCTCGGTAAAAGTGGGTGAGAAAGCCAACCTTACTTTATTTAATCCCGATTTAAAATGGGAATTTACCGAAAAGCACATCGTTTCTAAAAGCAAGAACACTCCGTTTATAGGTTATTCTTTCACCGGAAAAGCATTTGGTGTGATTAATAATAATAAGTTGGTGGTTTGCAAATAGTTTAATTATTGCGTTCTCAAGTCAGAAAAATAAAAAGCCCCATATTCATAAAGAATCGGGGCTTTAAAATGGCAAAAGATATATTAGTACTGCGAAAATCCTTTTCTATCCGTAACCTTATGTTCTATTAACATTCCAACACAAGCAGCATCCATTGGCTTCCCTTTTTCTTCTTTTACTTCGCCTGTAGGCACTGTAAGTTCAATAACCAATTGGCGTGTAGAACCCGCCTCAAACTCAAACTGATGTGTATCTTCATTTTTTTGGCTGTCAAATAATAATTCGTGTGTACGACCATCAAAAATTTTGAAATTAATTTTTTCTCCAAGTGTAGTTTCGCCACAAACGGTCATGCGGTAATCCATGCCTTTATATACTACGCAACGCATTTTAGAAGTAGAGCCTTGCGAAAACAAACCGCTTTTAGATTGGGCGTTATACTGAAACAGTTTTCTATCGGCCTTTGTACCTTCAATGATACATTCTGTTTTATGAAACTGACCGCATACGCTGCTTTGAGCAATTATACTGTTAAGACTTAGGCTGATTGTGAGTATAAAAAATATTTTTTTACGCATAACTTTATTTTTAAAATTAATGTATTTGTGAATCTGCGATTTCATGTTTATTGATTTTATTATTTACCTGTAAATGAAATTCTGATTGCTGCTACTTTTTCTGAAATTACTCTGTACTGAGCTTCAGTCATTAAAAGTTCTTCTCCTCCACCAAGTACTTTTGGACCCTTTTCATCTTTTACCGTTGCTTTTTCTACTTTCTTTTCGGTTACCTGTTCTTCGAAAGCAACTTTTAGTTCAGTAAGTTTTGCTATTACTTCTTTCACAGCAGCATCACTTTCATATTTCTTCATGAAATCAATGATATTTTCAAGTGTAAATTTTTCTCCTGCAATACGCTCTATGGCAGGATTATTTTTATCGTACTTAATTAAACTTGTGGCAATGTAAAGACCCTCTATATAACCTCCGGCAACAACTAATGCCAGCGTATTACCCTGTTGTCCATTTTGCAATGTTTCGAAAGATGAAAAATACATATCATCAGCAATTTCAACTAACGAATCGGGGGTACCCATATTCTTTTCCAACCTTTTTAGCATATCGGGTGGTATACTTGAGGCAACACCAATTGCATCTCCTAATTGTTTTACGACTTTAAAATATTTAAGTGCTTCGGTGCCTATTTCAAAAATAGAACAATAGGTAAGATCGCAACTGTAAATACCAAAGTTTACTGCTTTTGTTTTAGGCTCGCTATACGTTTTAGCGTTATCGGGGCTGTTAAGCACATCGGTACGTTTATTGTTTTTGCCACCTACCTGCCTGATGAAATAAAACATTTCCTTTGGAGAAGGAATTTGATACGACATTTCGTTTGATGAAATGTTGTTATTCGCAGCAGTAGTATCAACTTTTGTTGTATCTGCTAAGTGATCTTCTTCGCCTTCGGTTTTATTACCGTTACCGCATGACGCTAATAAAAGCGTTGTACTCAAGGCTAAAAGCGATAGTCTATTTGATAGGATTTTTTTCATACTCTAATAATTAAGCAAATCTATTAATTATTTATTAATTTTTTAACTAAATCGGCGGCTTCCTGCAATTGTATGGCCGAATATACCTTTAAACCCGATGCATCTATGAGCTTTTTGGCCTCTACAGCGTTGGTTCCTTGAAGCCTGATAATGATTGGTACAGGAATCGTGCCCATATTTTTATAAGCATCAATGATACCCTGAGCAACCCTGTCACACCGTACAATTCCCCCAAAAATATTGACTAAAATAGCTTTTACATTGGAGTCTCTCAATATTATACGGAAAGCTTTTTCTACGCGTTCGGCATTTGCAGTACCCCCAACATCAAGGAAATTAGCAGGGTCGCCACCACTAAGCTTAATAATGTCCATTGTAGCCATTGCAAGACCTGCACCATTTACCATGCAACCAACATTACCATCTAATTTTACGTAGTTTAGTTCGGCATTTCTTGCTTCAACTTCTGTTGGGTCTTCTTCGCTTAAATCGCGCAATGCCTCATAATTAGGGTGGCGATACAGGCCATTATTATCAAACGACACCTTGCTGTCTACAGCAATAATTTTGTCGTCGGAAGTTTTAAGTACCGGATTTATCTCAAATAAAGAAGCATCAATACCTTCATATGCTCTATAAAGATTAGCTACAAATTTTGTCATTTCTTTAAATCCGTTTCCACTTAAGCCTAAATTAAAAGCAATTTTTCTGCATTGAAAATCACGAAGTCCTACCTTGGGATCTATTTCTTCTTTCCAGATTTTATCAGGGGTATGTTCTGCAACATGCTCAATATCCATACCACCCTCTGTAGAATAAATAATTGTATTATGTCCCTTAGCGCGATCTAAAAGAACGCTCATATAAAACTCTTTTGTTGGATTAGCCCCGGGATAATACACATCCTGAGCAATTAATACTTTATTTACCCTTTTTCCTTTAGCGCCTGTTTGCGGAGTAATTAATTGCATACCAATAATAGCAGTAGCTTTTTCTTTTACCTCATCTAAATTTTTAGCCAGCTTTACACCGCCCCCCTTACCTCTTCCTCCGGCATGTATTTGTGCTTTTACAACCACCCAATCGCTGTTATATTTTGTTTTCAGTTCTTTGGCAGCATTCACTGCCTGTTCAGGAGTATCCACAACTATGCCTTCTTGGATTGTAACACCAAAACTTTTTAATATCTCTTTACCCTGGTATTCATGAATATTCATAAGCCGAAAAATTTATCCCTTAAAAATAATTTTTTTTATGAAGCCGTGTAAATTTCTTTTTTAGCGGCTAAAAGCGTGTTTTTGAGCAAAGCGGCTATAGTCATAGGCCCTACACCCCCGGGAACCGGTGTTATATAGGAACATTTCGGAGCTACTTCATCAAATTTTACATCTCCAACCAGCTTGAAACCCGATTTAGTCTCAGTTGATTGCATTCTGTTAATGCCAACATCAATTACCACAGCCCCCTGTTTTACCATGTCTCCGGTTAAAAAGTTGGGTTTGCCAATGGCTGCAATAATAATATCTGCCTGTAGTGTTTGTTCTTTTAAGTTGCGTGTTTTGCTATGGCAAAGCGTTACAGTGCAATTGGCAAAGTGTGTGTTTTTTGCCATTAAAATGCTCATGGGTGTTCCTACAATATTACTTCGGCCAATAATCACACAATGTTTACCGGTTGTTTCTATATTATAATGTTCAAGCAACTGAATAATCCCATACGGTGTTGCGCTGATATAAGTGGGCAAATTTAATACCAACCTACCTACATTTATAGGATGAAAACCATCTACATCCTTACTTGGTTTTACTGCTTCAATTACTTTTTGTTCAGATATATGCTTTGGAATGGGCAACTGAACAATATAACCATCAATATCAGCATCATTATTAAGTTCGTTGATTTTTGTTAAAAGCTCCTTTTCGGTAGCCGTTTCATCCATTCTTACCAAACTCGATTTAAAACCTACTTTTTCGCAGGCTTTTATTTTTGCGTTTACGTAAGTTTGACTTGCCGGGTCATTTCCTACTAAAATAGCGGCTAAATGTGGGGTTTTACCTCCTGATTGTTTGAATTTCACTACTTCTGCAGCAATTTGAAGCTGTATTTGTTCTGAAACTTCTTTTCCGTTAATTAATATGGGCATGTGGCAAATTTAGAATTTAGAATTTAATTGCTACATTTACTTACTAAAAAACTATAAAAACCACTTTCTATGAAAAAAATCTACTCTATTTTATTTGCATTAATATGTGTTGCCTTTATTGGCAAAGCACAAGTATTACCAGGCATTTGTATGGTTACCGTTGATGACTCATCAAAACATAATATAGTTTACACTGTTGTCCGATAAAGATTTAAAGAAGGAAGACTTTCATCTTCCTTCTTTT
>CAZZEI010000123.1:0-9307 GCA_964653165.1 uncultured Flavobacteriaceae bacterium | reverse complement strand
AGCATCTTCTAAATTGGAAGCTAAGCACGATGGTATTGCTGATATTGACGAGTTACGCACAGTAGGTCGTGTTAACGCCGACGGACAAAAAGTAACTGTTGTCATTGGACGTTCTACCGAGATTCGTATTTCTGATGCTAACACAGGTATTACGCTTACTACAGGTAATATTCCATACGGTTCGCAATTATACATTAAGCCGGGCGATAAAGTGAAAAAAGGACAATTGATTTGCGATTGGGATCCTTACAACGCGGTAATCGTTTCTGAGTTTGGTGGTAGCGTAGAATATGAGCACATTGAAGAAGGTGTTACGTATCGCGAAGAAGCCGATGAGCAAACCGGATTTAAAGAAAAAGTAATTACAGAGAGCAGAGATAAAACTAAGAGCCCTATGATTAAGATTGCCGACAAAAAAGGTGGCATTCTAAAATCGTACAACATCCCTGTTGGTGCACACGTTGTTGTTAACGCCGATGAGAAAATTGAACCGGGTAAAATTTTAGTTAAGATTCCGCGTGTTACAGGTAAAGTAGGTGATATTACAGGTGGACTTCCACGTGTTACCGAATTATTTGAAGCGCGTAACCCAAGTAACCCTGCTGTAGTTTCTGAAATTGACGGTATTGTTTCTTTCGGAAAAATTAAGCGTGGTAACCGCGAGGTTATTATCGAATCTAAAATTGCAGAACGCAGAACATATTTAGTTCCGTTATCTAAACACATATTAGTTCAGGAAAATGATTTTGTACGCGCAGGCGATTCCTTATCGGATGGTTCTATCTCTCCGGGAGATATTCTTTCTATCAAAGGTCCAACTGCAGTGCAGGAATACATTGTGAATGAAATTCAGGAGGTATATCGTTTGCAGGGACAAAAACTGAACGATAAACACTTTGAAACAATTGTGCGTCAGATGATGCGTAAAGTTGAAATTGAAGATCCGGGAGATACTATTTTCTTAGAGAAACAAATGATTAACAAAATTGTTTTCATGAAAGAGAACGATAGTTTGTTTGGAATGAAAGTAGTTGTTGAGCCTGGTGATTCTAACGAAGTTAAAGCCGGACAAATTATTTCATCACGCAGATTGCGCGATATTAATTCGTCTTTAAAACGTAAAGACAACAAACAGGTTGAATCGCGCGAGGCGGTGCCTGCAACAGCTAACCCTGTATTGCAAGGTATCACACGTGCATCGTTACAAACTGCAAGTTGGATTTCGGCTGCATCGTTCCAGGAAACAACAAAAGTGTTGAATGAAGCTGCAGTAAACGGAAAAACCGATTATTTAATGGGCCTAAAAGAAAACGTTATCGTTGGACATTTAATACCTGCAGGTACAGGTATTCGTCAATACGATAAACTAATCGTAGGTTCAAAAGAAGAATACGAACAACTAATGGCTTCTAAAGAAGAGAGTGTAGAGGAGGAGGTGTAACAGCCGCCCTCACTGTTCCGCTTAGCGGAACGGTCTTTCCCTAGGGAGAGAATTAGAATACAAGATCCCTCACAGAAATGTGAGGGATTTTTGTTTTTAGGATTTATCTTATAAGTAGTTTAATTTTATATTGTAAAAAAAATTCTATTATTTATTGTTGACAATTGCAAGTAATATGCTGTATTATTTCCACGCTGATGTGACAGAGGGAGGGCGTTTAAAAAGCCCAATAGGATTATTTACTCTTCTCTAACTCCTCAATCGTATTCCGGATAATTAGTTTTGCCTTTTTTAATTTGGTTTAGCACCTTAAAAGCATGCATTTATCGTTATAAATCATTGATTTGGCTTTTTTTTAAACAAAGTTTTATCAATTCAGAGTATGTTTATATTTTTGAGAATAATTACCAGATAAAAAATAAAAACAAGCCATGCTAAAAGACATGAGAGTTCTAAGCAGAAAACAGGAACTTCAAAGTAAAAAAAGGGAGACGGTAATAATTTTTATTTTAATCGGAGTAATTCTAACAATTGCTTACGCCCTTTTGAAATTGTAACGTGTTAATAATTTGTAACACGTGTTATTTTATCTGAGTAATTTTACCGTAAAAATGTCTTCGCCTAGACATAGTTGATTTCTGTTTTTTTTGTATTATAACATCCGTTAGGCACCTGAGTTAACAGACTGATAGTAAAACTCATCATTTTTTTATTAATTTTACTCTTCATCAACGATAAAACGTATTCTCATGAAATTCACCAAACTACTAAGGGCAGCAACATTATCCGGTTTTGTTATTCTATTAGCAAGTTTTGTTGCTTATAAAAGCGGAGCATTTGAAAAATTTGCTCAGCGTGATAATACAACACAAAATAATCAAAAAGAAAGCGCAACTGAAATAACAACTAATAACATGGTAATTGTAAATATAGTTGATACCCCAATTACAAATCAAGCAAAACAGTCGAAACAACCAACTAATACTAAGCCCAAGAAGACACAAACTACTAAATCGAAAAATTCAACCCAAGAAAAGATGGCTGATTCAACGCATGAAGAAGTACATATTATGGGCAGCTCTAAATCAGGAATTATTTTCAAACCAAAGCAGAAAAAAGATACTACTAAAGTAAATCCTAAATAGGGTGTATGACAAATTCGCGTTTTTTTAGCCTCATCTCGGTCTTCTCCAAAGGAGAAGAAGGTTTGGCGTGCAAATTTGCCATACACCACCTAAATAATAAATCCTAAATAGTATTTATCATAAACATGGATTTTTACAAATTACTTGAGGCAACCGGATTAAGCTTACTTTTTTTGATTTTGGTATTTATACCAATGGAAAAAGTATTTCCCGCTAAATCAAATCAAAGAATTTTTAGACCTAAATGGTTTATGGATTTATGTTTCTTTTTAGGGCAATATCTTTTATGGAGCGCTTTAGTTTTATGGGCACTCAGTTATTTTAGTTTTTGGTTGATGGATATTGTTCCTGAAAATTTCCAACAACAAGTTAGCGGCCAACCTTGGTGGTTGCAAACAATTGAAGTTGTAATACTAAGCGACTTCATAATATACTGGGGGCATAGACTTCAACACAAAGTTGGATTTCTCTGGCGATTTCATAAGGTACATCACAGTGCAGAGCATCTCGACTGGTTAGCTGCGCATAGAGAGCACCCACTTGACTCGATATATACTGTTGGATTAATTAATTTACCAGCATTCATCCTTGGCTTCCCGCTTGAGACACTTGCAGGTTTAATTGCCTTTCGTGGTATTTGGGCAATATATATACACTCAAATGTTCGTTTATCACTGGGGCCGTTAAGAATGCTTATTGGTTCGCCCGAACTTCATCATTGGCATCACGACTTAAATAGAAATGCCGGAAATTATGCAAACATTTCACCTCTTATGGATATTATTTTTGGAACATACATTTGTCCTAACCATGAACCTGAAAAATTTGGTATTCAAGAACAATTTCCAAAAAACTACATTGGGCAATTGCTGTATCCGGTTTTACCTGACAACGTAATTAAAAAAATTAAGGAAATAGCAAACAAAGGGAAAAGCAAACAAAGGGAAAAGTAAATCCGTGAGTTATCCTGAAAACTAAGTTTTTTTAAATATCGTACCTGAAAATAGGGTCTATATCTCCCTTTTCGTCATGCAATACTTTTAAGTCGTTTATCAATCCACTATTCATTAGGTATACCCAGCCATGTATTTGCAATTGACTTGCCTTCCACGCTCTTTGAACTGTTTTTGTTTTGGCCAAATTTTTAACCTGTTCAATTACATTTAACTCAGTCAATCTATCAGAACGCTTGTCCAAATCAGCAATTGCTTCAAGCTCTTGTCTATGCATTGCGTATACTGCCTTTATATTTACTAACCAATAATCTACAATGCCATGAGTACTGCCGGTCATAGCTGCTTTAATTCCTCCGCAACCATAATGACCACATACAATGATATGTTTGACTTTTAATACTTCAACTGCGTATGCAACCACGCTCAGCATATTAAAATCGGTTAATATTACCATGTTTGCAATGTTTCTGTGTACAAATATTTCACCCGAAGTTGTATTTGTAATTTCATTAGCAGGCACACGACTATCGCTTCAACCTATCCATAAATATTCCGGAGTTTGACCTAAGGCCAATTTTTTAAAATACTCAGGGTCATCTAATTTTCTTTGCATGGAAAATCTCAGGTTTCTATCAATTAGTCTTTTATAACTTTTTTCCATAGTTTCTTGTTTTTTTGAATGCTGTTTTTCGTTAATCTTATAAAATTATTTCAATTCTATAAGATTATATTACAGCTCTTTTAGACATCAGACATAGTTCCCATTTCGGCAACACCTTCAGTGGTTACTTCAATCTTATTATACTTCGCAGATTTTTTAAATTCGTTAATTAATTCAATTATGTCCTTATCCATAAAATGGGTTTGCCCAGCATCTAATATTATTGTAGAGCCTGAAGGTATTGTGTGTAGCAGCTGTGCAATTTTTCCTTTATTAATAAAAGTTATTTGTTGCGAAAATTTTACAAAAAAGTATCTTTTCCCTTCTTTCACTTCTTCAAACAGTTTATAGGGGGTTTTGTAATTATTTTGTAAGATAAAAATTACAGCAGCCACCATGCCCACGCAAACGCCTTTTAAAAGGTCGGTAATCAGCATAACAACAATGGTAATTATAAAAGGAATAAATTGTTCTCTTCCGATTTTGAAAACTGATTTAAAAATTTTTGGCGAGGTAAGTTTATAGCCCGTATAAATTAAAATAGCCGCCAGACAAGAGAGTGGTATATTCATTAGTAAACCCGGTATTAAAAAAATAGCCGCCAAGAATAAAACACCATGAATTATTGATGAGAGTTGTGATTTTGCACCTGCGCTGATATTTGCAGAGCTCCTTACAATAACAGACGTAACCGGTAAGCCGCCAATAAGGCCACATACCAAATTTCCCACGCCCTGTGCTATTAATTCTCTGTTTGACGGAGACATTCTGTTTTCGGGATCTAATTTATCTACGGCTTCAACATTTAGTAAAGTTTCCAGGCTGGCTACTACAGCAATAAGAAATGCGGTTTGATAAATGAGCCAAGAGTTTAATTTAGAAAAATCGGGAAAAGTTAAATTTGAGAACAAATCACCAGCCGACTGTATCTGTGGTAAAACAACCATGTGTTCATCTTTTACTTTTAAATCAGGTAAAAAGTTTATAAATACCATATTAGTTAAAACAGCAAGCAGCACTACCATAAGAGGTGCAGGAATCATTTTAAGCCATGAAATATTTTTTATTTTTTTGCTATTCCATATAATCAGGGTAGCCAACGATAGAACACCAATAATAATAGGACCAAAACTTATATAATTAAACATGTTTTTTAAAGCGGAAAATGTGTTTTGTCCGTCTGCCTGTTCAAATGTTTCATCACCTTCAGGGTCGGCATCATATCCAACCAAGTGCGGGATTTGTTTAATGATTAAAATAATACCTATGGCTGCCAACATTCCTTTAATTACTGAAGAAGGAATATAATGCCCTATAATACCGGCTTTAATAACACCTAGAATAATTTGAAACACCCCTGCAAGTGCTAGGCTTAATAGAAAAGCATCGAAGCTACCTAGTGTGGCAACAGCAGCTAACACAATTGAAGTTAAGCCCGCTGCAGGCCCGCTAACACTAAGGCGCGAACCGCTGATACAGGCTACAATTATACCTCCTACTATGCCGGATATAATTCCCGAAAATAATGGAGCTTTTTGTGCCAAGGCAATACCCAAACAAAGGGGTAGAGCTACAAGAAAAACCACTATCCCTGCTTTTAGGTCGCTTTTAAAATATTTGAACATTTTGGTTTTATTTTAAATTAAAAATTAAGTAATTGACAAACCAATCCCATAGGAGTTACCGGGTGATTTTTTAATAAAAAAATTATGCTTTTGGGGGAGGGGAGCTTATTTCAAACGAAGGTGTGGGCAAAGAAAAGCCGTTTTCGGGAAATAATAAATCAAGTGCTGAAAGAACTTTGGTTGGTAATAGCATATCATTTTGACTTAAGAAATTTTCTTCATCAAATTTGTCTTCTTTACCACCTTCTTTTTCCGTTTTTCCGTCTTTTTCAGCAGCATCTTCATCTATATCAAAAATCTCTATAACATAGCTTTTGTTGACTTTGGAAAAAAGGCAAATATTGCCGGCAAACAAAAAGTACAGGCATGTAATAAGTGAGACAGTATATACTAAAAACCTTTTCATAATAGTGAGACCAAAAATAACAAAATATTTAGAGCTAAACAACCTGAAAAACAGAAAAATTGCTGTTTTTTGGCCTCATTTTGTCTTTAATCTAAAGAATTCCTCGTGGCTCTGGCTCGTGGCTCATTTTATAGTTTTCTTTTTTTTGCCACAGATTCGCAGATTATTTTTTACAACAATTAACACAGACAACAATCTGAGAATCTGTGGCGACTTTTTTTAGGATACATCGAGGCTCTGCCTCGGGGTTATTCATTAAAGGAGCACAAAAGGCTTAAGAAACACGGTTATTTAAGTTTTATTAAATTTTCGACGTATTTGTTTACGGGGGTTCTCTTTATGGTGCGCCAGCTGTCTAATTGAACAAGTTTTCCGTTTTTAACGATACCTAAATAATCAGCTGTTTTTAAAACCTCATCAAGGCGGTGCGAAACAATAATACATGAAGAACCATGTTGTTTGAGTTTCTTTTTTATATAGGTGAAAATTTTTTCTTTTACAATGATATCCAAATTACTAAAAGGCTCGTCAAGCAATAATAACTTAGGAAATAAACACAATGCTTTTGCCAGCGCAACGCGTTGTCTTTGCCCGTCAGACAGTGTATTTACTTTTTTATCTCTCAATACCTGCATTTCGGTTAAACGCAGTAATTCTGTTATTTTCTTTTGCTTAAACTCGTCATGGTAGCCAACTAAAACATCGGCAATGTTTTCATAAATAGTATGATGTTCCAATAAGGCATAACCCGTACTTACTAATTTCATATCCGCATGTCCGGGAATTAAATTGTGCGCAGGTCCCAGAACTTTCTTTTCTTCAAATAAAATTTCGCCTTCGTGTAAATCGGTAAGACCATAAATACTTTTTAAAAGCGTTGTTTTTCCCGAGCCGCTTTTACCTGCTACAACTAATATTTTGCCGGGTTCAAGATTAAAAGAGATGTTTTTTATTCCTCTAAAGAGAGTTTCGTTGGGGTAGTTAAAGAATATTTTATTTACCTGTAAAATATCCGCTTAATGTATAAGTTGTAAATAACCCTTTAAATCGTACGATTTATTATTGCGGTCGGTAGCTTTAAGTATGTAATAATACGTTCCTTCCTGGCAAGATAAACCGCCTGTTGTAAAGCCATCCCAATGATCCTGTGTATTTACAAATTGATAAACTAGTATTCCCCAGCGATTGTAAATAGTACACTCTAAGGTTTTTGCTCCATGCACGCCCGGTTTCCAAACATCATTTATTTCATCTCCGTTAGGAGTAAAAATGTTTGGAACAACAATTCCTACACTATCAATAACTAGTAGAACGGTACTGTTTGTATCGTTACAACCATTAACTCCGTATGCAATTAATGTTACGGTATAACTTCCCTCAGCATTGTAATCGTGAGGAGAAGGCGTTTGCAATACAGAACTTGAATTATCTCCAAACGTCCAGAAAAAAGTAAGTGCATTTATTGACGTATTTGTAAAGCTGATTGTTTGCGGAATTCCTGCGCTTAAAACAGTAGCATTAAAAGAAGCAGAAGCATTTGGAATAACTGTTATAGTTTGTGTAACTGTATCTGTACATGCGCCTAATGCTGCAACAACCGTATAAGTTGTAGTAGTAGTTGGTGTAGCAGTTGTATTTTGACAGGTATCACAGGCAATACTTCCTGTAATTGGTGTCCAATCCCATATTGTTCCGCCTACTACTGATAGGTTAGCGGTCTGACCATTACAAATAGTTTGAGGAGGTCCTGCTACAGCGTTTATACCATTAGAAACAGTTACATTAACTGAATCGGTTGTACTACAACCACTGAGTGTAGCTGTAACATAATAAGTGTAAATACCAGAAGCAAGATTGGTAGCTACCACTGTATCGTTGCTAGTTGTATTTAATCCGGCGACAGGGCTCCATGTAAAAGTTGCTCCGGCAGACGCTGTTACAATAATCGTATCTGCTTCATTCGGACAAACAGTTGCAGTTCCTGATACGATAGATAGTGTTGGATTAGGAATAATAGTTACAGTAACTGTATTTGAATTTGCTGTTGGAGTAGTAATACAAGTTGCATTTGATGTAAGTATTACGGAAACTAATTCTCCTCCAACAAGTCCACTTAAAGCGGTTAAGATTGAATCACTTATACCTATATTGCTTCCATTCACCACCCATTGAAATACAGGCGCAGTTCCGTCATTTGTCGTAGTAGCTGAAAAAGTGATTGAAGCTCCGGCGCAAGCACTTGCAGGGTCTGGCGTTATTGTTACACTTGGAACCACAGGAGCATTAACAAGTACGGTATAAGAACTTGTAGAAGTAGTAGGAGTAGCGCAAACTGCATTTGAAGTAAGTGTGATAGAAACAACATCATTGTTAGCCAATGTTGAAGAACTAAAGTTAGGAGAATTTGAACCAGCAGGTATCCCGTTTATATCCCATTGAAAAACCGGTGTTCCTCCGCCATTTGTTGGAGTAGCAGTAAAATTGACTGTTGTTCCTGCACAAAAAGGATTAGCAACATCTTGGGTAATAGCTACTGTTGGAACAACGGTTGGCGTTACAACAAAAATTAAACTATCTGAAGTTGCAGTTGAAGGAACTGCACAAGCTGCATTAGAAGTTAATATAACAATAACTGTATCGTTATTATTTAAAGTAGATGAACTGAAGTTTGGAGAATTTGCACCAACGATTAAGCCATTAATTTGCCATTGAAAAGCAGGAGTGACTCCGCCATTTGTTGGAGTTGCAGTAAAATTTATTAATGTACCTGCACAGATGCTTGTATCATCAGAAGCAATAGCTACTGAAGGAACAACAGTGGGGGTAATGGTTACAGTAAATGAAGTCACAACGGTACTTGCAGCCAAACACTGAGCGTTTGAGGTGACGGTACAGGAAATAACATCGTTATTATTTAATGTAGATGAGCAGAGTGTGTTTATTATACTGGGGTCGGCTCCACCATTAATATCCCACTGAAAAGTTGGAGTAGTACCGCCATCCGTAGCGGTTACAGTAAAACAATTATTTGTTCCTGCGCAAAGAGCTCCAACAGGAGCAGTTATTGTTGCGG
>CAZZEI010000122.1:0-9475 GCA_964653165.1 uncultured Flavobacteriaceae bacterium | reverse complement strand
AGAGTGAAAAACAGAAATAAAGCAATAATAAATTAACTTATATAATGTCTATTATGTTAAACCTCGATTTATACAAAGATTTTTCTGTTAAAGCTAAATGCAATAATCCTGCCATGCTTGAAAAAATTCTTTTAAAAAACGGAGCTAAATTTATAGGAACAGATGTGCAAAACGATGTTTATTTTAATACAGCGGTAGGTAAATTAAAATTACGACAAGGTAATTTAGAAAACATTCTTATTCATTACGAACGTGCAAAAGCGAACACGCTTATGCAGACAAGAGTTTATGTTTTTCAGGCAAACCCCGATAAAAAGAAAATTAATTCTTTGTATGGCACGCGCGAAGTAATTGGCGAATTTAAAAAAGAAAGAAAAATTTTCTTTATTGATAACGTGAAAATTCATTTGGACAAAACCGACACGAACGACTATTTTATAGAGATAGAAGCTATTGATGCGGATGGGAAATTTGATACCGAATATTTGCAAAAACAATGTGAACATTATTTATCAATGCTTAATATTAAAGAAAAAGATATTTTAGCAGACGGTTATTTTAAAAAGGGTTTGCGTAATTAATTACCTCACTACACTAACATGTCCTTTTGGATTATAATGTGTGCCATCAATGCCTCTTGCTTTAACCACCCACACGTACACATCTTCCTGAACTAAATCGCCTTTGTAAGTTCCATCCCAGCCTCCTTCAACATTTTTCCATTTGTAAACCAGTTGACCCCAGCGATCAAAAATGAAAGCTTCAAATTCTAAAATACCGTACGATTCTACTTTAAAAAGTTCGTTTAATCCGTCGGAATTAGGTGTAAATGCATTAGGAACATAAATTCCTGAAGTTGGTTTTACTTCAATTGTTACCACTGTTGAGTCTACACATCCCGCAGCGTTTGTCACCCATAAATTTACATTGTAAAGTCCTGGCTCAGTATACGTGTACGAAAAATTGGAAGTATACGAATTTGTAACAGGATTAACCATTGTAAAAATAGAATTGGTGGCACCTAAGCTTCCGTTTGTAAAATTAACCGTCATTGGCGCTGTGTTATCTTCAGAAATACTGCTTGTATTTATGATAGCTGTAGGAGGAGTAACTATTGTAACTGTAATATAAGCACTTGTTGAACAAAGACCATTCGTTGTTGTAACGGTATAAACAGTAGAATTCATTGGAGAAACAACCGGATTAGAAATAGTAGGATTACTTACTCCGTTTGAAGGAAGCCAGGAATAATTATTGCCTCCACTTGCGATTAATTGAACTGATGAACCCTGACAAGCAGATTGATTTGGTCCTACAACTGCAACTGGCGCAGGCATAACCGTTACAGCAACAACTCCTGTATCGCTGCATGAACCACTAAATACAGTAACTGTATAAATTGTAGTTATAGTTGGGGTAGCAATTGGATTAGAAATTGTGCTGTTACTTAAACCTGCAGCAGGTTGCCACGAATAAGAACTTCCACCCGATGCAATTAATTGTGAACTGCTATTGCTGCACATAATAGAATTAGCACTTACAACTGCGTTTGGATCGGGGCTTATAAGAACAGTTACCATTGCACTATCATCACATTGTCCGTTTGAAATTATTACTGTATACGTTGTATTTACAGTTGGTGATGCAACAGGATTAGCAATAGTTGTATTATTTAAACCCGCAGCAGGTTTCCATGAATAGGAAGTTGCACCCGTTGCAGAAGCTGTTAGTTGTGCGCTCCCGTTTTTACAGATTATTGCATTAGGGCCTATGATAGCTGTAATAGTGCAGCCATTCTTGCACTCCTTAAAAGAAAAATCATCAAACCCAAAATCATTACCCGAGAAAAAAGCGTTTTGGTTAAGGATACTGATATTGGCAGAAGTTGCACTTCCTGAATTCCAAACAACACAGTTTTGAACCCAAACACAAGAGGCGTTAGGAGCTGTTAGCTGAGTACCAAAAGTAACACCATTAATTGAAAATTGAACTTTTCCAGGAGGACAAGAAATTGAATCGCCATTTACGTTTGACATCCAAAAAGAAAAAACGTAATTGGTGTTTGGTAATACAGTTACTGTTTCGCCCCAAATTGGCATGTTAAAATTACTTGAAGAGGCATCTGCCCACATATAATTTCCGCTGCCGGTAGTATGGTCAGCACACGCTATCCATGAACCCGGATTTGGATTGTAACCGTTTGTTGCAATTCCATAATTATCGGACCATGCAGTCATTGCGTAAGAATATGTTGTTTGAAAACCTGTATTACCAGAACTGAAATCACCATTAACTACTAATTCAGGACCCAAACTGCTACAAGTACATTGAGCGCGACCTGTTATTGCAACAATAGCAACAAACAGAAGTGTTATTAGGTTTTTCATGAGCTTTAGTTTTTAACTATAGCTAAATTCGGTCAGATGAGCCCGAATTACAACCCTATCTTCGTCATATGTTACCAACTGTAACAGCACCATTTCCGGAAGCGGCGATATTTATTGTATTACTCGACACACAACCTTTTGCATCCGTTACTGTTATAGAATAATTTCCTGCTGCACTATTATTAATTGATTGCGTAGTTTGTCCTGAAGGAATCCAGTTGTAAGTATAAGCTGCTGTTCCACCTGTTACAGTTACAGTTGCGCTTCCGTTATTTCCGCCACAAGTTGTTCCAGTTGAACTAACTGTTGATGTTAGCGCTGTTGGCTGAGTAATAGAAACAGTTTGTGTTCCGCTGCAACCACTTCCATCAGTAACATAAACTGTATAAATTCCGGCAGTAAGATTTGTTGCAGTTTGTGTTGTTTGTCCGCCAGGGCTCCATGAATAAGTAATTATTCCTGTTCCTCCTACAACCGTTGCGATTGCAGAACCGTTATTTCCTCCGTTACAAGAAACATTTGTTGGTGTTGCTACAGAAGTTAGTAATGCTCCGTTAGGAATAATTACAACTGCTGTATCTTTTTCGTTGCAAGCTCCCGCTCCTGTAACAATAACATTGCGTCTATTACTGAAATAAAATATAAATTTCCATTTTTTCCATAAGATGCCGTAACAATATCGCCCACATTAGGTGGAGAAAACATACCTGACTCTGCTCCGGTAGTTGTATTTATAATATCACCTTGGCCAACGTTACAGCAACCTGCTCCAACTCCAAGTTGTACTAACTTAGAGTAATCGCAATTAAAAGCAATTCTCCAGTTTTCATATAATACAGGACTAACAAAATTATACATCAAAGAACCGGAAGGATCAAGTTTTGGATGTGCACAATCGGCAAAGAAATAACCAATAGACCAAAATCCGCATGTTACAAATGAATTACCTGAAGGATCTACCGCAATATCTCCTGTGGCGTCAATAAATTTCATTGCAGATGTAAAGTTAAACGTCCACTGAAGTACTCCGGCAGCATTGTACTTTTGCTCATATTGTCCAAGTGCAGTTTGGCCCCCTGTTGTACCAACATAACCGTATATGTAAACATTATTCGCTGCATCAGAACTTATTTCAACTACTGTGCAGGAAGGAACCAAACTGCTGTTCATCCATGGATCAATGATTACTGTTTTAGTATTATCATATGCCCAAGAATAAATGTTACCTCATTATTTTTTAAATTGAAACTAGATGCAATTTTCTCTTGACTATTTTCATAAAAAGTTTCAGGAGCTTTATCAGTCATTATTCCGACAGAAGTTGTGAAGCAAATATTTCCCGCATCATCTTTGTACACTTTTTTTGCTCCGGTGTATTTCATTTTTACAAGCGAAGCATCAGCGCCCGGGTGCAGTATAAGATTGTATTTTAATCCCGTTTCAGGATGAAAAGTGTAAACAACATCAATTCCGGGATACAGATTTTTGTAGATTACTTTTTTATATCCGGCAACTCGCTCAATACTTTTTGTGCGATTGGTTGGATTAAGAAAGTTAAAATACTCTTCTACTTTATCTTCCACAACAATTTCAACATTGGAATTCGCCCCTACCCACTCCATATTTACATCATACCGATGCGGAATTCTTTTTACTCTTTCGTTTTCCTCTTCTTCTGCTTCCTTTTGACTTTTCGAGCTCTTCATTGCTTTTTCAAATCTTCTTTCCTCCTCTTCAGTCATAAATTCCATCTGACTCATTCTGCAAATAAACCCAGTTTTTTTTAAATAAACCTGATGGCCAATTTCTGCAGCAAAAAGTATATCGTTTGCGTTTACAGCTTTTTCATCAAGTAAATACTGTCCCTTATTTTCTATGAAAACCTTTTGTTCAAAAGGGTTCTTTTTTGTCCAGCTGTTTGCCGTGCTTGAAGCATTTTGCTGCGCATAACCTGTTAAGGATAGAATTGCAACAAAAAGAATTAGAGTTAATTTTTTCATAGTGCCCTTTTTATCTACTGCTAAGTTCGTTTAGAGTACTCTGAACCCCAATACATAATATCAAAATCGTTAGGTGTCTGAAATTAGTATATTCAAATAATAGCCCTATATTAACTGCCTAATTAGCTTAAATTTTTGTTAGATGTCTGCCGATAATGACCACCTCTTTAAACTGATACATTCGCTAAGCGGAAGCGAGAAAAGGTACTTTTCTATATATGCAGCAAGGCATACAATGGGCGCCCAGAACAATAGTGTGCGCATGTTTAAAAAACTGGAAGTGTTGACGGTTTATGATGAAAAAAAATTTCTCGAAAAAAAATAAAAGTGAAGGTTTTGCAAAACACTACCGTTTTAATAAGCATTTTTTATACAAATTAATACTTCATGCCCTACATGCTTTTCATGCAGGGAAAACAGCTGAAGCAGAAATACGCGAACAATTGCATTACATAGATATACTTACAGAGAAAGGACTTTTTGACCAAGCCAGGGAAATTATTATTTCTACAAAAGAAAAAGCAAAAAAATATCAATTTAGTGAACTTTCACTTGAACTCATGCACAAGGAACTTTTTCTTTATAGGGAAACCTCTTTCGCCGGAACTACGGAAGAAAGTATTGAATCTATTTTTACAGAAATGCATGCTGTAATACAAGATTTAAATTCTAGGATTGAGCAGGAAACTATTACAGTCCGCATTTCACAGCGGCTCACAAAAGGATGTTTTGTAAGAAGTAAAAAAAGTCTGGATGAAATGTTCGGGCTCAAAGTTACAAGCAAGTTAAAAAAAGCTCCCGGGCAGTTTTCTGCCGCATGGAATTTTTATACTTCAAAAACAGCACTCAGTTTTATGAACAAGGATTATGAACAAGCGCTGATTGAAACAAATGCGCTTATTTCGTTGGTAGAAGAGCATCCACACATGGTTACAGAAATGCCCAAATCGTACATCAACGTTTTACATAATAAAATAGTATTACTAAACAACCTTCACTTATATAAGGAAGTTGCTGCGGTGGCAGAAAAAATAGAAGCAATTCCTGTAAAAACACAAATTCTTAAAAATCGAAAATTTTATTCTTCCCACAATCTTTTATTAAGTATGTACCCCATGACAGGGGAATTCGAAAAAGGATTGGCTTTGATAAAAGTTATGGAAGGTAAACTTTCCTCTGGCGAGGTGCAGTTTAATATCCAAAACCAACACTTAACGCACAGCTTCTCCTGCGCATGTGTGCAATTTTGTGCAGGTAATTATATTGCATCTAATAAATATTTGCAGGAATTAATTGACATGAGTGATTTGAGTCCGCGCGCCGACATACTTGCCTTTGCGCGTATTCTAAGGATTATGGTACAGTTTGAAATGGGAAAACAGGATTTGCTTGAATACACAGTACGTTCAGCTTACCGATTTTTATATAAACGTAAGCGACTTTACAAATTTGAAGATATAATTCTTAGGTTCATTCGTAAAAAGGCGCCAAATATTAATTCTCCTGCGCAAACCACCAAAGCCTTTAAAGAATTGCATGATGAGTTAATCCCTCTTACCAAAGACCCGTTTGAGAAAAATGCTTTCGCTTACCTGGACATTATTTCGTGGTTGGAGAGTAAAATCTATGGCAAGCCTTTTGCAAGTATTTTGAAGGAAAAAGCGGGTATAACAGAAAAAAATAAATTATCTTAGAGCCATGGTTTTTTACAAAATGAAAAAATATATTATTAGCGCAGCCTTACTAATTACAAACTATTTTGCTTTTAGTCAAAACAAGAAAACTGAAGCAGCATTTAGAAAAACATGTAGCGAAATTGCTAATGCTTTTGCAAAAAAGAATATTAAATCTATTAATAAATATATTAATCCCCAAACCGGACTTTATGTAGTAGCAAGACCTGGAGCAATTGATGATTTTACAAATCAAAAAAAACTGGATACTAAAAATCCTTTTAAAATAAGTTACCCTTATAAAGATACCTCGTCTGTAAAAAAGCACTTTGTAAAATATGGCGCTGCCCCAAAGTTTGATTGTGGAAGTATGGCGTGGAACAATACGGGCTTTGTGGCTGACAGTAGTGCAAAGTTTAAGCGCATTTCTGATATAATGAATTTCAGAATCAAAAACGAAGGGGTTAAATACTCCATGGAAGATTTCGATAAAATAAATACAACAGAAAACGTTAATCGTAAAGTTGTATTTACAGAGATTGCAAAAAAACACGGGCTGGTTTTTTATCTCTCTTTTATAAATGGGAAATGGTATTTAACTATTATTGATACTGTAGCGAGTAATTGCGGAGCATAATACAATTAACCGAAAAGAACACGAAGGAGGCGCAAAGCTCGCATAGCTTTTTTTATTATTGTGAGTGTTTGTAATATTTAAGAATTGAATTATAATTTTATATTTGAACCATGAGTAAAAGAAGAATTTTAACAGCACTGTTTTTTACATTTTTGCTTATTTCAGGGACTTCTGAATTAAACGCTCAAACGCCAAAAAAAACCTCAACCACAAAAAGCACAGCTAAAAAACCTGTCGCTAAAAAAAAGGTGGCTGTTAAGAAAACGGGTAATGTATTTATCTGCGATGGTGTAGGAGGTTATAACTTCCATCGTCGGAAAAGTTGCGCGGTTTTAATAAAATGTAAAGGAAGAATATTAAATATACCTAAACAAGATGCTACCGGTCAATTCCACTGCAAGCAGTGTAAGAAGTGTTATTGATTGTAGAAATAAACTCTTAGTTAAAATTAATCAAACAGTTTAGTCTGACCTTTTTTTCCTTTATCATCTTTACCCTTGTCTTTCTTGTCCTTATCATCGCCCTTCATAAATTCCTGAGCGGCTTTTCGGCTTATTTTTTCCATGGCCTTGCGGTGTAAATCCATTGGTGAGAGTCCGTCTTTTCCGTGTTCTTCTTCCTCATCCTCTTCACCTTCAGTTTCACGCAAGTTGACTTCTTTAATTTTTTTATCGCTCAGTTTCTTTCCTTTGGCTTTCATATTTGCCATTGGAGAAAACTCAACCAATTTAATTGCTTCTTTTTTAGGAGTTTTATCCTTTACTTTTGCAAACTCCAAATCAACAACAGGTGCCGGATGCAAAGTAACCAATTCTATCAATGAATTTTCGTGTTCTGTAATAATTAAAGTTTTGCTTGAAATGTTTTCAGGCACAAAACGTTTTGTAAAATACGATTTACTTTCTCCGTCAAAATAAACCAATGTTACAATTTGATTAGGGTAATATTTTTCAATCAAAATAATATCTTCATCAAAATGGTTTATTAAATCGAAGGTGTACAATTTGTAAAATCCTTTAGAGGTGATGGTAAGTATTTTATCGTCGTCTGCAAATTTACCAAGGTAAGTTCCACGCTCTTCTTTGTTTAAACGATGTACCGTATCATCAAACCAAAAATCCTCAGAAGCGATAGTGGCAGTACCTTTCTTTTTAAGGACAACATTTTTTACTGTGTATTTTGTAATAATATTTCCTACCGAAGAGCGACCTTTAACCTGCAACTCCGCAAAATCGGCATCAATTTCTAATTTACGTACGCCGCTTACTTTACGTAGATTTACGATTACTTTTTCTGCTTCGCCATGCGGGTTTACTGTAAACCAAAAAACTTCACTTCCCGCATTTCCCTTTGCTAAATCATAATCTTTATCGCGGGTAACACCGGTAACGTTAAATCGTTTCATGAATGTAATTCCTTTAGGGCCATCACGATAAATCATGTTGTAGGTAGTGCGCTCGTCGTTTTTCTTAAAGACGGCTACATGAATAATATCTTTGCCTACAAAAACTTTGTCGGCCACTTTAAACACTTTCATTTTACCTTCTTTAGTAAAAGCAATAATATCATCTATGTCAGAGCAATCGCATAAAAAATCATCTTTCCTTAAACTTGTCCCAACAAAACCTTCGGCTCTGTTTACATATAATTTTTCATTAGCTAAAATTACCTGCGTAGCAACAATAGTTTCAAGTTGTTTTATTTCTGTTTTGCGCTCTTTTCCCTCGCCGTATTTTTTCTTTAGTGTTTTAAAATACTCAACGGCAAAATCGGTAAGGTTTGCTAAATTATTTTTTACGGCTACAATTTTTTCATCCAGCTCCTTCATATGGTCCTCTGCCTTAATACTGTCGAAACGTGTAATACGTATCATGGGTATTTGCGTAAGGCGATTAAAATCTTCGTCGTTAATAGGACGGATTAATTTCTTTTTATGCGGAGCAAAACAAGCATACAAATATTTATATAAAGTTTCTTTATCTGAATACTTTTTAAAGTCGATATACATTTCTTCCTTAATGAAAATCTTTTCCAAAGAAGCAAAGTGCCACTTTTCTTCCAACTCAAATTTTTCAATTTCCAGTTCGCTCTTTAATAAAGCTAAGGTTTGATGTGTAGAAATTTTTAATATTTCACTTATACCGACAAAACGCGGTTTGTCGTTTTCAATTACACACGCGTTGGGTGATATACTCATTTCGCAATTGGTAAAAGCGTAGAGCGCATCAATTGTTTTATCAGGAGAAATACCCGGTTGTAAGTGAATTAATATTTCTACATTTTCCGCAGTGTTATCTTCTACTTTTTTTACTTTTATTTTTCCCTTATCGTTTGCTGCAAGAATAGAATCTATTAAAGAACCTGTTGTTGTTCCGAATGGAATTTCATTTATGACAAGCGTTTTTGGATTTAATTCTTTTATGCGCGCACGAATTTTTATTTTTCCTCCGCGCAATCCATCGTTATAATCATTACAATCAGCAATACCGCCTGTTGCAAAATCGGGATAAATAGTTGCTTTTCTTCCGCGCAATATTTGAATAGAGGCATCAATTAGTTCATTGAAATTATGTGGCAACATTTTACAAGCCAAACCAACAGCAATTCCTTCAACACCATGCGCCAATAAAATCGGGAACTTTACAGGAAGTGTAATTGGCTCTTTATTTCTGCCATCATAACTTAATCCCCAATTGGTTGTTTTGGGATTAAAAATAACATCCAATGCAAATTTTGAAAGTCGTGCTTCTATATAACGTGGCGCAGCGGCATAATCTC
>CAZZEI010000121.1:0-9477 GCA_964653165.1 uncultured Flavobacteriaceae bacterium | reverse complement strand
GGAATATTAAAAACAGCGGCTAACAATTGCAAAGATGTATAACTTTTATAATCGCCAAACTTCCAAAGTTCCATAGTATCGAGGTGTTTTATTTCCCATGGCTTTTTTCCCTGTATCTGTAATGTTGCCGGAATAGAAATTCCATTTGCCAACATCCGCCTGCACAAAAACGGAAAATCAAATTCTTTTCCGTTATGCGCACAAAGTAAAAACTTTGGGTCGCTGTAATTATTATTCAACATTCCTTTAAACTGCTCCAGAATTTGCTTTTCATCATCTCCGTAGAATGATTTTAATCTGAACTCGTTGCCGTTAAAAAAACCGACGCAAATACAAATTACTTTAGCAAACTCGGCATAAACACCTGCTTTGCTATATTGATCCTTGGGTGTTGTATCTTTATAATGTTCAAATTTTTTATCCCACAATTTTTTATGCGGCTCCTGCAATTCGCTGTAGTTATAAACCAGTGGAACGGTTTCTATATCTAAAAATAAAATGTGGTTAATGTTTATTTGTTCTGTCATGTTATTTAATCATTACTCCTTTTTTATTTAAAAAAGGTATTGTTATAAAATTTATTTCCTGTATACTTTCGGGCAAAAATAGAAACTTTTTATCGTAAATGGTTTTATTAACGTAAAAACTCACCCAGTACTCATTGTTTAACCCGAATACATCTTCCATAATGGGTTCTATTTTTGCGAAATTTTTCGCGTCCAGTTTTTCTATGTAATGCCTTAATTCTGAAGTACGTAAATTTTTATTATTCATTTCTCCGTAGCCCTGCGAACTTACCAATACGTTTTCTAAAGAAGTACTTTTAAGATTAATTAAATAAACCATCCACCCGTTCTGATCTTCTATCATTTCCGGAACGATAGCAACCGCTACATCTTCGGCTCGCTGTATTAATTCTTCCGCTTTCATCGACTCACAAATTTAAACAATTTCGCAGCTAAATAAAGTAGAAAAATGCTTTTTAAATTTGTTTTTTACCTCCTCCATATCAATTGATTTTCTCAACTCCTTTTGCATTGAGGTAACATTCTTTCCAATAATTCCGCAAGGCACAATATGATTAAAGTAATTTAAATCGCTATTGATATTAAACCCTATTCCGTGTTTTGTAACCCATCTACTACAATGTACTCCTATGGCGCAAATTTTTCTTGCTTTCGAATTATCAGCATCTAACCAAACACCGGTTTCTTTTGTGCTTCGTCCCGCCCTAATTCCATATTCGTCTAATAAAAGAATAACGGCTTCCTCCAACATGCGCAAATACTTATGTATGTCGGTATAAAAATTTTCTAAATCTAAAATAGGATACACTACTAATTGTCCCGGACCATGATAGGTAATATCCCCTCCCCTGTTTATTTTATAATAGGTTGCGTTTATGCTTTTTAAAAACTCGTGGTTTACCAATAAATTATTTTCGTCGCCGCTTTTTCCCAAGGTGTACACATGCGGATGTTCTACGAACAACAAATAATTATCAGTCAGGTTTTGTTCTGCCTCAGGTAAATTTCGGTTACTTGTTTTTTGTAAAACAATTTGTTGTTGCAATTTTTCCTGGTAATCCCAGCAGGTTTTATAATCGAGCAGTCCTATATCCTCAAAAACAACCCGTTTATTTTTTACAGGCATGATTAATCGTCAACCGGTTCAGGAGCTTTTTTAAAACCGGCTTTTTTTGGTTTTATTTTTTTGGGCCAGATAATGTTTATCAATTGGTTATCTTTTGTAATAAGTGTTTTACTAATTCCATTGGTTACGGTAACATCATTTATATCGTTCTTCCAAACACGAATTACCTCATCATATTTACCATCGTCTAATAAAATATGAAATCCGGTTACTTTCTTATCCCTAACAATAGCCTTGCCTTCAAAACATTCAGCTGAAGCTCCGTGCCTGAAAGTGACTATGACATCCAGATACGTGCCATCAGCAACATCTTCAGAGCCTCGCTCTTCAAGTTTTTGCGCCCATTTGTTGTAGCAATTTAAATCGGGTGGCTTAGGGTTTTCCTGTGCCAAAACAAAAACCGGGGAAAGTATCCCAATAGCTAAAGGGATTAAAATCGTAATTATTTTTTTCATATTGATAATTTTATCAGGTTTTACATAAACCCTGCCAAAATACTTTGTTACATTTATACCCTTATTTCATTCCGCCTTAGCAAAATTGACCCTCAGGCTTGGTATAAAAGTAAAAAAAGTTTTCAAATAGAAAAACTATGCTTGTAAAAACCTACGGATGCGCCGTTTATGGCATTTTAGCCACCAAAGTTACCGTTGAGGTTGATATAGTCCCAGGGGTTAATTTTTACCTTGTCGGGCTACCTGATAGCGCCGTAAAGGAAAGTCACCAACGCATAGATGCTGCTCTTAAAAACAACGGTTATCGTGTTCCAGGTAAGCAAATTACCATAAATATGGCTCCTGCCGACATTAAAAAAGAGGGTTCTTCGTATGATTTAACCATTGCTATGGGCATTTTAGCCTCTTCTGAACAAATAAAAGATACCGGCTTAGAGGATTATGTAATAATGGGAGAGCTTTCCCTTGATGGCTTCATTCGTCCTATAAAAGGCATGCTCCCTATTGCCATAAAAGCCAAACAAGAAGGTTTTAAAGGGATTATAGTCCCTTCGCAAAATGCCGCCGAAGCCTCTGTTGTGGAAGGTTTAGATGTTTATTCGGCAGATCATATCAAAAATGTAATCGACTTTTTTAAAGGAAATGTTTCTGCTCTCGAAAAAATGAATTTTAACGCAGAAGAAATTTTTAACGCCGTAAGCGGGCTCGACATTCCCGATTTTTCGGATGTAAAAGGACAGGAAAATATAAAACGTGCTTTTGAAATTGCCGCTTCGGGCGGACATAATATATTGCTGATTGGCCCTCCGGGAGCCGGAAAGACAATGCTGTCTAAACGCTTGCCTTCTATTTTACCTCCACTTACTTTAGATGAAGCACTTGAAACTACAAAAATTCATAGTGTAGCAGGACGCTTAGGAAAAGCAAGCGGATTAATTACACAGCGACCGTTCAGAAATCCACATCATACAATTTCTGATGTGGCGCTTGTTGGCGGAGGAGTAAATCCGCAACCGGGAGAAATTTCTCTTTCGCATAACGGAGTTTTATTTTTAGATGAGTTGCCTGAATTTAAACGCACGGTGTTGGAAGTAATGCGACAACCGATGGAAGACAGAACCGTAACAATTTCGCGCGCAAAATTTTCGGTTGATTATCCTGCCAGTTTTATGTTGGTGGCTTCAATGAATCCTTGTCCTTGCGGATATTACAACCATCCTGAAAAAGAATGTGTGTGTGCACCGGGTATTGTACAAAAATATTTAAATAAAATTTCGGGCCCACTGTTAGACAGAATTGATATTCATATTGAAGTTACTCCTGTTCCGTTTAGTGAATTGAGTAAAGAAGTGAATGCTGAAAAAAGTAACGAGATACGATTGCGTGTTATTAAAGCAAGAGAAATTCAGAAAAAACGTTTTACAGGTAGTGAAGGAATTTATTCTAACTCTCAAATGAATACAAAAATGTTGCAAACGCATTGCAATTTAGATGATGCCTGCAAAGCACTTTTAAAAAACGCCATGGAACGTTTAGGATTATCTGCCCGAGCGTATGACAGAATTTTAAAAGTGAGCCGCACAATCGCCGATTTAGAAAACTCAGAAAATATTTTACCTAATCATATTGCCGAAGCAATTCAGTATAGAAGTTTAGATAGAGATAATTGGGCGGGGTAGGAAGAAGTAGGCAGGAGACAGTTGCAGTTGGCAGTAAGAGTTGGCTATTGGCAGGAAATACAAGTATAAAAAAGTTTTTTTGTTTGGTCTGATTTTATTTGTACATTTATATCCAATTAAACCATAACCCTATGAAAAAGTTTCTTTTTTTTATCGCATTAATTTCAGCCACATTTTCGATTAAGGCACAATTGTCAAAAGCTGAGGTCGAAACTATGATTAAGGGAATAAACTTTACGGAGATAAAAGATATTTACTTAATACGAAGTCGTGAAAAGAATGGAGCAGAAGGTTGGTCAGAAAAATCGGAAGAATTTGACCCAAAAACCTGTAAGTGGGAGTTTGGTGAAAAATCTTTAAAATTGGATGGAGCCACGTATTCCGTTCTGATTCCTTACGATAAAATAAAAGTTATTTTCCTTAAGAAAACTGCTTATCTTACTATTGAATTGGTGGATTAAAATTTGTTTTTATACCGCTGCGCTCTCCAATAACTTCATCGCACATTTCTCAGCATCAATCTCTGCTTCTATACCAATAGGTAGTGTGTATTTATTTTCAATATGACCAATCATTGCTCCGTAAAAAGCCGGGATGCCCAATGGTTTTATGTGTTGCTCTAAAACTTCTTTAAATAGAAATGCTTTTTGCGGTTCCTCGGCGTCACACTTAACGCATTTACCAAAAACAAAACCGCTTATGTTTTGCAACACGCCGGCTAATTTTAATTGCGTTAACATTCTGTCAATAGAATAAGGTTCTTCTTTTGCTTCTTCTAAAAATAAAATTTTATTCTTCCACTGCGGTAAATACGCTGAGCCGATTATTCCTGCAAGGACAGTTAAGTTTCCTCCCATTAAAATTCCCTTTGCTTTGCCCGGTGTAATGGTATAAGGTTTGTCATCATCTTTTTCGGGATACTCGTATGTTACCAATTCCTTTTTCATAAGTACGCGCCTGATATAATCAACGCTAAAGTCATTCCATCCGCTGTTACCTACCGGACCGTGAAATGTAACCAGCCCTGTTTTGCTGTTTATGGCAATGAGCAACGAAGTAATATCGCTGAACCCCATTATGACTTTCGGGTTTTTCCTTATTACATCATAATTTAATTTATCTAAAATTCTTGCGCATCCCCAGCCACCTTTCATGCAAAAAATTCCTTTCACCTCTTTGTCGGCAAAAAAAGTATTTATTTCTTTCGCGCGAAATTCATCCGTGCCTGCAAAATAACCGTGCTTTTCTTTTAGTGTTTGTCCGAGTTTAACTTTAAAACCTAATGACTCAACTATATCCTTAAATTTTTCTACCTGTCCATCATCCCACACAGCTCCTGCCGGAGAGGAAATAGCAATGGTATCACCGGGTTTTAAAGCGGGTGGTTTTAATTTGTTTTGAGGAGGAATAATGTCGGGCTCGTTTAATGCGTAGCTGCTTAGAATTGGCGCACCGAGTAATGCGGTTCCGGTAACTTTAAGGAATTGTCGCCTGTCTTTCATTTTATTATCCCGATAGCTATCGGGACAAATTTATTAATATATTTATAACTTAAAGACTATTTTTTATAATGGAGAATTTACAATTTTGGATGTGTTTGCTGATTGGTTTACTTCTGTCAGCTGTACTTATATTCATTCTTAGACGCAACACTGCCGATAAAAAGCGTTTAGCAAATCTTGCGCTTTTCCCTGAGCAAAACCCTAACCCGGTTATTGAGGTTAGTCTTAGCGGAAAAGTAACGTACATGAATCCTTCCGCAAAAAATCAATTCCCACAACTTCAGATAAGTGGTTTAAAGCACGAACTGTTTTCTATAATTTGTTTAAAGATTGACGGATTTGTAAGCGGAAAACTTAAAACATTCAGTTGCGAAATAAATATTGGCGAAAAAATATACGAGCAAAAAGTATATGCTATTCCTGAAACAAATTTGCTACGCGTTTACTCATCAGATATAACTAAACAAAAAGAAACTGAAAACAGACTTGCTAATTTAGCTTTGTTCCCCGAGCAAAATCCCAATCCGGTAATTGAATTGCGCTTAGACGGGAAAGTCAGTTACTTAAATCCTGCTGCTAAAAACAGATTTCCGAATATGGAAGAGAAAGGAATTGCTCACGGTTTGTTTGATGTAATTCGTCCGCACATTGAAGCTTTTAAAAATAACGAACTGCAGACTTACACCTGCGAAATTATTATAGGCGACGAAATTTACGAACAAAAAGTTTACGCCATTGCTGAAAGCAAAATACTTCGCGTTTATTCGTCAGATATTACGGAGAGAAAACGTACCGAAAAAATCATCCGGCAAAAAAATGAAGATATTACAGATAGTATAAATTATGCCAAGCGCATACAAAGAAGTATGTTGCCTAAAGATGATGATATGAATGATTTGTTAAAAGATTATTTTGTATTGTTTCTTCCCAAGGATATTGTAAGTGGCGATTTTTATTGAAGTACAATTGTAACATCAAAAACAAACGAAGTAGAAGAAAAACTTGCACTCGTAGCAGCAGTTGATTGTACCGGACATGGCGTTCCGGGCGCCTTAATGAGTATTGTAGGCACTACACTTTTAAACCAAACATTACATAATGATGCTATAAACAGTCCGGCCGAGGCATTAAATTTTTTAAATCAGGAACTTCCTAAAAATTTAAAAGGTCGTACAGCCGAAGATGATATTAAAGATGGCATGGATATTACCATGATTGCTTTCTCGGCAGATAAAATGCGACTTTATTTTGCCGGAGCCATGAATCCAATTTATATAATATCCCCCTCTAGCGGGGGTGTCGCGGAAGCGACGGGGGAGGAAAAAAAAGAAGCTAAGCTGACAATAGTAAAAGGAGATAAGCAACCCATAAGTGGTTCTACTTCTTATGAGAAAAAGAAATTTACCAATCATAAATTCGATTTGAAAAAAGGGGATTTGGTTTATCTTTTTACAGATGGTTATGCCGACCAGTTTGGCGGACCAAAGGGTAAAAAATTTAAGTATAAGCAGTTTCAGGAAATATTAATTAGCAACGCCGATAAAAGTATGGCAGAGCAAAAAAATAGTTTGCAGAAAACAATTGATGATTGGAAAGGAGAACTTGAGCAGGTTGACGATATTTTGGTGATAGGCATAAAAGTATAAACAAAGTATGATTAGTTATTAAAATGAAAAAAATATTTTTTTCTTTCCGAAAAATAGACTACTTTAGCTAAACTAATTTAATTTCTAATGAAAAGAATTTTTATTCTCTCGGGCAATTCGATTTTTTTTCTGTGTTTTTTCTTCAGTGTTTTTTCGTTTTACAGAATAAAAGCACAAAGTCCGTGTGTAACAACTACCTATACTATGGGTGCATGTTCCATCACCAAACAATCTTTCACCAACCAAGCAGGAGCCAATAATGGTACAGCCCCCGCTCCCGGTGCGGGATGTAGTTTTGGAACCGGTAGCTCGGGAACGAGTACGTGGATTCACTTTACATACGTAGGCCCTCCTACCCAGCAATATTTGGATGCAGACCAAGCACCCGGAGGTGGCGGAAATGATCCCGCCCTTTCTATTTATACTGATGACGGGTGCTTTTTTTTAGGTTGCACTGCCGATAACGCTAATCCTGGTCCACAAGAGGGAGCAAATGATGGCAAAATAGATCTTACCACATTGGGATTAATAGTTGGGCAACAATATCTTGCCAGAGTTGATAATGAAGGAACTACTTCAAACGTCAAAAACCCATCTTTGCGTTGTATTCCTTCTGCCCCCTGTGGAGATTGTTTCACTAGCCCCTGTATGATAACCAATATCAATACTAATTTTTCAAGTTCAACCAATGGTTCTCACAATTCAGATTGCTGTACCTTTCCGGTTAGTATGACAGGCGCAGTAACACAGTTAAATTGCGCAGGACCAGGTCAGGTTTCGGTAGATGGAAACGTTTGGTATCAATTTACCGTTTGCCAGAATGGTATTGTTACCGCAACCATCACTTATTCTCAATGCAACGACGCATTTGGAAGCCAAATTTGGTTTTTAGATGGTAATTGTAATGGTGGAGCTGCCAGTTTTAATAATCTTGCCTGTGCAAATAATGGAAATATGTCGCCGGCAACGTTAAGTTACAATTGTACGGCCGGGCAAACTTATTATATAATGATTGACAGTTACGGTGGTAATATTTGTGATTTTAGTGTTTCGTTATCAGGGCCGGTATGCGTTACGGCATGCACCCCCCCTGTTGCTTCTGCTACTCCTTCATCGCAAACAATTTGTTCCGGACAATCAACAGCAATTACTTTTACCAGTTCAATTTCAGGAACTACGTATACATGGACATCAACTCAAACGGGTGTGAGCGGATCTTCTTCATCAGGAAGTGGATCCTCAATCGCAGAAACACTTAACACAACCGGACCAGGGGCGGGTACCGTTACCTATACAATAACCCCAACTGCCGCAAGTTGTGTGGGCACTCCATTTGTTGCTACAGTAACCGTTACACCCAACCCCACAATTACTGTAAACTCTCCTAGCATCTGCTTAGGCGGAACGGCAACTTTAACCGCCAGTGGCGCTTCAAGTTATACATGGAGTCCTGCTACTGGCTTAAGCGCTACAACAGGCTCTACAGTAACAAGCACTGCCACCACATCAGTTACGTATACTGTTACCGGAACTGCAAATGGTTGTAACGGAACCAATACAACTGTTTTAACAGTAAATCCTATTCCAACTATAACTGTAAACTCAGCCACCATCTGTGCCGGAGCAAATACTATACTTACAGCATCAGGCGGAACAACTTATAGTTGGACACCTTCTACAGGTTTAAGTTCTACCACCGGTTCAACGGTTACAGCTACCCCCGTTTCAACTACTACGTATACAGTAACCGGAACAACAAATGGTTGTTCGGGGAATATTACTTCTATAGTAACTATAACTCCAAATCCAACTATTACTGTCAATTCCCCGACCATCTGTTCGGGGTCAAGTACAACCTTAACCGCCAACGGAGGTACGACCTATTCTTGGACACCTTCAGCAGGTCTTAGTGCAACTACAGGTTCAGTAGTTATAGCCAATCCAAGCTCTTCAACAACTTATACTGTAACTGGTACAACAAGTGGATGTTCAGGGAGCAATTCATCTGTTTTAACAGTAAATCCAACACCTACAATTATTGTTAATAATCCAAGTACATGTCCCGGCAATACAGCAACATTAACTGCCACCGGGGCTACTAGCTATTCATGGACACCCGGCACTGGCTTAAGTTCAACTACCGGATCAAGTGTTATTGCTAGCCCTACAGTTACAACTACCTATACCATTACAGGAACAACAGGAAGTTGCACGGGTTCTATAACTGCTACTGTTACAATTGTTGGCACATTAACCGTTACAGCAAACAACCCCATTATATGTTCAGGTTATTCCGGCACACTCACCGCCAATGGTGCATCAACATACACTTGGTCTCCCGGTACCGGTTTAAGTTCAACCACAGGTTCTTCTGTTAATGCAAACCCTGCCACAACAACTGTTTATACTGTTACGGGTTCTTCTGGGGCTTGTTCTGCGGCAACAACCTTAACTGTTACAGTAAATAATA
Source organism: uncultured Flavobacteriaceae bacterium (assembly GCA_964653165.1). GTDB lineage: Bacteria > Bacteroidota > Bacteroidia > B-17B0 > Aurantibacillaceae > PALSA-968. The sequence goes on along the minus strand of CAZZEI010000121.1, from coordinate 72 downwards.
CACCTACTGTATCTGCTTCCGCAACACCAACCACTATTTGCAGTGGAGACAGCACTATCTTAAATACCGGTG
>CAZZEI010000120.1:0-9578 GCA_964653165.1 uncultured Flavobacteriaceae bacterium | reverse complement strand
ATGCCATTTGGGAAAAGATGCAACAGGCATTAGACAAAATGTTTAAAGATACCGGGCATCAGAATGCTTATTTTCCGCTTTTTATACCCAAATCTTTTTTCAGCAAAGAGGCAAATCACGTGGAGGGCTTTGCAAAAGAATGTGCCGTTGTTACACATTACCGCTTAAAAAATTCGGAGAACGGAATTATTGTTGACCCTGATGCTAAACTCGAGGAAGAATTAATTGTAAGACCAACCTCCGAAACAATTATTTGGAATACCTATAGAGGATGGATACAATCTTACAGGGATTTACCTTTATTAATTAACCAATGGGCAAATGTTGTAAGATGGGAAATGCGTACACGCTTATTTTTACGTACAACTGAATTTTTGTGGCAAGAAGGTCATACCGCACATGCAACTGCCGAAGAGGCCATTGAAGAAACAGAGCGGATGTTAAATGTGTATGCCGATTTTGCCGAGAATTGGATGGCTACACCCGTTGTTAAAGGAATAAAAACTGCTAACGAAAGATTTGCCGGAGCGCTTGATACGTATTGTATTGAGGCAATGCTTCAAGATGGTAAGGCTTTACAAGCGGGTACCTCACATTTTTTGGGACAAAATTTTGCAAAAGCTTTTGATGTAAAATTCACCAATAAAGAAGGAAAACTGGATCATGTTTGGGCAACATCGTGGGGAGTTTCAACACGTTTGATGGGTGCGCTTGTTATGTCGCACTCAGATGATAAAGGCTTGGTTCTTCCTCCAAAATTAGCTCCTTTTCAAGTAGTGATTGTCCCTATTTACAAAGGAGAAGAAGGATTAAAACAAATAAATGAAGCTGTTGCACCGATTAAAAAAGCATTGGAAGCAAAAGGAATTACCGTAAAATACGATAATCGCGATACACAAAGACCGGGATGGAAATTTGCTGAGTATGAACTAAAAGGAGTTCCTGTAAGAATTGCAATCGGGGAGCGCGATTTACAAAACGGGACTTTTGAGGTGGCACGCAGAGATTTATTAAGCAAAGAAATTTTACCGATTGAAGGTCTTGATACAAAAATTGAAAGCTTATTAACTCAAATTCAGGACAATCTTTTTGCACAGGCTTTAAAACGAAGAGAAGAAAGTACCAAGACAGTTAATACCTATGAAGAGTTTAAGCAAGCATTATTAAAAGGCGGTTTTATTTCTGCTCATTGGGATGGAACGTCCGAAAGCGAACAAAAAATAAAAGAAGAAACAAAAGCTACCATACGTTGTATCCCGTTAAACAGCAAAAAAGAAAGCGGAAAATGTATTTATAGCGGAAAACCTTCTGAGCAAAGGGTTTTATTTGCCATTGCTTATTAGTAATCACCATCACCCTGTCCCGATAGCTATCGGGATCGTTTCAGGATCTCATCTTCGATTGAAATTAGATGCTGAAACAAGTTCAGCATGACGTAATATATTTAATTTTCGTACCTTTATGGTACTTATTCCACAAAAAATGGCTGAGCAAAAAAGAGAACAAATACTAAAAATGCTTCGTGAAAAATCTGTAATGAAGCAAGATGTATATCGTAATACGCATCTGGCCGTGGACATGATAAAAGAAGCCGTAAAAGAAATAGCAGAAGATTTACGTACCGAAGTTTTGCAAATAGATAAGCGTATAAGTATAGATTACCGCTTTACCAGCGACCATGAAATAGAATTGAAAGTTGCAGGAGACATGTTGGTATTTTATATGCACAGCAACGTTTTTGAGTTTGACAGCAGCCATCCCATGTTTAAAACCGGGTATGTAAAACAAAACGAACTTAGTTCATACTGCGGTATTATTTATGTGTATAATTTTTTGGCTGATAGCTTTAAATACAATCGTTTGCAGGATTTAGGCTATCTTATTTCACGCATTTTTATAAACAAGGATAGTCGGTTTTTTATGGAATCGAAACCTCCTTTGGGTTATAAACACACAAATTTTTCGTCAGAGCCGGTTACAAAAGATGTACTAAAGGAAATTATATACGATTTGATAATTCATGCCATCAGTTTTGATTTGTATACACCTCCGGCAGATGCTGTGCGCGAGATTTCTTTAAATGAAATTCAGGAACGTGTACAAAGCGATAAATTGAAAACAGGCAAACGTTTGGGCTTTAAATCGCAAACCGACGGTGGCATAAACGACGAAATAAACTGGTAATATTTTAGGTGTTTCTTTTTCCATTTTTGCTTTCCCTGCTAAAAACTGTGCCTTTATTCTAAAAATTTAAGACTAAACAGTTTCTTATAAATTAAAAAATAATGTACATTTGTCCCCTCAAAAAAAAGGAGCCTCAAAAAAGGGACTCCTTCGGAGCACTCCATTTTAAAAAATGGCCCGTTCGTCCCTGCCTGCCGTCGCGCTGGCAAACGTTATGGCAGACAGGTAGGGGTTATGACACGTCCGCTATTTGCTTGAGAAAAAGAAAATGTGTTAAAAATTTATGGCCCGTTCGTCTAGGGGTTAGGACGCGTCCCTTTCACGGATGAAACACGAGTTCGATTCTCGTACGGGCTACCAAACCTAAGTTGCAAAACCTCTAAACCCCCTGTAAAATGGGGGTTTTTTGTTTTTTGACTTTCCTTTGTTTGTTCATCTTTGCCCTTGTTTTATCATAATTTGTTACCCTGTTGTTACTTTGGCTTTGCTTTACTTCATTGGTAAAATAGGCTTAACCCACATTGCAGTTATTTTATCTGAACCTGTGGCTAATCAGGCGGTTTGAGCCGGTCTGGTTCGTCAGGGGGGACTACAAACTTTAGCTGGCTGAATGGTTTGATTTTGTAGTTTAGGGTATTGTAAATGTGAGTAGCTTGTAGTGTTGGCTCGCTGCATTGGCGAATTACAATGGTTTGCTCATATTGATTTACCATAGTTGTGGTTACCATTTTTTGCGTGTTCATTATTCTAACAAGTTCTTGCCAGTTATGATTGATTCCTTTTTGTTTTAGTTGGTAACGCACTGTATTCACTAGCCAATAGCCTAGCAAGCCTAAATGTAAATGAGCTTTAGAGGTTTCGTCTGTTTTATGGTAAATTGGGCGCAGGTCAAGGTCTGTTTTTAGTATTCTAAACGTGGCCTCTATTTCTCTTATGGTATTATAAACTTCCCAGTGCGTTTTTTCGTTGTTGGTGTTTAGTGTTGTGCGTAATAAATAAATGCCCTCTTTTTTCTCTGTTTTTAGTTGCTTGTAATTTATTTCCAGTACAATATTGTCGCTATCCGTTGGGGTTTCTATTTCGTAATATTTAGCTATGGATGGATATTTTTGTTTTAATCTGCCTATTCGTTCCCATACTTTATCTAATTTTTTTGTTCCGTTTTTTTTAGTCAGCGAACTTTTTATTTCTTCTACGCCTTGTTCAAATTTTTGAGCAAATAAGTTGTTCATACTCGATTCTTTTAATGCTTTGTTTTGGCTTTGCACCTGAATAAATGTATCGGTTGTTTTGGGCATTTTTACTTTTTGAAGTTTTATGCTTTGTCCTTTGTTGTCTTTTACTTCTACCTCTTTTGAGCTTGCATCTATTTCATATTTTCTCAACCCGCTTCTGGATACACACATATAATCATAGCCTTTTGCTTTTAACAGCGTTAAGTGGACTAATGAGTAATTAAAAATAAATTTCAAAAAAACGAACTGCTTTCTTAGCAGTTCATTTATTAAAAAGAGAATAAATTATTTATTATTCTTTAAATTTTACTGCATCTGCTTTATCCATATCCATATTTGTAAAAATCATTCCGTTTGCTTGTGGATATTCCTTTTTTACTTTTTTAAGCATAGAATTTAGCATTTCTTCGGGTTTACCACTCCAAGCGATACTTTTTTTAACTGAGCCTAAATAATCATAGCTTGATGTTGGTTTGCTAAATAGAAAAATATAGATTCCTTCTTTTTGTTCTACGGTCGCTGCGCCTTTATCAGTTGAAGATTTAAAGGCAAAGAACAATGCCAGTATGCAAGTAGTAATTACAATTTTCATTTTCATTTTTTTTTAGTTTTTAATTGTTATTATTGTTTTTAATTTTACCATTGCAATTCCGTTGCTAAACATGAATTAGATGAACTTAGATTAACCGTTCCGCTCCAAATTGTTGTGCCACTATCATCCTTTACAGAATATGAATACGACTTTGATTTAGATGACCCTAAATTTTTAGTAACCGAAGCAGAGCCACTTTGACCGCAACTTGGCGAACCTGTCCAATAGACAGTAGTAGCAGAAGAACCAATTACCGCCCCATCTACATAAAAAGTAAGACTTGTAGCTCCGTATGCAACTAAACTATCGGACGTGGCTTGGTTGTACCAAAAAACTCCTTTAGCCTGAAAAGTACAACTACCGTCATCTTTTTTGCATTTCTCACAAAAATTAGTGGCATTTGAATCTGTACACCCCTTCTTTGCACAATTTGTGAATGTTAATACTATGCCTGTTGCAAGGCAGGTTAATAATGCTTTTGTTTTCATTTTTTTTAGTTTTTAAATATTTAACGTATTTGACCAATGCGAAAGTAACCAAATTTTTAATATGTACACTATTTAGATAATATATTATAAATAAGAGATACACAGATATTTAGCTATTTGTATCCGATTTGTAGAATTTTACGCCTATGGCTATACATATTGGAACTATCATTAAGGATACTCTGAAAACTAAAAAAATGGATGTTACAGAGTTTGCTAAGAAAATAAATTACACAAGAGGAAACGCCTACAAAATCTTCAATAAACCAAGCATAGATACCGATTTACTTGCCAAAATAGGTAGGGTACTCGGAGAAAACCTGTTTTTTAACTATCTGACCGATGAAGAAATAGCAGCACACGAAAACAGTAAAATAAAATCAGCCCAAATAATGACTGCTTTAAAAGAACTTCAAGTAACCATGATTGCCTTGACCAAAGAAAAAGCCACGAAAAAAAAGGAAAAGCGGGAAAAGAAGCTCAAAAAAATTATTCTCGAATAAATTTATCCGCATTACTAGCAGTCTTTATTTTCTCACGGAAAATTTTTCTCTTTTATTAATTTCTTTTCTGATATTATTTCTTGCATCCATCACAGCCTCAAATTTTAATTTTTCCAGCATCGGCTTATCATCGATTAGAATGAGTGGTTTAACGTTATTATTATTCATGACACTATCCAGAAATTTGGTCTTTATAAAATTTATTACGTGTTGATTTTGTGAACAGCAAAGATTAATGCGTGATGAATCTATCTGCCGGAAATTTATTGCATCTGCCGCCGAAATAAACTGTACATCATCTGCTTTATTTTTACTGAAAGAAGAATAATAGGAATAGAAACCGGCTGATTGCAAGGTTTTATAAATGGACCAGGTAGATGTGGCGAGTTTAGAATTTCCTTCCAGTACACCCTGAAAATTAATGAAAAAGAATCCAACCGGCTTAAGTATTTTTTTAACCTCACTAAAACATTCAGTAGTGTATAGGTAGGAAGGTTGTACTTCAGAAGAAGAAATATCAATAATTATCATATCGTATTTCTTTTTTGAAGTTTTTATAAAATGTCTTGCGTCATCCGTAAAAAGAGTTGTTTTGTTTTTCTGAAAATAAAAATAGTGTTCGGCAATATAAAACATGCGCGTATCAATATCCACAACATCCACAATGAAACCTTGCTTTTGTAATTCATAAACTAAACTTCCGCCTGCCATGCCCAGCAAAAGTACATTCGCATTTTCAGGTTTTAAGGAAGCAAGAGCAGAGATAAAATGAACGTAGTTATACTGCGAAATTGCCGTTACATTTGTTTTGGTAATAATGCTCTGCGCACTGTTGTTTGAAAGAAGCGCTCTGTTAAGTACACCATTCTCATTCAGGTAATCAACAACTTTTAACTGACCCATTATTCCTTCCGACTCATAAATATCCTTAAACGAACCGTTTTCTTTTCCTTTTTCCGATAAAAAAAAAGCAACCATAAGTGTGGCTGTAAAAACAACCAAAAAAGAAATACGTACTTTGAATTTAATTTCCCGAATCAGAAGCAAGCACAGTAACAGTAACACACAGGAAAAAAAAAGTGGCATCCTTATTCCGAAAGAGGGAATAATGAAAAAACCGAGTAAAAAGGTGTTGAAAATTCCCCCTAAGGTGGATACTGCATAAAATTTTCCCGCTATTTTTCCTGCCGCATTCAAATCAGGTTTCTGTAACTGAATAAGCAAGGGCGATATGGCGCCAAGGCAAATTAAAGGGGCTGTTAATATGGCAATTGACATTAGTATACAGCTTAGAAATAAATTCATTTCTAAAAAATGAATAAGAATTGATTCTGCTATTATTGGCATAGCACAGGCAGTTATCGCGGAAATTGCAAATAGGAAGAATAATTTTTCTGAGAGATTTTTTTTCGTAGATAAAATTCCACCCAAAAAATACCCAAGTGTTAAACTAAAAAGAGTGACCCCTATAACTGAAGTCCATATATAAAGTGAAGATCCGAAGACAGGCGCAAGCATTTTCCCGCCAAGCAATTCTATTGAAATAACAAACGCTCCTTCCATAAATGCAAAAAAATATAATTTATTTTTTCTCATTTATTTTTTACTTCTTAAAACTGAGTCTATTGTAAGCATACTATTATCATCTTTTAGATTGGAAGTAATAATATTTCCGCCCTTATCAAGTAAAAAATTGCAAGGAACATAATCGATGCCAAAGCGTTTTAAGATTAACGCATCTTTTCCCAAAGTATCACATAAATGATATTTCATATCATATTTTTCTTTGACTAAAAAATTATTCCAATCAGAGAAATTGTCATCGATTGCAACATTAATAAATTCTATTGCAGAATCTGATTTATATTTCTCGTACACCTTTTTAATAAATGGGATTTGTAAACGGCTTTGATAACACCATGTGGCCCATATATTGATAAAAACATATTTTCCCCGCAAACTATCTATTGTTTTTTGCTTTTTATTGCGGTCTAGTGCAACAATTGATGTTACCGGCTCGATACTTCTATAAGATTGTTGAATTTTATATAGCTCATTCTTAAAGTCTTCTTTTTGTCTTTTACTTATGTTTATATTTTCAATTTTTTTATAGAATAATTCAAGGTAATTAAACTCTTCATTCATCACTAAAAAATTTGAAGCCGCAATAGCCAGTAATTTATCATGAACAGTATCCATATAATTGACTACGTAAGTTCTGAGTTCAAGAGCCCTCTTGTCTGATTTGTTTTCAAGATCAAGCATCTCCGGATTATATCCAAATTTTGCATTGCTGTTAAACATTTTGGTCATTAATAATTTTTCAGCCAAAGTTACTTCTGTAGCCAACTTCTTATCTGTAGCCACCAATTGCCTCAGCTCATCCGATTCGGGTGAATCTTCAATAAAGTAATTTTCAAATTCGTCTTCGCTGGTTTCAATCCCTAATTCAGGCACATCATTAATGAAATAAATAAAACTAAGCCCATTTGTAATTCCGTAAATACTTTTTTCCTTAGCCGTAAATTTTACTTTAAATTTTCCACCACTTTTAATATCGATTCTTGAGATTAAATAATTTTGCGAAGGCGTTATTTCATAAAGTGCTAAACGAATATTTTTGTAATGCGTTATAGTTCCAAATACTGTGCACGTTCCGTTATATATTTTGTCTTTACATCCAAATGCTAAAACAAGTAAAATACTTATTGATAAAATGTATTTTTTACTTTTCATCAGACTGCATGTTTTTATTTCGAAACAACATTACTTTAACAAAATGAAATAATGGTGGTAGTAAAAGAAATGTACTTATAATGCGCGAAGTTCCTATCACTCCAAAAGATGAAATTAAATAAAACCCGGTAAAAAAAGTAAAAATAATTCCCCCAAGAGTTGAAATTGTATAAATAATTCCGGAAGAAGCCCCTATTCGCTCAGCATTGCTTGTTAGTAAACGAATAAGTATTGGAGAAACCATTCCAAAACAAATAATGGGGGGCAGCATAAACACGAAACACGACAAAAAAATACCGGTTCTTATTTCCAAATGTAAAGTTGAGTTCATAATCCAGAAGGATATATAAGGCATTAAGAAAAGCAAGAGAGAGGAAATAACAAAAAGTATCATCAGTTTATTAGTTGTATTTATTTTTTTTTCAGAAAAAACGCCTCCTAGAAAATATCCTATTGCCAGTCCACCCATAGTTACACCAATAATTGATGCCCAAACATAAAGGGATGAACCGTAGTATGGTGCAATTATTTTGCTGCTCAAAATTTCAACAGCCATTAATGCCGAACCTTCAATAAAGGCAGAAAGTAAAAGAAAACCAATATTTGGCATTTTTCTGTTCATATATCGCAAAGATGTCAAATAAACTCAATTTTCAACTTGACCGGTTAATAGTTAACAATTAAAAAAAAATTATCGACCATTTTAAAAGTTTTATCTACTCAATTTTCAACTAGATCGACTAATAGTTAACGATAAAATTTAAAAAAAATATTTATCGACTGTTTTTAAAGTTTAATCCGCTCAATAAAGGCATTCGTCTATTAACTTCAAAAATAGATAATAATCGCCCAACCTTCTGTTAATTAATTCCATCTACTTAGATGTAAAGTGTTAGTAATTTAAAAACGGGGAAATGAAATTTTTTTTACTATCTTTATTTTTGTATTTAATCTAAATAATAAGAAATTATATGATGAACAAATTATTTAAGTGTATTGTCCTTTCGCTCGGTTTATCTCTTTTCTTTTTTGGTAATGAGGCTAAAGCCTGTCACCTGGCAAGTATTACTATTATGAGTGGTCCCACTTGCCTTGGAGGAGGAAATTATTCATTTACCATTGAGATTTGCACCGGTACCGGGGGAAACTTAATGGGAGCCCTTTGCGGTGCAGGTGCAATTGGAAATACACAGGATTATAGTATAACCGCTACAGGTGCCACAATAAATAACTCGGGCTTTACGGGTTCACTTACCAGTGGATTTAATGGAGTGGTATCAACCGGCTCTGTAATGGGTGGAACGCTGACTTATAACGCAGGTGCTGATATTTATATGATTCCGAATGGTACAGATCCTTGCGCCGTTTATGGAGCAATTACTCAATACTGTTGGAACGTTACTTTTACTACCGCCGGCCTTCCCACAAGTATAGATGTCTGTGGTATGGAGGCTGTAAACACGGGTCAAGGGCCGCCTCCTTGCGGTTGTCCCCTTTCGGAGCCGGTAGCTCCTATTACTCCTCCAAATGTTACCGTTACAAGTGCGACCGTATGCGCGGGCTCTTCTGCAACAATAACCGCAAGTGGAGCAACAACTTATAGTTGGAACACTGGGGCAACAACGAACACTCTATCAGCAAGTCCTAGTACCTCCACTTCATATACCGTAACAGGAACAACAGGCTGTGCGACTGCTACTGCAGTGGGAACTATTTCTGTTGTAGCTATTCCTACGGTAACAGTAAATAATGCAACCATTTGCAAAGGAAGTTCTACAACACTTACTGCCGGTGGAGCTACCACCTATAGTTGGACACCTTCAAACGGGCTAAGTGGAAC
>CAZZEI010000119.1:0-9614 GCA_964653165.1 uncultured Flavobacteriaceae bacterium | reverse complement strand
GGAATATCCATACCAAAACGGGTGCGGTACCAAGCAAATGCTTCCTTAACATTAGGATTACCTATTCCTACCTGTTGTATTCCTGAAATAATAAAGGTCATAGAATTAAAATTTAGCTTAAATGTAGAACATTATTACTTCTTTCTAAGGTTATTCAACATCTTTTCAATATTTTTTTCGGAAGTGAGTAGGGATTGTTGAATACGTTTTGCATAATGAATCGAATCCAAAACTTCCCGCTGCTTCTCTTCAACAACTGATTTCTGTTTGCTGATAATATCATTTCTTAATTCAACTTCATCCTTTTGAGATAAAATAATCATATTATCCTTTTTCTTCTGCCTGTAACTACGGTAAACATTCAAGGTAAGCAATAAGGAAATAATTATTCCCACAACCAAAAAAATTGCAAACCTATTTTGATTTTTAATTGTTTGCTCTGATAATGTATTTTTTGCAGTCAGTAATTTATTCTCTTGATCCTTCTTTTCTGATTGATATTGAGTTTGCAGCTCATTGATTTGTTTTTGATTTTCAATATTTAATACAGAATCCTTTAACTCCTGCATTCTACGCAAATAATAAATCGCTTTTTTATAATTTGCGGTGCTGTCATAGACCATATATAATCCCAAATAGGCAGCAATCTTTCCTTCCGGATTCGAATTTTTTCTTTCAATTTCCAGTGATTGAAAATAATAATCTATTGCAAGCTTGTAGTTTTGTAAACGATGATAGCAATCGGCCATATCATTAAGAGTAGTTATTAAATTATAATTATCATTTAAATCAATAGCTATTTCTCTTGCTTTGAAAAAATATTCTAAGGCGGTTTTGTTATCTCCGTCATACGAAAGAGAAGCACCCAGATTAACATAGGCAATCATTTCGCCACGTACATCCTTATTTTTTTGTGTGTAGGATAAACACTCATTTAAATATCGAATAGATGTTTTAAAATCCTCCTTTTCATTGTAATATGCACTTATATTACTTAATAATACAATAACATTTTGATAATTATTTAATTTTTTTTGCACCGCAAGGCAACGTAACCAATACTCCAAAGCATTATCATACTGCTTCTGAAAATAATATACATTTCCAATATTGCCATAGCAGGCTGCCGCTACCCTTTCATCATTTATTTTTTCTGCCAAAGAGAGTGCTTTTATACAAAGCTTTAAAGCCGCGGAATAATTTGCCTTATAAATATACAAAGCGCCCATATTATTATAGGCATCAGCAATACAAGAAGTGTCTTTAAGTCGGTTAGCATAGTATAAATACATTTGAAAACCATAAAAGGCCGAATCAACTTTAGTTAAATAATCATAGGATGACCCCATTTGAAGATAGGATTTACCAATCCAAAATAAATTTCCGCATTTTTTTGTCAATTCAAGTGTAGTAAGAGCAAGTTTTAAAGCGCTGTAGGGCTTGGTAGTATTTAATGCACGGCTTTTTTTTATCATCGCCGAAAACTTAGACGTATCACAACTTTGCGCAGAAAGATATGCTCCCGACAAACCGACAAAAATTAAAATTGTATAGAGGAATTTTTTTAACAAAATATTTTTTATTATTTTTTCTTCAGTTTGTTAAGGTGTTTAGTAATATATTTCTCCGAAGGTAATAAAAAGTTTTGTATTCTTTTTGCGTAGCGTATAGAATCAAGAATTTCCTTCTGTTTTTCCTCAATTATTGAATAAGCGGTTTGTATTTTTTCGTTAGATTTCTTTTTTTGTCTATAGCCACGATAAATTATTATAGAAACAGCAACCATTGCCAAAATTACAAGTAAACCAAAAATCATTATCCAGCGTTGCCTGCTTATGTTAGCTTCTTGCCTGTACAGTTCCAATTCCTGAATTTTTTTCTGACTGTTTAAAACCGAGATTTGCGCTTCTTTCTTATTTGTTTCATATTTTGCTTCCATTTCGTGTATAACCGTAAATACGCGAGAGTTTACAAGTGTATCTGATAATTTCAGCACCTCGCGAAAATGTTCTGCTGCATTTTTATAATCCCCTTTTAACCTATACGTTTCGCCTAAAGAAATATATGCATCCCATACATGGCTCAGCTTTCCCATTTTTTTTCCCATCTGAAGAGCACGTTGCGCATGCTTTATAGCGTCTACATAATTCTTATTCTGCGCTTCTATATCCGCAAGCGTAATTAAAGAATAAGAGACTTCAGTTGAATCGCCCATTTCTTCACGGATTTTAAGACTCTCCAAGGCCATAGTGGAAGCCTTTTTTAATTGTCCTACACTCTGATATGCCTCCGCAAGATTTCCCAGTACAGCCAACTTTTAAATAGGGATCAAGATATTCGATGTAATCCTTTCGTATTGACTCAAGTGTAAGAATTGCCTTGTCCACTTTTTTAGTGCGGTTATAAATAATACACAAATTATTTAATGCTCCCGCAACACCGTACTTATCTCCTAATTCTTCTTTTAGTTTTGATCCTTTTAATATATACTCTTCAGCTTTATCAAAAATTGACATGCCATCATAAATATTTCCAATATTGATAAAGGTGTTTGCCATTCCATTTTTATCCCCGTACTTTTCCTTAATAGTTAAAGATTTTTGAAAAACAGAAAGTGCTACCGGATAATTACCCGTTTTATTATGCGTGTTTCCCAATGAATTATAGGTCTGCCCCATTCCAAAAGTGTCACCCTTATTTTTACCTATTTCAAGGCTTCAAGTTAGGAATTTTAAGGACAATGCAAACTCTCCTTTCTCTCTGTACAGGTCACCTAATTTAAAAACGGCATCATATTCATAACGTGTATGATTTATTTTTTGCGATTCGTTTAGCGCAACATTTGCATAATTAATAGCAGTATCCAAACTAACTCGTTTGTATCCGCTAGCCAGTTTTAAAAGTACTTTTACTCTCGCAGAATCCTTTCTTAGCGGCAAAATTTTCAATAAACTATCGATTTTTCTTTGTTGAGAAAACGAATTGAATGATCCGGAAAGAATACATACAAAAATAAAAAATATATACGTTGATTTTAATTTCATTTTTTTGCAAAATATAATTTGAAATATTCTGTTTGCATAATATTCTCAGAAGAATTAAATAAAACTCCTTCACCATTTTCTATCATCAGCAAATCTGCTGCATAAACTGATAAAAAATCAATATCATGTGAGCAAATCAAAATTATTTTATTTTGTTCAGCCGCCAAAGTCATCATCTTCGAAAAAAATTGCTTTTTAGAAGTATAATCTAAAAAAGCAGTAGGTTCATCAAACAACAGCATGGGAGATTGTTGTGCAATAGTTTTTGCAATGAAAGCTTTTTGCCTTTCTCCATCGCTTAGACTGGTTACAAATTTATTCTGCAGGTCATTTATTCCACACAAGTCAATAGCATCAGAAATTATTTTCTCATCCACATCAGATAAACCTGCCCAATGATTAGTATATGGATAACGCCCCATACTGACTAATTCAAACACACTTATTGGAAAAGTAATATAATTAGATGCAAAACTCATACTGACTATTTTAGATCTTTCTTGTGCAGTTAAATCAAAAATATTTTTATCGTCAAATAAAATTTGACCGAATAAAGGTTTTTGCAAGCCTGCTATGCTTTTAAGCAAAGTAGTTTTTCCTTTTCCATTATTGCCAATTATACCTGTAATGCGACCTGATTTTAACGTAAGGGAAATATTTTGTAACAAGGGGTTATGATAACCAATTGTAAGGTTTTCCAAAGTCAAAGTATGTGGCCGGATGCTATTCAAAACTATTTTTCTGTTTAAAAATTAACCATAGAACAAAAGGAGCGCCAAACAAGGATGTAATTACATTTACCGGTAGGGTAATTTCAAAAATAGGCAGATTACCAATTATATCACAGAACAACACAAAACAAGCACCCATTAAAATGCTTCCGACTAATTGATGAAGATGATGTGTGGTTTTAAATACAATGCGTACGAGATGTGGCATAGCAAGTCCTACAAATCCAACAGGGCCACAATAAGCCGTTGTTACGCCGCTTAAAACCGCGACTAGAATTAAAATAAATAGTTTGGCTGTTTTGACATTAACTCCGAGCAAAGCAGCCTGTTCATCGCCAAGAAGTAATAGGTTTAATGGTTTTATTAAAAACAAACAGCCCAGGCAGGCTACGACGACAATAGTGAAGAATGCCAACAAATCATATTCGGTTACATTAGAGAGCGAGGCCATATTCCATAATACAAAATTTTTGAGCTCGTTGGGGTTTGCCATATATTCTAAAACAGATTGAAGTGCTCCTGCCAAAAAGCCAATCATCATGCCTACTAATAATAAATGCGTGCTGCTTTTAATTTTTCGGGAGAGAACCAATAAAATAAGTAAACCCGCAAAAGCTCCAACGGAAGCGGCAAACGGAATGCCCAATTTAAAAAACAAGGAAGTTGCACCGCCACCCGTAAGCATAAATAATGCAACCGAAAGTGAGGCAAGAGAATTTACCCCTAAAACATAAGGCCCCGCCAAAGGATTACGAAAAAAAGTTTGCATAAGCATACCCGCAACCGATAATGCCATTCCTGCAGTTAATGCGGTAATTGCCTTTGGTATTCTGAAACTGAGAATTACAATAGTTTCGCTATCGTTTAAAGAACTCCCAAAAGCATCAAAGACTTTAGAAAAAGGAATATAGGTTGAACCCAAAACCAAATCAAGTATAAAAAACACAAAAAGTAAACTTATTAATAAAAAATATTTTGAAGTGAATTTCATTTCTTTACTTAAGCTGTTTGTAGTATTTTAATTGATGGTTAGCATGCAAATTTGGGTGAAAAATTTTTATCAAGTCCTTTAAAATTTCATCCGGACTACACAAACCGTACTCCCAATACGCATTCGCACCTGTTTTATTCAGCAAAGCATTATTGTTAAACAAATTTTCCTTTTTAAATGCATTAAATTCTGAATAGCGCTTATCGAGTTTCAGCAAATCTTCTTTTGTATTACAAAAATGAAGATTTATCCAATAATCGGCCGACAAAGCTTTTTGAATTATCTGTTCCATGTTCAAAGCAGTTGCTTCCGTTTTGCCGTTATCTTTCCATATATAATTTGCACCCGCATCATTAAGTAATTGTGCAAGTGAGCTTTTTCCACCCGCCACAAACCATGCATCGTTTGTCTTTATTTCGGTAAAAACCGTTGGTTTGTATTTACAGGTATCTGCGCTGGTTTTTAATGCCAGATAATTTCCCATTACCGCATTGAAAATAGAATCAGCCTTATTTTCAGTATTAAAAAATAAAGCCATCGCTTTAATCCACTCTGCTCTTCCCAACGGATGATTCTCAAAATAATCAGCGCAAACAACCTGTATTATTCCAACATTTATCAAGCGTTTATCAAAATCCTTTTTCGAATCACCGCTTGGATTAGCAAAAATCAATTGTACATCACTCATTAAAGTTTCTTCGAGATTAAGTTGTCCGCTTTTACTTAGCTGTTTAATTTTATTATCCTCAATTTGCTGTTGTATAAAAGCGTTTGAAATAAAATCGCCGTTATCCACTGCACTAATTGTATTTAAAACTTGCAGTTTGGTTAAAAAACCAATAAAGACAGAAGAAAGGCAAGCAACTTTTTTTATTGGCGTTTTTACATAATTAGCAGAGAAATCTACTTCGGGTTTTTCATTCACATACAAAACATAAATTGCAGAGTCGGTTTTATCTATATTTAAGTAAGTAACCAAAACAGAAAATTTATCCTGCTTATAAATTTTAAAATAAGAAGCGTAAAGATTTTTTTCGGGAGGGTTTAATTTAAATTCAGCTTTCTTCTCTTTCTGCTCAGCACAGGAAAAAAAAATAAGTAAAACAAAAAAAACTTGCGAACGATAAAATATCTTTATCATTCTTAAATTTTTATTTAGATAAATTTTCAAGAAATTAATAGGATTGAACTAACGATTCTAGCGGTATATTAAGTTTATCATGCAAACTTCGAATCATTTCCAATGTTAATTTACGCTTTCTATTTAGTATTTCGCTTACACGACCTTTATACCCAATAATTTTCGCGAGGTCCTTTTGCTTATACCCCATTTGTTCCATTCTGAATTTTATGGCTTCAATTGGATCAGGAGCTTCAATTGGATAATGCTCTTCTTCAAATTTTTCAACTAAAAGAGCCAATACATCTAACTCATCGCCATCTTTGGTGCCTGGACGTGAATCAAAAATTACTTCCAGGCGTTTTAATGCTTTGTTGTAATCCTTTTCTGTCTTAATTGGCTTAATATTCATTTTTCTATTTCTTAAATTTTAGTTGCATCTCTTTTATCATATTCTCCATGTGTTCCAACAAATCTTATCCACACCATTTTATATTTATAATTTATCTTCACAATTAACCGATATGTATTTCCTTTTATATTAAATACTACCCTATTATCAGATAAAAAACTTGCACTCGGGTAATCCCTTTTTATGTCATTAGGAGTAACCCAAATTGATTCGACAGCTTCCTCGTACCAGGTTTTCAATTGCTGTTCACAATTTCTATGTTTCTCCCAAAATACTCTTAAGGTCTTTTTAGCAATTACTCTCACGCTTTGCTTTTACAAATATACGAAACTTTTTTGAATAAGTTCCCAATTAGGGAACCTTTTTATTTAGCTAAATTCTTGAAATAGTCAAAAATCAATCGAATCCCTACTCCCGTCCCACCCTTAGCACGATATCCATCCTTAGCGCTTAAAAAAGCCGGGGCCGCAATATCAAAATGAAAATAAGGATAATCTGTATATTTTAGTAAAAATCTTCCGGCTGTAATTGCTCCGGCACTCGGACCACCAATATTTTTCATATCAGCAATATCCGATTTTATAAGTTCGTCGTACTCTTCCCAAAATGGAAACTCCGCTAAACGTTCATGCACATTATCCCCGCTTTGTTTTAAAGCATTTTTAATTTTATCAGAAACATTACCCATACAAACTATTCCTTGCGGACCAATTGCTGCCGCGGCTGCTCCGGTTAATGTAGAAAACTCAAACGTTGCAAGTGGTTTATATTTTTTTGCGTAGCTAAGTGCATCTGCTAAAATCATTCTGCCTTCCGCATCACTGTTCAGCATTTCAACTGTAGAGCCATCATGCATGGTAATAATATCTCCCGGTGCGTAGGCATTAAAGCCTAATCGATTATCTGTTGATGGAACTAATCCGATAACATGTATTGGTAATTTTGCTTTAGCAATCGCGTACATTAAACATCCCGTTGCGGCTGCACCAGCCATATCGCATTTCATAGTATCCATTCCTGCAGTCGGCTTAATACTTAATCCTCCTGTATCGTACACAACACCTTTACCAACCAAAACATAGGGTTGCTTGTTTATGGCGCGACGAGGTTTGTATTCCATTATAGTAAATGTAGGAGGATCAACACTTCCCAGATTTACAGAAAGTAATCCCCCCATTTTATTCGCAACAATTTTTGCTTTGTTCCATACATCTACGCTAAAGCCCGCTTCTTTGCCCATTTTTACAAATGAATTCGCTAAATCGGTAGCGTTTAAATAATTTACAGGTTCATTAACTAAATCGCGAGCTTTACAAACTGCAGTTGTTACAATATTTAATTCCTCTAAATGTTTTGTTGTAATTTCTTTTGAGTGAACAAACATAGTTGCGAGTGTATGTTTTTCTTTTTCTGCTTTTGTTTTATGGCCGATAAATTGGTAATTACCCAATATCATCCCTTCTAAAAATGCCAGCGTAAATTTTCTGTCTAACAACGAAGAAACAATTACCGAAGTTTTTTTATACTCGTTTAAAGCTCCGCTGACCGTACTTGCTAAACGACGTAAGGCTTCCATTTGATGTGAACTTCCTTTCTTTTCGTTGGCAATAACCACATACACAAAACGATTAAACTGGTTTACGATGATTAATTTTTTCTCGCTTTTAATTCGAGTTTCTATATACGAAACCTGTTCTGCAGATAATGCATATTCAGGATTATTTTTAAAAGATTTTACAAGAATAACCAGGTTATCTTGTTTTAATGCCGATGTTTTTGCGAGTACTGCCATAAATGTGTAAATTTGAGAAGTTAAATGTAACAAAGTTTTTCAATTATAACAGAAAATGAGGTTATTTCTTAAAATCATTTTTAGAATCATTTTAGGAATATTTTCAGTTATAAGCGTTTCACTAATTATTGTAATATTATATGGTATTTATCAAGCTAATTTTAGTACTAAAGCAAGAATAGCGGCGAAAAATATTGAAAATTGCAGGAAAATAAGACAACAAATGTCGAAGAATGAAGTTCTGGAAATAATGGGGAATCCTGACACAATTATGAATACAAGCAAGAATTCAGTTTATTATTGTTATGAAGAAAATGATGATAGTCATCCATTTGTAGAGATTGAAATAGATAGTAATTCTAAAGTAATAGGTGTTTATGCACCAATATATGACAAATAAAATGCAAGTCGATAATCTTTTAACAAAGGCCTTAAAACTCGAATTTTTAAGTATAGAAGAGGGTGTTTACCTTTTTGAACACGCCCCTCTCAGCGAACTTACCTTTGTTGCCAATGAAATACGCAAAACAAAAAAAGGGAGCAGTAATGTAGTTACCTGGATTATTGACCGAAATGCCAATACTACCAACGTTTGCATAGCAAATTGTAAATTTTGTAATTTTTACCGTATTCCGGGACATAAAGAAAGCTATATAACAAGTATTGAGACCTACAAAAAGAAAATCGAAGAGACTTTTCGCTTAGGCGGAGAACAATTGTTACTGCAAGGAGGTCACCACCCCGATTTAAATTTAAGTTACTACGTTGGTTTGTTTAAAGAACTGAAAAGTCTATACCCTAACTTAAAACTACACGCTCTTGGTCCGCCCGAAATTGCACACATTACCAAACTTGAAAAAAGCACTCATACCGAAGTCTTAAAAGCCTTAATTGATGCAGGTTTGGATTCATTACCGGGTGCAGGAGCAGAAATTTTAAATGACAGAGTACGACGATTAATTTCTAAAGGAAAATGTAATGGAAGAGAGTGGTTAGATGTTATGCGCGCTGCGCATCAGTTAGGTTTGACTTGCTCTGCAACCATGATGTTTGGACATATAGAAACAATTTACGAGCGCTTTGAGCATTTGGTTTTATTGCGACAAGTGCAGAGCGAAAAACCTGCCAACGCAAAAGGATTTTTGGCATTTATACCATGGCCTTTTCAGGATGAAGGGACTTTGTTGAACCGATTAAAAAATATTCGAAATCAGGTTACATCCGAAGAATACATACGTATGCTTGCATTAAGCAGGATTATGTTGCCTAATATTGAAAACATACAGGCATCGTGGTTAACGGTTGGAAAAGAAACAGCGCAATTATGTTTACATGCCGGCGCAAATGATTTTGGTTCAATTATGATTGAGGAAAATGTAGTTTCTGCAGCGGGGGCGCCTCATCGTTTTACTTATAAAACTATTCAGAAAGCTATAGAGGAAGCAGGATTTATTCCGCAATTAAGAACCCAGCAATATGGTTTCAGAGATTTATGATAATGATTTGAAACTTTTACATCTGCCG
>CAZZEI010000118.1:0-9632 GCA_964653165.1 uncultured Flavobacteriaceae bacterium | reverse complement strand
CTTTCTAAATCTTATCTATATCTTAGTGCTCATAACATATTAACTTATATAATGTAAAATATAGACAAAATTACGAATGATTTACCCTTTATTTACCCTCAAGTTGTACTTATTCATTAACCCCTCATTGTGGACAAACAGCTAATTTTAGCTACCTTTGCAAAGCGAATGAAGCATTTTATTCTTACCATATTTTTTTCTTTTCTGCTTTCCCTGATTTCTTTTGCTCAAGATGAAGAGAAAAAACCTACTTGTCCGGAACCGGAAGATAAAAAGGCAATAGATCTTTATAAAAAGGGAACCAATAAAAAAAAATATCCTAAACCCGAAAGATTGAAATTTTTACAGGAGGCACTGGATATTGAACCCGGTTATGCTGAAGCTAATTTAGCATTGGGAAACGAAATAATTGTAAAATGTAAAGTTGATAATCTGCCATTTTCTGCAGCTCGACCTTTTTTTATCGCGGCTACAAAAGTGTGCCCCAAAATACACTCTCAGCCCTATTATTACATTGGTTTCAGCTATTATGAAGATGCTCAAAATGATTCGGGAATAAAATACCTGAATATGTTTTTGAAGTTTACGGATGATGATGAAACAAAATTTTCTAAAGATTATCAGTTTGAGCAATATCAATCGAAAGAGATGATAAAGTTTGCAAAAAAAGAAACTGAACTAAAAAAGAAAATTGTTCCCTTTAATCCTAAAGTGCTTGCAAATATTTCAACAGGTAATAACGAGTATCTTCCTTATATTTCGCCCGATGGCACCATGTTTCTCTTTACGCGAACAATGCCCGATAACAGCATAGACAGGGTATATAAAACGGATAAGGAAAAGGAAATTTTTATGTTTTCTGAAAGGCAAAAAGACGGCTCGTATGATGCGGGCAAACCGATGGAATGGCCTTTTAACTCAAACAACAATGAAGGGGGGGCATGTTTAACGATTGATAACAAACATTTATACTACACGATTTTTAAAATGGAAGCAGGCTTTGCTAATGCAGATATTTATTACAGCGATTTAATTGACGATGCGTGGTCAGAAATTAAAAAAGTACCCGGTATAAACGATCCCGCTGCATGGGATTCTCAACCTTCCGTTTCTGCCGATGGAAATACAATTTATTTTGCAAGCGACCGCCCCGGTGGATATGGAAAAGTTGATATTTGGAAAACAGAAAGAAACCCTGTTTCTAAGGCTTGGGGGAAACCTGTAAACCTCGGACCAAAAATAAACACACCGGATATTGAAAAATGTCCGTTCATTCATTCTGATTCTGAAACCCTGTATTACAGTAGTAAGGGTTTGTTTGGCTTTGGTGGTTTAGATATTTTTTACGTTCGTAAGGATGAAAAAGGGAATTGGAAGGAACCTGAAAATATTGGCTCGCCTATTAATTCGGAATCAGATGATGCGGGGTTTTTAGTAAGTAAAAATGGTTTGTATGGTTATTTCTGCTCTGACGAAGGTGGAAAAGTGCGTGGTAAAGGAGTTGGTAAATACGACGTTTATTATTTTGATTTGTACAAAGAAGCTCGTCCTGATTCAGTGGAATTTGTTGATTTTAAGGTGAATCAACCCAGTGAAACACCTGTTAGAAACGCTGTGATAGAAATAAAAAATGTTAAAACACACGAAAAATCAAGCGTAGTTTACGATTCTACAACAGGAAAAGCTGTTGCTGCAATTAATTTAAAGAAAAATAAAGAGGGTTTTGTTGTTACTGTTAAAGCACAAGGCTATTCTTTTACTTCTGCAAAAATTGAAGCGAAAGAAGTTGCCTCCGAAAAACCACTTAAGCCGGTTGAGTTAAATGTGGAAATTGTAGAGACAGGAAAATCATTCGTTATAAATAATATTTTGTATTCAACAGGCGCTGCTGATTTATACCCGGAATCATTTGTTACACTTGATGAGTTTGCAGCCTATTTAAAAGATAACCCAACATTTAAAATAGAAATACAAGGCCATACAGATAACGTAGGTAAAGAAGCCGACAATCTTGCTCTCTCTGAAAAAAGAGCAGAGAATGTAAAAAAACATTTAGAATCTAAAGGTATAGATGCTAACCGTGTGACATCAAAAGGATACGGAGCAAGTAAACCCATTGGGAATAATGCAATCGTTGAAGGAAAAGCAAAAAACAGAAGGACAGAATTTTTAATTTTAGATAAATAAAAAGCAAAGTGAAAAAAAACAAGTTCTCCGATTTCAAAAAAATAATTTCAAAAGCAAAGAATATTTCTATTCTAACGCACGTTAGTCCGGATGGAGATGCAATGGGTTCTTCTTTGGGATTATTTCACTACCTGAAAAAGAAAAGCAAGAATGTAAAAGTTATAGTCCCAAACTCTTTTCCCGGATTTTTGGAATGGATGCCTGCGAGCAAACAGATAATGGTTTTCGAAGGCAATGAAGAAAAAACTAAAAAGCAAATTTCAAATTCTGATTTACTTTTTATTTTAGATTTTAATAATTACTCTCGTCTCGAGGGACTTTCAGAATTTTTAAACACTATTAAAGCTCCAAAAATATTAATCGATCACCATCGTCAGCCCGACACCTGTTTTGATTTTTACTTTCACGATGAGAACGCAAGCTCCACTGCCGAATTGGTTTACGATTTTATTTGCGGTATAGATTCTAAAAATAAAATCGATAAAAATTCTGCCACTTGTTTATATACGGGAATAATGACCGATACCGGTTCTTTCCGTTTTCCGAGCACCAGCGAAAAAACTTTTAGAATTACGGCTGAGCTAGTAAAAGTGGGAGCAAATATTTCAGAAATTTACACTAAGGTTTATGACGACAACACCGAAAAACGCTTAAAATTATTGGGGCACTGTCTTGAAAAATTGGTTTTTTTACATGAGTACAATGCGGCATATATTGCACTAAGTGATGAAGAGCTAAAAAGATTCGATTACAAAAAAGGCGACACCGAAGGAATTGTAAATTATGCTTTGTCGGTTAAGGGAACAAAATTCTCTGCTTTCTTTTCTGAGAAAGAGGGCGAGATAAGAATTTCTTTTCGCAGCAAAGGAAAATTTGATGTAAATAAATTTGCCCGCGCACATTTTAACGGAGGTGGACACATGAACGCAGCGGGAGGTAAAAGTAAACAACCTTTACAACAAACGGTGGAGAACTTTTTAAATGCCTTACCGGTTTATAGAGGAGATTTAAATTCCAAATGATGTTAGGAGGAAGAAGCAAGAACTTAGAAGCAAGAATCAAGAAGCTATTTAACAAAGCGAGTATATTCTTTCCTGGTTTTCGTATTTTTGAGTTACCGAATTATAGAGTGGATTTAAATTCCAAATAATGTTCAGCAGAATCAAGAATAAAGAGTCAAGAACCAAGAACCAGTTTAGGATAATCGTTCTTTGCTCTTGGCTCTTTATTCTTGCTTCTTGCCAAGAGCCCAAAAAGCAGAAAGATGTCTTCGTAGATGCGAAAAAGCTCAAGGAGGATATCGTAAACATAAACAAGCCCGCTCTCGTAATGGAGCAGGATGAAATAAATGCTTATATAAAGTATCACACATACACAATGCAAAGTACAGGTACGGGTTTACGTTATATGTTCACCAAAAAAAATGAAAAGGGTAAAAAAATTATTACACGAAACGAAATAAAAGTCAAGTATAATGTTTGGTTGCTTGATGGTACTCTTTGTTATTCATCCGATAAAAAGGGACCGAAAATATTTGGAGTGGGGATTGATAACGTTGAAAGCGGTGTACACGAGGGAGTTCAATTAATGAAAGAAGGGGAGAAGGCTTTATTTATTTTACCCTCGCATTTAGCATTTGGGTTAATTGGCGACAGAGATAAAATCCCACCCAAAACAGCCGTAGTTTATGAAATTGAAATTTTGGAGGTGAAATGAAAAAAAAAGTTATAAGTTATAAGTTAGAAGTTAAAAGTTTTCTACCTCTTACTATTTTAATTATACTTCTCACTTCCTGTACGGAGAAACCAAAGACCTACAATGGTTACACCAAACAAGATAATTTTTATTACAAACTTATTTCAATTGGCGACGGAAAAATAAAATCCGATACCTCACAAACTTTATGGATAGATGCCAGTTGTTTAACTTTAAAGGATTCAATTTTCTGGGACAGCAAACATAATTCATCACAAAAGTTTTTTATCAATGTAAATACATTTCCCTTTCTTTCTCATCTCTATAATTTTTCGGTAGGGGATAGTCTGCAGTATTTATTTCCTTCAAAAACTTTTTTCAAAGATTTTTCCGGTCACTTAGGTGTAGCTTTTTTCAGCGAGAATGATTCCTGCGTAAAATTTTCGGTTAAAATTCTGCAAGTGCTTAACAAAAATGAAGTCGCCCGAATAGCAGATAGCGTGGCAGCCGTTAATTTGCAACAACAAAGCGAAGAGTTTTCTCAAATACAGAATTATGTAATGCAAAATTTTAAGAAAGCTATAGGCATATCTTCTCAGGCTTTTATGGAAATAACCCATACCACCCAATTAGATTCTATAAAAAAGGGAAAACGTATCAGTATGCTTTATAAAGGCTCTTACCTTGATGGCCGTATAGTTGATTCTAACCCAAATAATAAGCCTTTTGAGTTTATTTTCGGTCAGGAAGGCCAAATTATAGAGGGTTTACGCCTAGCCCTAAAGCACTTAAAAAAGGGCGAAAAAGCAAAAATTATATTACCTTCGCAACTTGCTTTTGGCAATGGTGGCAGTTCTAACGGAAGTATTACTCCTTACACCCCACTTTTGTATGAAGTAGAAATTGTAGACGTAAAATAAACATAAAGTATAAATGAAAAAATCAATTCTAATTTCAACTGTAGTAATTCTTGCGCTCGTGTCATGTAAAAACAGTAACAGCAAATTTCCGGGCTACGAAGAAACAGAAACCGGCGCCTATTTTAAAATGGAAAAAACCGGCGATGGAAAAACTGCTTTAAATAAAGGTGATGTAATTTTTATTCATCATACCATGACAACCGATAAGGATTCTCTTTTGTACGATTATAAAAAAATGTCAACTCCGGGTCAGCCTTACGCTATGCGTCTAGCACCTCCTGCATACAAAGGTGATATGTTTGAGATGATGTATAAGATGCACGTTGGCGATAGCGCTTCTTTTGCTATGCGTGTAGATTCTATGTTTGAACGTTACTACAAACAACCTATTCCAAAATTTTTAGACCCTAAAGGGTTTATTGTTTATCATGTAAAAATCGATAGTCTGTATTCTTCTGCTAAAGTAGATGACATCGAAAAGAAAAATAAAGCCATGCAGGAAGCGTACATGCAAAAAGCAAGCACCTCCGAAGACAGCCTAATGAATAAATATCTTACCGATAATAAAATTACCGTAAAACCTACCGAGAGCGGATTATACATTGTTGTTAAATCAAAGGGTAAAGGCGCTCAGGTTAAACAAGGAGATAATGTAGAAGTAAGTTATAAGGGCATGCTTACAAACGGCAGTGTATTTGATGCTTCAGAAAAGCACGAAAAAGCATTTATTTTTCCGGTTGGAATGAAGCAGGTTATCCCTGCCTGGGATGAGGCAATACTTAGTATGACAGTTGGCACAAAAGCCTTGCTGGTAGCGCCTTCCAAGCTTGCTTATGGCCCTCAAGGTTCAGGTCCAATACCTCCTTTTTCACCCCTGGTATTCGAAATTGAAGTAATTGGCATAAAATCTGATAAGTAAGCGTAATAATCTTGTCAAAAATCAAATATGAAAAAAATAATAACCCTAACAATGATATTTGCAACAATGATTGCAAGCGCCCAAAAATCAAAAATATCTAAAATGGATAAAGAATTTTTAAAAACACAAGCCGACGGCATGTATGCAAAAATGAGCACGAATCGTGGCGATATTTATTTGCAATTAGAATTTGAAAAAACACCTATGACGGTGGCAAACTTTGTTGGTTTAGCCGAAGGAAAAATAAAAAATACTGCCAAAGCTGACGGCCTTCCTTTTTATGACGGAATGAAATTTCACCGCGTGATCCCAAATTTTATGATTCAAGGCGGAGATCCATTAGGTACAGGATCAGGCGGTCCGGGATATAAATTCCCCGATGAGTTTGATACTTCTTTAAAACATGCTGCTCCGGGTGTTTTATCAATGGCAAATGCAGGTCCGGGTACTAACGGTAGTCAGTTTTTTATCACGCATGTTCCAACACCATGGTTAAATGGTAAGCACTCTATATTTGGTCATGTTATAAATGGACAAGATGTTGTAAATGCAGTTCTTCAAGGCGATACTTTAAAAACACTTACAATTTTGCGCAAAGGAAGTAAAGCAGAAGCATTTGACGGAGGAAAACTTTTTGAAGAAGAAAAAGCAAACCAAAGTAAAAAGGCTGAAGAAAAGGCGAAAGCAGAGCAAGCTGTAATGGATAAAGTTTTAAATGTACAATACGCTAATGCAAAAACTACTGTAAGTGGTTTACGTTATATTGTAGAAAAAGAAGGAACGGGTGCTTCGCCTGTTGCTACAGATAAGGTTACAGTGCATTATACCGGTACATTATTAGATGGCAAAAAATTTGATAGTTCTGTTGACAGAGGTCAGCCTGCTACATTCCCTTTAAATCAGGTAATACCGGGATGGACAGAAGGTTTGCAGCTTATGAAAAAGGGTGGAAAAACTAAATTTATTATCCCTCCGGCACTTGGATATGGTGCTAATGGTGCAGGTGGTGTTATACCTCCAAATGCATGGTTAATTTTTGATGTAGAATTGATTGATATTGGTGATGGTAAATAATGCTTCGTTGCATTTACATATCTTTTTTATTTTTCTTCCTGCTTTTATTTAATTCTTGCAAAAAGCAAAACCTATGCGATTGTTTTAAAACGCGCGGTGATGTAACTATCGAATCACGTTCTGTTTCTGATTTCGCTACCATTCATGTCTTCGATAAAATTGATGTGTATTTTACCCAAGATACAACTGTAACTACCGGTACAGTTAAGGTTGTTACAGGTAAAAACCTTTTATCAAATATTATAACCGAGGTAAGTGGCGGCGTGCTTCAAATTAAAAACGAAAACAAATGTAATTTTGTAAGAGGTAGTAATAACGGGGTAACAGTTTATGTTACCGCGCCCAGGGTAAAAATTTTCAAGCAAGAAGGTGTAGGAAATATGTATTGCACAAATACTGTTTACGGAGATACAATTCACGGCTACATAATTAACTCTGGTGATCTACACTTAAAAGTAAATACTAATCGTGTTGTAGGGCATATGCACGGAGCAGGAGATTTATATTTGGAGGGAGTTGCCCTTGATTTTTATACCCATACTATTGGTCAGGGTTTTGTGCATGCGCAAAACATGACAACAACGTATGCTTTCATAAATGATGGCACTAACGGACAAATACGTGTAAATGTTACAGGTCAATTAGATGCGGTAATAGCTAGTACAGGCAATCTATACTATTCAGGTAATCCGGCCGTTATTAATTCTACTATAAAGGGTACAGGGAAACTTATTCGCGAATAATGAAATTTCTTAGAATACTTTTTTTGTCTTGCTTCGGGCTTCTTGTTTCTTGCTTCTCTTACGGGCAGAATAAAAAAATCCAACCTGAGGATGATTATGTAAATACGAATCTTATTCACTACGAAGATTGGACATATAAACCCAATATAAGAAGTGTTTTGTTGCACGAAATTTCCTGGGA
The DNA here is from genome assembly GCA_964653165.1 of uncultured Flavobacteriaceae bacterium. Taxonomy (GTDB): domain Bacteria; phylum Bacteroidota; class Bacteroidia; order B-17B0; family Aurantibacillaceae; genus PALSA-968. The sequence goes on along the minus strand of CAZZEI010000118.1, from coordinate 1,913 downwards.
GCTTTCACCTCCGTTAATTGATTTTGATTTAGGACAACAACTTGAAATAAGTTTTGATGATTTAGATGGCGATAATAAAAATTACTGGTACACACTTATTCACTGCGATGCTATGTGGAAGCCAAGCGATTTAATGCAGCAGGAATATTTGGGCGCATTTTATGAGGAGCAAATAACAAATTATTCTTATTCCGGTGGCACTATGCAAAAATACACGCACTACAAGTGGGCGTTCCCCAATAACAATATAAAAATTACGAAAAGCGGAAACTATATTTTAAAAGTATATTTAGATAATGACAAAGAAAAATTAGTTCTCACAAGACGTTTTATGTCTTTCTCAAGCAAAGTATCTGTCACAGGAAATGTGCATCAAGCCGCCGGCGCCGATGATTATATGAACAGACAGGAAGTTGATTTTAGTTTATTTTATTCTTCATATAATCTTACTAATCCATTTGTTGATTTAAAAGTTAGCATTCAGCAAAACAACCGCTGGGATAATGCCATTTATGACATAAAACCCATGTTTACCAAGCCAAACGAATTAACATACGATTATGATGATGGCACAAATTGTTTTGACGGTGGAAATGAATATCGTTACGTGAACGCAAAGAATTTTAAATTCATCACACAGTTTACCGATCAAATTTACAGAGACTCTTCGCTTATGTGGCATTTAATTCAAAAACCCGAAGAGGTTAAAATGTTTAAACGTTATTCGCAGTACACAGATAATAACGGAAGGTTTTTAATTAAAGCGGAAGAGCGTGATAACAGTGAAGTAAATGCGGATTACTGCATGGTACATTTTTTTGTTCCTTACGATTTTCCAATGAACGATGGAAACTTTTATGTAATGGGTAATTTAACCGATAACAGGTTGACAAAACAAAACAGAATGAGTTTTAATTATTTGAAAAAAGGATATGAGTGTGAAATGTATTTAAAACAAGGGTATTATGATTATAAAATTGCTTTTTTAGCAGATGGCAAAACAGGAGCTGATGAATTGTATGTTGAAGGAAGCCATTGGGAAACCGAAAATGATTACACGGTGTATGTATATCATCGTCAGCAAGGCACCTATTACGATCAATTAATCTGCGTTAGAAAGCTAAACTCTATACGCAAATAAATTTTCTTTTCTTACCTTTGCCCAATATAATTAGAGGGGTATGATTTTAATTGCAGATAGCGGTTCCACAAAAACAAATTGGGTATTACTAAAAGGCGATAATAAAACTATTGAAGCCAATACCCAGGGGTTTAATCCCTATTTTCAAACATCCCGTATTATAGAAGATGCTGTTAGAAATGAACTTTCTAAAGAAATAATTTCGCATGCCAAAGAAAATAATCTCACCGTGTATTATTATGGCGCAGGATGTTCTTCTTTAGATAAAGTCACAACTGTTAAAACCGCCCTTCAAAAAATATTTATGAATGCAAAAATTTTTGTAGATCATGATTTACTTGCAAGTGCTCGCTCCTTATGCGGTAACAAACCGGGAATTGCTTGTATTTTAGGAACAGGTTCAAACAGTTGTTATTATGATGGGAAGGAAATAAAAGAGAATATTCCGTCTGTCGGTTATTTTTTTGGCGATTACGGTAGTGGTGGGCACATAGGAAAAACCTTGATACAAACTTATTTTGACGATAAACTCCCGGAAGATTTAAAAAATGAATTTTCTCAAATGGCTGATTTCGATCGCGAGCATATTTTGGATAATATTTACCAGAAACCAATGCCAAACCGGTTTTTAGCTTCCTATGGTAAAATTGCTGGAGAATATATTTACCATCCTTTTATAAAACAGTTAGTGAAAAATTGTTTTACAGATTTTTTAGAGTACCAGGTAGAGAAATATATGTTTCATAAGGAATTAGCCATAAATTTTGTTGGC
>CAZZEI010000117.1:0-9760 GCA_964653165.1 uncultured Flavobacteriaceae bacterium | reverse complement strand
TGGACACTCATCATCTTTATCAATAATTTTATCTCCATCTTTATCCGGGCAACCTTTAAATTCAACTAAACCTTTATCATCCGGACAAGCATCTTCAAGGTCAGTAATACCGTCGCCATCTTTATCAGGACAACCTTTTAATTCCTTTATACCAAATACATCCGGACACTTATCTTCGCTATCAGGTATATGATCACCATCTTTATCAGGACAGCCCATAAACTCCCAAACACCGGGAACAGTTTTACATTTATCCTTTCTATCAGAAACTAAATCTTTATCTCTATCCTTAGGCGCTCCAAATGGAATTGGAATTTTTATCATGGTATAAACATCGGCTCCCCTAAAAGTTTGATGTCCAAAAATGGCACCTAGGTTATCAGTCCCAATAATCACCGGCCCTAAACGCAAACATAAACCATAAGAAAAACCATACAGGAAATGATATTGAACGGGAACGAAAACTCCAAACCATTTATGATCCCAGGCAGGAGTAATACTCAAGCTTGAAAAATCATGTACTTTATTAGCCTTTTTTTTAAATTGAAAAGCATAATAAGCAATAAAATTAATATCAAAATCTTTCCAAATTTTATAATCGGCCTGTAAACTTAATGCAGTAGGAAGATTCATATAAAACGAACGTTCTGAATTATTGGTAGGAAATCTATTTCTCAAGGTATCATCAAAAGCTTTTAATGGTATTGAATCAAATTTAAGTTTACGGTATTCCCAAAAACTCACGTTTGCTTTAAAATCATTACTGTATTCTCCCTTTTGAAACTTTACGCGACCCAAATCGATAACTGAAAATCCTGCTTTAAATTTGTATTTACTTTTATCCCTTCTCCATAGCCCTGTTTGACCATCCATATCGTATTGATACTTTTTATATTCGGGCCTGTACTCGTAAACAAAACCCAGGTCGACACCAACACCCGGACTGGAAACGAATTTGTATTTTAACTCGTTTGCATCATCTATGTACAGATTGTTAGAATGTCCGTATTTTACGTCTGCATTTGCAATGCTCATAGTAGTATCCGTTGGATATTGAAAATTATAATCCTTTATAAATAGATATGCAGCTGCAATACCCTGAATAATTTTAAATCTACCCGCAGCTTTAAATGCATGTTCGTTATCTTCTTTTAAAACTCTGGCGTATGTAACACCATATTCTGCCCAGCTCATGGTCTGGAAACTTAGATTTTTTGCAGTAAGAGGTAACCCCTGTAATCCTTGCAAAGAAGAGTTTGATTGTACTTTAAAGTCATTAAAAATCAATTTTGCCAATTCTGGAGAAACATTATCTATATTTACCATTGACCTTACATCCCAAGTCAAAGCAATTGTATTTTTATGGTTTATCTCAACTAAAAAAGAAGGAAGTACAATACGGGTGCTGAAATAAACTGTTTTAGTTCCGGGCCCATCATTTGTTTCTAAATAATTTCTTTTTCCAATATCAGAGGCCCCTTCATTATATAAGGCACTGGTGTAGGCAGAAACTCCAAAATTATTATTCATAATTGGCGCGTTAAAATTATTGGTCGAATCGCCCATAACAGCTCCTTTTGAGCCAATAATTCTGCTCATATCTCTACTCAAACCTTTAAAAGCATATCTTTTTAGGCCAACGTAATTATTATATGCTTTAACGCTTATACCGCCCAGCGTCATATCAAATCTAAATCTGTTATCGGCCAAATTAGCAGGTTGAATATCAATAGCCGTTACACCGGCATACTCACTGGCAGAATACCCCAAAAAATCCTGCGATTTTGAGATAAATCCCGTCATTATCAGTAAAAAAATAAAAAAATTTTTCATTGTGTTTTTATTTGGTAAAACTGACAAATATAACATAATATTTAAGTAAAATAAACCTCCAATTTACCTACAAATCAAAGCAATAATTCCATAAAAAAGGCTAAATTTGACCTCCTTTTAAAAAACAAGATAAAATGAATATTACCAAGCAAGATGTGGACGTTTTAAACGCGGTTGTTACAATAGAAGTTGTACCTGCCGATTACGAAAAACAGGTTGAGGAAGCCATTAAAAAGGTACAAAGACAAGCCTCATTGCCAGGCTTTAGGCCGGGTAAAGTGCCAACCGGTATGATTAAAAAAATGCATGGAAAAAACATTTTGGCAGATGAATTGAACAAAATGTTGAATGAAAACATTCACAAATATATTACCGAAAATAAAATTGAGATTTTAGGAAACCCGCTTCCTAAAGCTGATGAAAAAGTAGATTTTGACAGCGGTAAAGACTTTACCTTTAAATACGATTTGGGATTAGCGCCAAAATTTGAAGTTGAAATATCTGACAAAACAACTTTTGATTATCATGTTGTTAAAATTGACGATGAGTTAATTAATAAATACATTAAAGATGTTCGTAGAAATTACGGCACACCAACAAACCCTGAAGTAGCTACCGAGAAAGACGTTGTTTTTGTTGATATAAATGAGTTAGATGAAACAGGTGCTATTAAAGCCGGCGGGATTTTTAAAACTACCAGTCTTGGTATTGATCGTTTAAAAAATGATATTGCAAAACAAAAACTAACCGGCGTAAAAAAAGAAGAAAAAATTACTATCAGCTGTAAAGAACTTTATGAAAACGCCGTTGATATGGGCTTAGGTTTAGGCATTGATAAAGAAGCTGCAGAAGTACTGAATTGCAACCTGCAACTTACCGTAAAAAATATTGCCCGCATGGAAGATGCAGAACTTAACGAAGCTTTGTTTACTAACCTTTACGGCGAAGGAATAATAAAAACCGAAGAGGAGTTCCGCAACAAAATAAAAGAAGAGTTGGGTTTGATGTTTGTGCAAGACAGCGATCGCAAATTTTTTGAGCAAGTGGAAAAAACGTTAATTGAAAAAATAAACCCTCAGTTACCTGTAGAGTTTTTAAAACGTTGGCTGATGGCAGTAAACGATAAACCCGTTACTCTTGAACAAATTGAAAACGAGTTTGAAAGCTGGAGTAAGATGATGAAGTGGAAGCTGATAGAAAATAAAATAATAAAAAACAATAACCTTACCGTAAGTAAAGAAGAAGCAACCGAAGAAGCCAAACGATTTGTACGTAGCCAATATGCGCGTTACGGACAAGTACCGGAAGAAAAAGAGATTGAAAAACTTGCCGCTACTATTTTAACTAAAGAAAAAGAAGCGGAGAAATTATATGAAAACCTTTTTTATGTAAAATCTTTAGAGCTTTTTAAGAGCAATTTTAAACTAAATAACAAGGAAGTTTCTTATAATGAGTTTTTTGGGATAAAGGATTGAGTTCTTTTGACATACAACCACTTAGAAATGTCGACAATATGTCGGCATTTTTTATTTGGCTTAGTTTTGGCAATCTCATGGCAAAGATTACATTTGTTGAACCTTTAAAACTAAAATTATGATTCCTAAAGACGAATTTCGTAAATATGCTATGGGACACCAAGGCATAAGCAGCTTAACACTTGATAGATTTACATCAAGAATCAATGATTCCATGACACCTTATATTATAGAAGAGCGTCAACTTAACGTAGCACAGATGGATGTGTTCTCGCGTTTAATGATGGATCGCATTTTATTTTTAGGAACTGGTATTAACGACCAGGTTGCCAATATTGTTCAGGCGCAACTTTTGTTTTTAGAATCGGTTGATGCAAAAAAAGACATACAAATTTATTTGAACTCGCCCGGAGGAAGCGTTTATGCAGGTTTAGGTATTTACGACACCATGCAAATAATTCAACCGCATGTTGCCACTATTTGTACCGGTATGGCAGCATCGATGGGAGCAGTTTTAATGTGTGCAGGCGAAAAAGGAAAACGCACAGCTTTAAAACATGCCCGCGTTATGATACACCAGCCAATGGGAGGAGCAGACGGACAAGCATCTGATATAGAAATTACCGCTCGCGAAATTCAAAAACTGAAAAAAGAACTGTACGAAATTATTGCAAAACACAGCGGACAAACCTACGATAAAGTGTGGGCCGATAGCGACCGCGACTATTGGATGACTGCCGATGAAGCGAAAGCTTACGGAATGATTGATGAAGTTTTAGTAAAGAAATAATAAATTTTTGTGATTTAAAAAAAGCCCCTGAAATAAGTTCACAGTTTAATTTCAGGGGCTTTTTAGTTTTAACAAACGAACATTCTCTATCTTGTACACCTAATTCAATTACTTTATGATAAATAAAATTTCTATATCTATAGTATTGCTATTCCTATCGTGTACTATTTTTTCGCAAGAAAAATCGGACAGCCTGTTAAAATTTGGCCCAGTCCATCATGTAAATCCGCCGCAATTTTTTTCCGCGCTTTTTCTTCTGTGCTGATTATGGTTTCAATAATTTCCTTTTGTTTTTCCTGTTTAATTCTATCAAATTGGCGTTGCTTTTTTGAATTATTATAAATGTAAAGCGCCACCAAAAGAACAACTATGCAAAAAGAAATACTGCTAATTAAAACTATCTGATCGCGTTTACGGGTTATTTCCAGTTCCTTTTTACTATTTTCTTTATCAAGATGTTCAATTGCCTTTTCTTTCTTTTCTGTTTCATATTTCACCTGCATGTCAGCTAATTGTTCGCCCATTTTTGCGCCTTGCAATGAATCATTAATTTGCGAAAATAACTTTTGGTAATAAAGACTCCCATCCAATTGTTTTAATTTTTCATAATTTTTCACCAAATATTCGCAAGATTCTAATGATAAAAACGGCGTTTTATTTTTCTTTCCGTTATTATATGCTTCCAATAAATATTCTATACTAAGGTGATAATCCTTTTTCATATAATAAACTTTACCAAGTAATGTAAGGCATTGTGTAAAATGTCGGTCGTTATTATCACGCATTACGCTGTACGCCTGCCTTGCCAGTGCCTCTGCCTCTTTTATGTTTCCTATTTTAAGATAAACATTGGCTATTGTTCTGTTTGCAATAGCAATTTGAAGCGTATCTTTTATTTCTTGTGCCAACTTTTTATTTTTGAAATAATAATCTAATGCGGTTTTATACTGTTTAAGGTCTAACGAAATATTACCCAGATTACTAAATACAATTCCCTGCCCCTTTTTATCACCTAACTTTATTTTTAAACTAAGTGCCTGATTAAATATTTCGAGGGCTTTTTCAGGATGATTTCTTTCATAATAAACATTGGCCAGATTAATCAATACTGTTGATTCACCCTGAAAGTCTTTAATTTCCTCCTTCATTTTAAGTGCATTCAAATACAGCTCAACTGTTTTATCATAATTACCTTTTTCAAATTCAACCATTCCTTCCCAAACCATGGCTGTAGATTCGAATCTCCTGTCTTTTATTTGTCTCGCCATAGCAACCGCTTCTACCGATACCGAAACCGCCGAATCGAAAGCAGAGTGAGAATAAAACTCAACGAAAATTTTGTTATATACCTCTCCTACTAACGAATCAGCACTGGCTTTCAAATTATTTCGTAATACCGAAATAGCCTGAGGATTATATTGCGGGAAAGCAGAAATGGCACCAAAAATCAGAAAAATTGTTGTTTTAAATTTTTTGAGCATATAAAATAAAATTCTCTACTCAAAGATATTATTCATTCGTTGAAAAACAAAAAATTATACGACTAAATGCACCCAAAATCAGAATGAAACAGGGAGAATATTTAATTGCAGAAAAACCATCAAAATTTTGTATCTTTGCCAAAAGTTAACCGAAGGCATTTCTTCGGAAAAATTTTAAAATCATGGCAAAAAACATTATTACCTGCTCCTTTTGCGGTCGCGATAAACGAAGTGCCAAAATGCTTATTGCTGGGCAAAGCGGACATATATGCGAAACCTGCGTGGCAGAGGCTTATAAAATTGTTTCGGCAGAAGGGGAACAAACACAAAAAGAAAACGCAAAACAGTCTTTGACCTTACTAAAGCCCGATGCCATTAAAAAATATTTAGATGAGTATATTATCGGACAAGATCAGGCAAAAAAAGTATTAAGCGTTGCTGTTTATAATCACTTTAAGCGAATTTCTAACCCAACACATCAAATAGATAAAGAAGAAATTGAAATAGAAAAATCCAACATTATTTTAGCAGGGGAAACGGGTACAGGTAAGACTTTACTGGCCCGCACTATAGCAAAATTATTAAACGTACCCTTTTGTATTGCAGATGCAACCGTATTAACCGAAGCGGGTTATGTTGGAGAAGATGTTGAAAGTGTATTGAGTCGTTTATTGCAAGCTGCAGACTTTGACGTAGTAGCAACCGAAAGAGGAATTGTTTTCATTGATGAAATAGATAAAATAGCACGTAAAGGAGATAACGCTTCTATTACAAGAGATGTTTCGGGAGAAGGAGTGCAACAGGGTTTATTAAAATTACTGGAAGGTTCTGTTGTAAATGTTCCTCCACAAGGAGGACGTAAACATCCTGAGCAAAAAATGATACAGATAAATACAAAAAATATTTTATTTGTTTGCGGAGGTGCTTTTGACGGGATAGAAAAAATTATTGCACGCCGTTTAAATACGCAAGCTATCGGATATAGTTCTTCGGTAAACGCAGGCGAAGTTAACCGCGCTAATTTATTGCAATATATTATACCTCAAGATTTAAAAACTTTTGGTCTTATCCCTGAACTTATAGGTCGTTTGCCAATAACAACTTACATGAACTCACTAGATGCAGATACTTTACGCAGAATACTTACCGAACCTAAAAACGCATTAATAAAACAATACCAAAGTCTTTTTAAAATTGATGGTACAGATTTAGATTTTGAAGAAAAAGTATTGGATTTAATTGTAGAAAAAGCATTGGAAAATAAATTAGGTGCCCGCGGACTACGAGGAATATGCGAAGCGATTATGCTTGATGTCATGTTTGATCTTCCATCCGAAAAAAATCCGCCAAAATCATATACCGTTACGCTTCCATACGCTAAAAAGAAATTGAATAACGAAGATTTCAATAATTTACGAGCTGCTTAGAATACAGGGAACGCAGATGACGCAGATTGCTTTATGATGAACGCGGATAATTTTATTTTTTTAGAATTTATTATAAAACGAATACGGCAACAAACACTCGATTTACATTGCCAAAATAAAAAAATCCTTTTTAATCATAACTCCCGATAAAATCGGGACAGCGTTATCAGCGTTCCATGCAAAACAAACTCAAAACAACCGAAACAGATTCTAAATACACTCATCTCGAAAAGATGGATGTTGGTTTACTTTTGAAAAACATTAACAAGGAGGACGAAACTGTTTCAAAGGCAGTAAGAAAAGTAATTCCCCGGATAGAAAATCTTGTAAAAGTTATTGTAGCCAAAATGAAAAAGGGCGGACGACTTTTTTATATGGGCGCAGGCACGAGTGGCAGATTAGGTATTGTTGATGCAAGTGAATGTCCGCCAACGTACGGTATTGAACAAGGGAAAGTAATTGGTTTAATTGCCGGAGGTGATAAAGCAATTCGTAAAGCCGTGGAGTTTGCTGAGGATGATGAAAATCAAGGATGGAAAGATTTGCAACAGCATAAAATTACTTCTAAAGATATTGTTATTGGTATTGCGGCATCGGGAACAACTCCTTATGTAATTGGTGCTTTAAAAAAATGTAATCAAAATAAAATTGCTACCGCTTGTGTTACTTGTAATTCACAAACTCCATTGGCTAAAGTCGCAAAACATCCAATAGAAGTTATTACAGGGGCAGAATTTGTTACGGGCAGCACACGAATGAAAGCCGGAACAGCCCAAAAGCTGGTGTTGAACATGATTTCGACTGCGGTTATGATAAAACTGGGACGTGTAAAAGGAAATAAAATGGTTGACATGCAACTCAGCAATAATAAATTGGTAAAACGCGGCACACAAATGATAATGAAAGAAATGAATTTAGATTTTGAGAGTGCACAAAATTTGTTGTTACATTATGGGAGTGTGCGTAAGGCTGTTTCTGCGTATGAGAAGTAATATTGGGGCGTTTCCTCGAGGTAAGCGCATTAATAATCCGTTTCCAATACTAAATTGTATGCGCTTACTCTCGGTCGGGCTGCTTTGGGGTTCGCTTCGCTCCGCTTTTTGCAGAGTGTTTCAACTTCCACTCAATCATCACGGTGGCAAAAGAGCCAAGCCCGTCGCATCCCTAACGCAAATACAAATATTCGCTATTAAATAAAATTTTTGAAACAATGTTAGAATTTAATTTCAATCCCTTCCCCACTTTAGAAACCGAAAGATTAATTCTCAGAGAAGTTACGTTGAACAATGCCGAAGAATTTTTCGTACATCGCTCGGATAAAGAAACAATGAAATACATTGGCAAACCTTTGCACAAAAATGTTTCTGAAACGATTGCAATTATTGACAAGATTATAAACGGAGTACAAAGCAACGAAACCATAGCCTGGGCAATAACTTTAAAAGGGAACCCAAAATTTTTAGGGACAATTGGCTATCATAGAATTTCGAGAGAACACCACCCTGGCGAAATAGGATATATGATTGGCAAAGAGCATTGGAACAAAGGAATAGTAAGCGAAGCAGCAGAAAAAATTATTGATTTTGGCTTTACAAAAATGAAATTCCATAGTATAGAAGGAGTAATTGAACCGAATAATATTGCTTCCAGAAAATTGCTGAAAAAATTAGGCTTTGTAAAAGAGGCATACTTTAAGGAGGATTATTTTTTTAACGGGGAATTTTTTGATACAGAGATTTATTCTTTGTTAAAAAAATAAATCCGGAATTAACAGTGCGAGTACAGAGCTATATGATTTCCTTCAGAATCTATCAACTCGGCATAATACCCAACTTTATCATCAATTAAATTTTGAGCTATAGTTCTTTTACCTGCATTATCCTCCTGTTTGATAAGTGTTTTAGGTGTAATTATTTTCCCCCCATAGTTACAAGCTTCTTCAAGAGCATCTGATAAAACATTTACGTAAAAAAATAAAACAACGCCGGTACCGGGAGTTACAATTGCTTTTTTAACAAGAACGCCACCTATGCCGATGTTTTCCTTTTTAAAAACTCCATATTCTTTGTCAAGCAGTAATTTTTTTTCTATTGTTGTATCCAGCATAGAAGAATAAAAAAGAACAGCCCTGTCTAAATTCTCTACAGGTATCTCAAACCAAATAATATTTGCGTGCTTCATATAGTAAATCTACACTTTTAAACAATTAGTAAATATTTCCTTTACGTTAATCTTATGATTTTCCCAGGAAAATTTTAAAGCTGCGTTTCTTGCACATTCAGACATTGCCTGAAATTCATCATTAGTTTTGTTCCTCAGTAAAGTAATTGCATCCTGTATTTTCTTTACATCACGTATCGGGACAAGATATCCATTCTTGTTTTCTTCAATTATATCCGGACCAATACAATTTGGTGTAGTAATAACAGGCAATCCGGCAGCCATTGCCTCAATTATCACCAATGCAAAACCTTCGAAGACTGTTGGCAGAACCAAAGCATCAAAATCCGCATATTTTTCAAATATTTGTTGTTGAGTCATAGCGCCATGATAAGTGTATCTATCGGAATGCTTTTCAAATTCCTCTTTTGCACCAAAAACATTACCAATAATATGTAACTCTACATCCTGCCGATGAAAAACTTTCATTGTTTCTAATAAATACATAATTCCTTTACGTTGTGTTACCATACCTGCAAATAATAATTTTAGCGGTCGGTTTGTAATATCACCTACTCTTGTTTTGTATTTAAT
>CAZZEI010000116.1:0-9769 GCA_964653165.1 uncultured Flavobacteriaceae bacterium | reverse complement strand
TTTACAAAGACAGAAGTAAAAGGCAAAGGTTCCTTTTTAGTATCAATAATTCTTCCGGATAAGGTATAGGTTTGTGCGTAAAAGCTAAAGCTAACAAGACAAAAAACAATTAAATAAGTGGTTTTAATGCGCATATCTCTAAAAGAGGAATAACAGGGTGATAAAGTTACATTTAAACTTCATTAAGCGTAAAATAAAAGGTGGTTCCGGTTCCTGTCTCACTTTCAAACCATATAGTTCCACTATGTTGCTCAATAATTCGCTTACACATGGCAAGACCTAAGCCGGTTCCGTACGATTTAGTAGAAAAATTGGGTTGAAATATTTTATCTTTTACCGAACCATCGATGCCGGTACCGGTATCAGAAAAAGAAACAATAATTTTTCCCGTTTCCTTTTTAAGTTCTAAAATAATTGAACCCTTTTCATTAATAGACTGAACCGCATTATTAACCAAATTATTCATGACTCTCAATAACTGATCTTTGTCTGCATTTACATTGGCTTGCTTTTCGGTAGATTTAAATTTGAACGATATATCCGAATTATTATTGTACAACGGCAATAACGATTCAAAAAAAGCAACGAGCTCCATGTTTTCAAATTTGGGCGGAGGCAATTGCCAAAAGTTACTGAACTCGGTGGCAATATGCGATAATGCATCAATTTGTTCCAACAAAATCGGACTAATTCTTTTTATATGTTCAGAGGCTTCTTTGGGATTAGTTTCCATTAACCTTTGTACATGCTGAATACTTAGTTTCATTGGTGTTAATGGATTCTTAATTTCGTGCGCAACCTGTCGTGCCATTTCCTTCCACGCTCCTTCACGTTCACTTTGAGCAAGCTTTTCAGCACTTTGATTTAATTGAACTAACATAGTGTTGTAAGCCGAAATAAGCACACCTATTTCATCATTCTTATCATATTTTATAGAATGATCCTTTCTGTTAAGCCCAATTTCTTTAAATTGATTCTGCAACTGTCTCAATGGTCTCGTTAGCCAGTTTGCGAGTAAAGCAACGCTTACGCTTACAATCATAAAAGCCAAAATATAAATATTAAGAAGGGCTGATAAATATCCAAACAATTGCGCTTGCAACTCGCTTTGCTTAGAAAAATAAGGCAAGTTAACAACACATAAATTCCCACCATATTTATTTTTAACCATACTGTAAGCTGAATAAAAATAAAGATTTCCTATGCTTTCATTAACAACATCTTTATTTTGATTCTCATTTAAAATATTTGCATAAACAGTCGGGTTCAATTTTTTAGAAATTAATCCCTCCTCAAATAATTTTGGAAGGCTAGTAGTATAGTATTCTCCGTTTGTATAGAACAAAGTGAGATCACTCTTAAATAATCCGGAAGCCTGAGCAAGCAGATACGACACATAATCTTTTTGTCCGCTTTTTAAGGTGTCATAATCGACAAGACGAACACTTAAATAATTAGCCAGTGTTTGTGTTTTCTCTTTAATAGCATCTATGTTTTGCTTATTAATTTGGTTTTTAACCAATGAAATTGTGCTTATTGCAACCGGAATAAATAAAACACAAATTCCCACTGCGGCATAATGTTGAATTTTAATTGATAATGAATTATCGTTCTTACTGCTAAATGAAATACTTAAACTAAACAAAAGGAAAACAGAACTGCTTGCCAAAAACAAAAACCCGATTGTAGAAAACAGATCATTAAAGTAACTGTAACTTTTAGAAACAATAATTTTAGTATTTGAGTCCGGCTTATAAATCAAATGGCTATACCCGTTTTTTTGAAATATCCAATTATTCTGTATATCATCCGGATAAGAAAAAAAGTTTGCGTATTCATAGCGCCCCTGCTTAATGTGTGCTTGCCCGTTTTTATAAACTACATACGAATAATCGACGTTTAATGCCAGAGAAGATCTGTTTAACAACAAATCTGGAAAACCTCGATATTCAGGTGCCTTCTTTGATTCAATAACAACATACAATAGATTTGGCTTATGTAAAGTTTTGAGTGGGGTTTTAAAAAGATAAAAGGTTTTATCCTTTAACTGTTCATTAAAATAAAGTTTCTCGCAATTACTAGGTTTTAATTTAGAAGCAATTAATTCATCAAAATAAGAATTGTTATTATAAACCTGTTGCGGATGCTGTACCAATGGAAAACAAAGCGAATCGAAAACACAAATAGAAATATTATATTTTTCCCAGTAACCCGTAAAATATTTTCTCATCATATATTGCTCAACATCGCCCACACTTTTATCTTTCTTTAAAATAATACGTAAAAGTTCCTCGTCGCTAGAAATAGCATTTTTTACAGAGGAAAAAAGATTTTCAGCAATTTCGTCTTTAGGACTTGCCAATTGCTTCGCAAGATTCATGCGTTGCTCATAGTCTGTTTTATTTTTTTGATCGATTGTTAGATACGCACTAAAAAAAGAAATAAAAAGGCAAATTAAAATGCCATATAGGAATCGGTTATTAGTGCATAATTTTTTGGAAACAAGAAGCAATAGAAAAAACAGTCCAGGCCAAATGGCTGTTAAAATATCATATTGCTCAAAGAAATGATATATCAACGCGCTTGCAAAAATTAATCCAAATGAAACAAGAATATAATTTCTATTAATTTTTGTTTCAAATAACTTAAGAGCAATTTCGCAAAAAACAACAAAGCAAAAAAGAAGTAAAAAAATAAGCGCATAGCTAAAATAAACTTCCAGAGAAGAAGATAAAACAATATCAGACAAATCGGTTGAAATATAAGCCTTGCCAAAAATTTTATAAAGGCAAGCATTTATTCCATAACCCAATAAATAAGTAATAACAGAAAAAAAAAAGAACGAAATTATAGAACTTCCCGTATCTGAAAATGAAATATTTTTCAATACATAAAGCACCCAACATGTTGTTAACACTAACACCAGTATAAAAATCAAGGAATAAAAACTTTCTTTATCATAGGTGAGAGAAGCAGGGATGAACAAAACATCGGCATTAAATAGCAACACCCCTATTTCCACAAAAAAAGCAAAAATACAAGCAATCCAAATTACCAAGCCTGTAATTGTTTGGCGTCTTAAAACTTCTTTCTTCAAAAAAAAGAGAAAACAAAAATTTGAAATACAAAAAGACAAAAAAGAAAGCAAAGAAAATAAAGATCTTCTACCCTCTCCGCTCATACCCAGATTAAAAACATTTTGTCCCTGGTAATTATTAATTTGAATACCGGATTTTATTGTAGATTCATTCTCATTAAAAACAGCGCCATCAGGTAATTCAAGTTTTTTATTAAAATCATTTTTAAGATAGCGATTCTCATATGGAAAATTATTTTTTATTAAAACCAAAGCGTATAACTGAAAGGTACTGTAAGCATTTTTGGGATGCCTAATAACTTCATAATACCCGTTTTTCAATTTTACTACTCGCTTTTCGAGGCAAACATTAAGCATATAATTCTCTACAGCTACGTGGCTATCTGTCCAGTATTGAAGACTATCATTCTCATAAATGAAACATGCTATTCCTTCTTCGTTGTAAGTTGAAGGGAATGATAACGCTAAATAATTTACAAAATTTCTTTTAGGAGTATTATGTAAATGAGAATGAATACTGTCAAGCAGCGATACAGCCTTGTGCTCTAAAACATGAAGATTTGTTTCTGTACCTTTTTTTACTTCACTATTGCTCACAAAAGAGAAATAATAGCACCACAGCCCAATAACTGCGGTAGCAAACGATAACCAAAGCCATCTGCTTTTTACCATTTAATTTACTTTTTGTTTTTCTCCGTCAATACGTTGAATGGAAATTACACCCGGAACTTTTTTGAGATTATTACTTAACTGCGTTAAGTGTTCTGTACTATGTACATAAACCATTATTGTCCCCTCAAAAATACCATCTTCTGTATCAAATGTAATTGAACGCATATTTACGTTTAACTGTGTAGAAATAATTTTAGTAATATTATTTACAACGCCAAGCGCATCCGTTCCTTTAATTTTAACTCCTGCCAGGAAGGTAAGTAACTGTTGACTATTCCATTTTGCTTTTACAACACGATATGCATAATTAGCCAATAATTTAGATGCGTTGGGGCAATTTACACGGTGTATTTTTATTCCTTCGCCAACTGTAATAAAACCAAACACATCATCGCCCGGAATAGGATTACAACAAGGAGAAAGATTGTAATCTAATTTCTGCATGTCATCGCCGATAACGAGCAAATCAGTTTTACCGCGTTTAGTGCTTATTAGTTCCTCAATTGTATGTTGATGCTCTAATTTTTTATTAACGTATTTCTCTGGATGCTTTTTAAAATTTACATAATCTTTTACCTCTTTAACACCTACAGCTTCTTTTGCAACACGGTAAAATAATTCCTGTGTTGTACTTAGTTTTAAAAATTTTGTAAAATCCTGAATGTTTTGAATAGTAAACTCTAATTTATACTTGTAAAATTTCCGCTCCAGTGTTTCTCTTCCAGTGCCGGCTGTTTTTTTGCGTAGTTCTTTTAAGGCGTGCTTAATTTTTGCTTTAGCCTTTGCCGTAATTACAAATTTTAACCAATCATCGTTAGGGCGTTGTTTGTTAGAGGTAAGTAACTCGACTTGATCACCACTCTTAAGCTCATAACTAAGTGGAACTAATTTATGATTTACCTTAGCACCTATGCAATGTTCGCCAACTTTTGTATGAATATCAAAAGCAAAATCCAGAGCGGTTGCTCCCGAAGGAATAGTTCTCATCTCTCCCTTAGGCGTAAAGACAAAAATTTCCTCAGCAAAAAGATTTAATTTAAAATCATCAATGAAATCGAGCGCATTTTCCTCCGGGCTCTCAAGCATCTCGCGAATTTTGCCAATCCACTCTTCTAACTGATGTTCTTTTTCAGAAGCTGTATCTTTATATTTCCAATGCGCTGCGTACCCCTTTTCAGCTATCTCATCCATTCGCTCAGTACGTATCTGTACCTCTACCCATTTTCCCTCCGGGCCCATAACAGTGGTGTGTAAACTCTCGTAGCCGTTTGCTTTGGGCGTAGAAATCCAATCTCGTAAACGTTCAGGACTTGGATGATAAAAATCGGTTATTATTGAATACACTTTCCAGCAATCTGCTTTTTCATTCTCAGGCAAACTATCTGTTACAATTCTTATTGCAAACAAATCGTATATCTCTTCGAACGAAACACCTTTATTTTTTATTTTATTATAAATAGAATAGATTGATTTTGGTCGGCCAAAAATTTTAAATTTAAATCCTTGTTCTTTTAAAATATCTTTAATCGGGTCGATAAATTTATTTATGAATTTTTTTCTTTCAGGTTCTGATTCTTTTAATTTTTCGGCGAGTTCATCGTATGCTTCATGGTGGGTAAATTTTAATCCTAAATCTTCGAGCTCAGATTTTATTGCGTTTAAACCCAAGCGATGTGCCAGAGGGCCATATAAATAAAGGGTTTCAGAAGCTATTTTAATTTGTTTATCACGCGCCATGCTTTCAAGTGTACGCATGTTGTGAAGGCGGTCGGCAAGTTTTATTATAATTACGCGTATATCATCGCTCAGTGTAAGTAACATTTTACGAAAATTCTCTGCTTGTAATGACGAAGTTTGGTCAAATACTCCCGATATTTTCGTAAGCCCATCAATAATTTTTGTAACGCGCTCGCCAAACATTCCCTTTATATCTTCAAGGGTGATGTCAGTATCTTCAACCGTATCGTGTAATAATGCGCACACAATAGAAGTTGTTCCAAGTCCTATTTCTTCGGCACAAATTTGCGCCACTGCAATAGGGTGATAAATATAAGGTTCGCCGGTTTTGCGACGCATGTGTTTATGCGCCTCAACTGCCATTTCAAAAGCTTTGCGAATTGTCTCTTTATCGCCTTTTTCCATGCGACGCCGACAAGCCTTTAATAAAGTTTTATAGCGGTTAAGTATTTCCTTTTTCTCTTGCGCTTCGTTCAGCTTATATTCCATACCCTTTTCTGTCTATAAAATTACAAAAATAACAGGTTAAGGGGACAATTTTTATAAGATTTTTCTCAACGACAGTAATGCCGGGCAACTAATTTTAGGGCATACATAGGGAAAAACCTTATTGCCTTGTGAAATAAGAATATCTGCAGATTTAGGATTTCAGATATTTGTAAAAAAGCCCCTCAACAGGCTCAGGATAACAAAAATAATTACCAAGTTTCTCCTTCTTCGTGGTTTTCAGAATCAGTCTCATGTTCCTCACAATCTTCCCCTTTCTCTTCCCCATGTTCATCACCACTGGCTACTAATTCGTTCTCATCTTCGTGCAAATCGGCATTCTCGTTTTCATCAAAAATAAGTTTTTCTTCTTCTTTTAATTGCAAAACTGAGGGTTCGTCATCATGCGCCATTTTATCCAGCAACAAATTCTCTTTCTCTTCTTGTTTTAGCTTATCAAGCAATTGTTGTTTGTACTGTTTAGGAGCATGCCCTATTGTTTTTATACAGCGTGGATAAACGGTTTTAATATCCTCGGGTACCAATTTAATTAATTCAATAAAAAATGACCACATTATCTTTTTATCATACAAATAAATAAAACGTTGGTTTGGCTGTTCAATGAAAGAAGAAATTTTCGTTTTCTTCATCAGTTTAACGCCGGGCTCAATATCTTCTTCCAATAAAGTAATTTCTGTTCCCTTACGCCAAAAATCATCACTAGCAAAAAAAGAGGCGGCATGCTTTGTATCAAAGCCAATACTTTGAAGAATAATTGTATGAAACTCAAAAAATGTTTGCGATGATTTTATTTCAATATCCCTACAAATATCTTCGTAGTCTTCAAAAGTAAGTCTGAACTTATATACAGCCATTGTACATGTGTTTGGTTTTCGCGCACAAGTTACACTTTTGTTGGAAAAAGCAAGAAACTGTTAAAAATTATTTAAAGAAAGGAAAAAAAAATCTAAAAGGAATTAAACTTCAATTTCGTAGGGATAAAAAGTAACTGTTTTAACACAGGCAATAACTATTGTTCCCAAAGTTTGCTCAATAATCTGCCAGCCAATATCAACAAACATATTTATAAGTGTAAATTTTCCAGAAAAAGAAACGCCTATAATCATAGCAACGGCGTATAGAAATAAACCTACAATAGGGCCTGCTATTAAAGCACGTTTAAAAACACTCTTAACTTCCTTTCTAAAAAAAGTAGCTTCAAGCAGTACATTCAATCCAAATCCAAGAATTAAATACACCACAGCAGCAATCGAAAGAAAGACTGTTCTAGGGATGGATGCTTTTTGTAAATCGTTGGTTATAATGCCATGAAAAATATAAAACATCAGGTACATTAACCCTGCTGATAGTATCCATGCTACATAAAATTTACCGTTTTTCATGCTACACCAAAGGTACAAATATTTTGATACATTTCATACCCAAATACTTTGATAAAAGGTAATAAACAGCCTAAAACCTCAGTGTTACATGTAAATAACCTAAAAAATATTTTTTTTTATCATTAACTTCATTATTTTTGTTAAAGCGGAATTTAAAATTAATGATTATGGCAGAAGAAAACGCAAGAAGTTACGAAGAAGGTTTATACTCAAGATCGGTAAGAGCCGGTAAGCGCACTTACTTTTTTGACGTTCGTGCAACCCGCGCGGGTGACTATTATCTTACCATTACCGAAAGTAAAAAACGCTTTAGCGATGATGGGAAATTTTATTTCGAAAAACACAAAGTCTTTTTGTACAAAGAAGATTTTGATAAGTTTAACGAAAATCTGGCTGATGCTGTAGATTACATCAAAAAGAATTCTCCTATTATTGAAAGTGCACCCATTACAGCAACCGCTGAGAGCGGCGTTAACTTTGAAGATTTAGGGAAATAACCTTATTCAAAATAATTTAAGCAGTCCGAATACTATTTGGCCTGCTTTTCTATTTTAAAAACCTTACTTGATTTATATTTGTATTTAATGCAATCAATAGCGAGTCTGCTTTAAGCATACACTCGTTCCATTCTTCTTCCGGATTGCTCGAAGCAGTAATTGCGCTACCAACATGAAAAGAAATACTCCTTTTTCGTTCATTATAAATAATGGTTCGTATTACTACGCAAAAATCAAAATCACCGTTTTCATCTATGTACCCAAGGCAGCCTGAATAAATACCTCTTTTAGAAAATTCGTATTTTTTAATAAGTTCCACCGCTTTTATTTTCGGGGCCCCGGTCATTGAAGCAGGAGGAAAAGTTGCATCTATAATTTGATTAAATTCCATCTTTGGCTTTACTTCACAACTTATTGTGCTAACCATTTGATGTAAATTTTTAAATGTTTTTACATCAAACAGCACATCAGTAAATACGGTTCCCTTTTTTGCCAAAATCGACAAATCATTTCTAGCAACATCAACAGCCATTACATTTTCGGTTTGCTCTTTAATACTGTTGGCTAATCCTTCTCTAATCCGCGAATCCTCCTCTGAATCGATACTTCTTCGAGCCGTACCTTTCATTGGCTCTGTAATTAATTTATTGCCCCTTTTTTGTACAAATCTTTCGGGACTGGCGCAAATAATCCAATTATCATCGGCTTTATACAACCGGGCAAAGGGAGCTTCTGTCAATGATTTTAACCTAAAAAAAACTTCCTTCGGATTAATTACAACATTTTCGGCAAAAAACTCAATACAATAATTTATTTCATAAATATCTCCCCGCTTTATATGAGCCAGCAATTTATTTACGGTTTCTATGTATATTTTTTTGTCGAGACGGCAGAAGAAGTCAATCTTAGTTTCCTTAATTGAAATACTTTCCTGTACAGAAACCGGAGTAAGCTCTAAAATTTCTTTGGTTTCAAACAAAACAGCAATATGCTTCATAGGCTGCAAATTTGGCGAAATTACCGACCAAAAACACAATCTACTTTTATCAACAACTTATCAGATGATTGTAATGTAGATTGCAATTAGCTTATTTTTGAAGGTTGTTTTAATAAAGAAAGTATGAAAGCAGACGTATTATTAGGCCTACAATGGGGCGATGAAGGAAAAGGAAAAGTAGTGGACGTTTTAACACCATCTTACGATATGATATGTCGTTTTCAGGGCGGTCCAAATGCCGGGCATACACTTGAGTTTAACGGGATAAAGCACGTGTTACACACTATACCAAGTGGCATTTTTCATACACATTGCAGTAATATTATTGGCAATGGAGTAGTGATAGATCCTGTAATTCTAAAAAAGGAAATTGATATACTTGTAAAAATGGGTGTAGATATAAAAAAATCTCTACTCGTTAGTAAACGTGCGCATTTAATTTTGCCTACACATCGTTTATTAGATGCAGCCTCTGAAGCCGCAAAAGGCAAAGAGAAGATTGGCTCTACACTTAAGGGAATTGGTCCAACGTATATGGATAAAACCGGTCGAAATGGTTTACGTGTAGGCGATATCACTTCGTCAAACTTTAAAGAGAAATACACTACTTTGGTTGATAAACACAAACAACTATTGGCCTTTTATAACTTCCAATACAATTTAAGTGAATTAGAGCCTGCCTGGTTCGAATCTATTGAATCGTTAAAACAACTAAATCATATAGATAGTGAGTATTATATAAACAGAGCTTTACAAAGCGGTAAAAAAGTGCTGGCAGAAGGTGCGCAAGGTTCTTTATTGGATATTGATTTTGGAATGTATCCTTTTGTTACGTCTTCAAATACCATGACTGCCGGAGCGTGTCCAGGACTTGGGATTG
>CAZZEI010000115.1:0-9815 GCA_964653165.1 uncultured Flavobacteriaceae bacterium | reverse complement strand
TAACGAGTAAGAAATTTGCAAGCCTTCAAAAGAATTTCCATAATGAGCAATTATTTTTTCTGAGAGATAACCAACCGATAAAACAATTTTTTCTATACCGCAATGCTTTAAATATTTTAACTGGTAATCTAAAAAAGGTTTGCCGTTTATGGGTGCCATAGATTTTGGCACATCGGCAACCACATCGCGCAATCGCGTACCAAATCCTCCGGCTAATATGATGGCTTCTTTGAGCAAATTATTTTATAGGAAATAAACTTGTCTCTACAATTTCGCAAATTGTATGCCCGAATAACATATGGCACTCCTGTATGCGTGGTGTATCTTTAGAAGGAATTGCAATTAAATACTTGCAGTGTTCTTTCATTTTTCCTCCGCCCTCACCGGTAAAACCAATTGTAATCATTCCAATTTCGTTGGCAGTTTTTAGGGCGTTAACTACGTTTTCTGAATTTCCGCTGGTAGAAAGTCCGATTAATATATCTCCTTTTCGTCCCATTGCCTTTACTAAGCGACTATAAATTTCTCCGTACGAATAATCATTTGCAACGGCGGTTAAATAACTTGTATTAACGTGTAGCGCCTCGCTAAAAAGCGGTGGTCTGTCGTAATAATACCTTCCTGTAAGTTCTGCCGATAAATGTTGTGCATCTGCAGCACTGCCACCATTGCCGCACCAAAGCACCTTGCCATCGTGTTTGTAGCAGCTTACTATTTCGGTAGTAATTTTTTCTATTGTCTCGAGGATGGCAGTGTTAGAAAGCAATGAAGTTTTCAAATCTATCGATGCCTGAAGTTTTGATTTTATTTTTTCTTTCATATGTAAATAATCTGCCTTTAAGTTGTCATATGGTATCCCAATTTAATTTTCCGTATATAATTTTGAAAATTGAGATTTCATAATTTGAAGAGATAAAGATACATATTTTTATTTGGGCGTTCCCCAGAGGCGAACAAAGATTTTCTTCCATCAGGATATTATTACTCGCTCTGGGTCGGGCTTTTCGCTGCAAGTCCTCGCCGAATAATCATTTTTTTTCAAACATTAATCATTGGCGGCTGTGGGCTTTCCGCTACAATCCCTAACGCAACATAAGCTTTGGTTATTAAAACACGCTTGTTAGCAACGTTTCAATTCATTACTTATTGCTGTATCAATAAAATCTATTTTTATATCGGATGAAAAAAGGCTTATTAATATTTCTATTTTCTGTTTTGTGCTTAGAAAATGTAAAAGCACAAACTCAACCTGCATTTTTGGACGAAGAAAGTAAATGGGTTGATTCTGTGTACGCCAGTTTAAATTCCGACGAGCGCCTTGCCCAATTATTCATGGTGGCGGCCTGGAGTAATAAGGACATGAAACATGTGCGCCTGCTTAATGAATTAATTATAAAATATAATATAGGTGGATTAATTTTTATGCAAGGGGGACCGGGCCGACAAGCAAAATTGGTTAACTATTACCAAACAAATGCAAAAACGCCTTTGCTTATGGCGATAGACGGGGAGTATGGTTTGGCTATGCGATTAGACAGCATGCCACAGTATCCGCGACAAATGACACTCTCTGCCATGCAAAATGATTCTATGATTTATTATATGGGCAGACAAATTGCGCGCGAGTGTAAAAGTGTTGGTATTCATGTAAACTTTGCCCCTGTTGTGGATGTAAATAATAATCCGAACAATCCTGTGATATCTATGCGCTCTTTTGGAGAAGATAAAACTGCTGTTGCAAAAAAATCGTATTTATACATGAAAGGTTTGCAGGATGAACATATACTTGCTTGTGCAAAACATTTTCCAGGTCATGGCGATACAGATAAGGATTCTCACAAAACTTTGCCTGTAATAAATCACTCGGCGGAGCGAATGGATACATTAGAACTTTATCCGTTTAAATATTTAATGGATCGCGGATTGGGAAGTGTGATGGTGGCGCACATGTTTATTCCGGCACTTGATACAGCTAAGAATTTGCCTTCGACTTTATCTAAAAAAATTGTCACCGGCTTGCTGAAAGAAAAATTAAAATTTAAGGGCTTGGTTTTTACAGATGCACTAAACATGAAGGGTGCTGCAGATTATAATAAACCGGGAATGCTCGATGCTAAAGCGCTAGTGGCTGGTAATGATGTGTTGCTTTTTTCGGAAGATGTTCCAAAAGCTATGGAAGAAATTAAAAAAGCGATAGAAAATAAAGAAATTACGCAGGAAGAAATTGATGTACGTTGCAAAAAAATATTAAAAGCAAAATTCTGGTGTGGGTTGAGTAAGAATCAATTCGCGCCAACCCGTTTACTTAATCAGGAATTAAATGCAACAGCCCCTCTCATTTTAAATACAAAACTTGCTGAAGGTGCGGTTACGCTTTTGCAAAATAAAAATAATTTGCTGCCAATACTTAGTCCGGATACTTTACGTATTGCAGAGATTTCCGTGGGCGCTCCTGAAAAAAATATGTTCTCTCAAAATTTGTCGCAATATTTTAAAAGCGATTTTTATGGAATATCACACGATGCAAAACAAGATGTGTATGATACCTTGGTAAAAAAACTTTCTGCTTATAATTTATTAGTGATACAGGTAAATAAAACAAACCAAAGACCGGATGATAATTTTGGGGCAAGTGTCCAGAGTTTTGCTTTTGTAGACAAATTGATTCAATTAAAACCGGCTGTAGTTGTTTTCTTTTCAAATCCTTACATCTTCAATAAATTTTCTAATTTAAAAGATGCCGCAGCTGTAGTAGAAAGCTATGAGTATAATTCTTATTCTCAAAAAGCTGCTTCAGATGCGGTAGCCGGGGCGATTGCTGTTAACGGTAAATTACCTGTAACAACTACTTTCTTTAAGCGCAATACCGGAATTACAATTCCGCTTGCGCTTCGTATGCAGCAGGTTGCGCCGGTGGTACTGGGCATCGAAAAAAAAAAGCTCGCACAAATAGACAGCATCGCAGAAAAGGGCATCATTGATAAATGTTATCCGGGTTGTCAGATTTTAGCCGCTAAAGACGGGAAAATATTTTATTATAAGTCTTTCGGGAAATTTACCTACGAAGGAAATGATTCTGTCACTAATCAATCGATTTACGATTTGGCATCTGTGACAAAAGTTGCTTCATCTGCTCTTGCTTTGATGGATTTGGTTGGTAGGAATAAAATTGACGTAAGCCAAAAACTTTCCTTTTATTTACCCGAATTAAAACGTAGCAACAAAAAGGATATTCTGTTAAAGGAAATGCTCACACACCAATCAGGGTTACCTGCCGGAGTTTTGAATTACCAAACTACTTTAAATAAAGATAATTCTTATAAGGAAGGTTTTTACAACAAAACAAAATCAATTGTTTTTTCAAATCAGGTTGCAGATAGTCTATTTATTCGCGGAGATTATTCGGATTCACTTTACAAACGGATTATAAATTGTAAGCTTGGTAAAAAGGAATATTTATACAGCGATCTGGGATATTATTTCTATAAAAAAATAATTGAGAAGGAAACAAAAACTTCTTTAGATGAATATGTAAGTAAAAAATATTATGCTAAAATGGGTTTAAGAAGTTTGTCGTACAGCCCGTTAGAATATTGCGAGAAAAAAGATATTGTGCCTACTGAGAATGACAAAACTTTTCGTAAGCAATTAGTGCATGGTTATGTACATGATCCGGGTGCTGCTATGTGCGGTGGAGTAGGAGGTCATGCGGGGTTGTTCAGTAACGCATTTGATTTAGCTCAGCTCATGCAAATGTATTTGGATAAGGGAAAATATGCAGGTAAGCAATGGCTCGACTCAAACGTTGTAAAAGAATTTACGCAAGCCTGCCTGTATTGTCCGAAAAACAGAAGAGGATTATGTTTTGATAAACCCGAAACGGATGAGAAGAAGGATAGTCCGGTTACCAAAGAATGTTCTCCCAAAAGTTTTGGTCACAGCGGTTTTACCGGAACATTAGTTTGGGCCGACCCGAAGAACGGATTGGTTTATGTTTTTCTTTCCAATAGAGTTTATCCTAGTGCCGATGAAAATAAATTAGCGAAGAGCGGAATACGCGGACAAATTCATAAACTATTGTATGAGGCGATAAATGACGCTAAGCCTGTAAAGGAATTATTGAAATAATTACTTCCCCTTCAAACTCAAAAGCAATTTCAGCGCTTTTGAATTCACTTTTTTAAGCTGGAAATAAGAAACTTGCTCTGCACCAAACCCTTTGAAAAAACGTTCTATAGATGGAATTGAACTTCCGCAAAAGTCGAACTCTTTACTGTATTTAGAGGCTTCTTTAATGGCTGAATACATTAACAAACTGTAAGAAGCACTGTTTTTATATTGTGGGTCAGAGCCACCCATTACGTAATAGGTTGTATTTTCATCCCAGGCAATAAAACAGGCGCTGTGAATATTTCCTTCTGCATCTTTGGCGACAAGAATTTTTCTGCATTTGTTTTTTGCACAGACGTCGTTGATATTTTTTACATAAGAAAGACTGTAGGGAGTTTTTTTGTCTTGCCTTTTAAAAGTAAGTGACACCATTTTGTAAAGCGACTCTATATCCTGACTTTCACTTACGGTAACCGTTTTTTCCGCTTTGCGAATTTGTTGCCGTGTTGAAGAATTGAATTTAGAAAATACTTTTTCGATGTTACTCAGGTCATGAATACGGTAAGAATGTTTTTTACTTTGCTTAAATCCTTTCCAATCAGGGTTTGTATCCGGCAAAAAATTCAAATCAAACAAATCGAAATCCGGGATTTGCTTCTCCATATCTTCCGTTATTTTGCCTACAGGTCCCAAGCCAAGTGTCAGCATGGGAAGTTGAATGAGTTTTAGTCCGTATTTCTTTTTAAAAGGATAGGCAAATGTTCCAACAGCTTCCCAATTTTTTTCTCCGCACACAGCGTCTAACCACCAATCGTTTTGGTAGAGAGCGACTGGGTTTGCTTTGCAATACTGACGATATTTTTCTTTGTTTGACATTTGGCTCTTTGCCACGAAGGCTCTAAGACACTAAGATTCACTAATTTTTCTTTAAGCCTTTATTTTCTTCAGTACAAAAAAAACATTCTTTGTGTTTCTTTGTGCCTTTGCGGCTTAGTGGCTAACCTCACAACGCCTTCAGTTGCTCCTCAAGCGCCTTAATCTTTGCTTCGGCATCAGCTTGCTTTTTTCTTTCCAGTTCAATTAACTCAGGTTTTGCATTTTGTACAAATCGTTCGTTCGCTAATTTTACCTGAACGGATTTTAGGAAGCCTTTATTGTATTCAAGTTCTTTAGAGAGGCGTTCTTTTTCTTCTCCGGCGTCCACATTACTTGTAAGTGGGACAAAAAATTCGGTCGACAAAATCATAAAAGAAAAAGCACCCTCAATTTTATCCTTAGAATATTTTAGTGCAGAAAGATTAGCGAGCTTAATTACCGCTTCATCAAAGAAAGAGTGTTGTGCATCCGATTTTTCAATCAACTCTAATTTTTCTTTAGGAGAAATTTGTTTTTGCTGACGAAGGTTACGAACTGTTGCAACAATTTCTTTGCAAACTTCAAACTCAGCCAACTGTTTACTGTTTACTGCTGACTGTTTAGGCCACTCAGCAACGATAATACAATCTTTCTCTTTGCGCTCGTTTATTAAATGGTATAATTCCTCAGTAATAAAAGGCATCCATGGGTGCATGATTTTCAATAGACTTTCGAAATATGAAATACTTGCATCGTAAGTTGCTTTGTCAATTGGCTGAGCTTTTCCATCAATGAATTCGGGTTTAATCATTTCTAAATACCAGGCGCAGAAATCATCCCAAACTAATTTGTAAGTTGCCATTAATGCATCACTCATTCTGTATTTTGAGTAATGATCATCAATGATTGAAAGTTCAGAGCTTAATTTATTTCCAAACCATTCGATAGCTGTTTTGTTTGTTTGCGGTTGCGCAATTTTATCAGACACTTCAAAGCCTTGTAATAATCTAAATGCATTCCAAACTTTATTGGCAAAATTTCTTCCTTGCTCACAAAGAGATTCATCAAACAATAAATCATTACCCGCAGCAGAACACAATAACATACCAACACGCACTCCATCTGCTCCGTATTTACCAATTAATTCTAATGGGTCGGGAGAGTTACCTAACTGCTTACTCATTTTTCTTCCCTGCTTGTCGCGAACAATTCCTGTGAGATAAACATTGGTAAAAGGTTTTTCACCCATAAACTCATATCCGGCAATAATCATTCGTGCAATCCAGAAAAACAAAATATCGGGACCAGTTACTAAATCATTGGTAGGGTAGTAGTATTTTAATTCTTCGTTAGCTTTAGCCTTTCCGTTCTGAATTACTTTTGGATCGAAAACAGTTATAGGCCACAGCCAGGATGAAAACCAGGTGTCGAGAACATCCTCGTCTTGCTTTACCTCTTCAATTCTTAATTCTGAATTCTTAATTCTTAATTTTGCGATAGCTTCATCCTTGGTCTTACACACAACTGTATTACCCTTACCATCGTACCAGGCAGGTATCCTTTGTCCCCACCAAAGCTGACGGGAAATACACCAATCGTGTACATTCTCCATCCAATGCTTGTAGGTATTGATGAATTTTTCTGGAATGAGTTTTATATTTTCGTTCAAAACATTTTCTAAAGCAGGCTTTGAAATTTTATCCATTTTCAAAAACCATTGCATAGAAAGTTTTGGTTCTATAACCGCATTTGTTCTTTCGCTATAACCGTTTTTGTTTTTGATGTCTTCTACTTTTACAATGAAGCCCATCTCTTCCAAATCTTTTGTAATTTTTTTACGAACGATGAATCGGTCTTCTCCAACGTAAAATTGCGCCGCTGAACTCATTTTTCCGTCGGGTGCAATGGTATCAATTACTTCCAATTTATGTTTTACTCCAAGGTTGTAATCATTTATATCATGAGCAGGCGTAACTTTTAATGCACCTGTTCCAAATGCAGCATCTACATATTCATCAAAAATAATTGGCACGCTGCGATTCACCATTGGTATAATGCAACGTTTTCCTTTTAAATGCGCATAACGCTCATCGGTTGGATTAACACAAACAGCGGTATCGCCTAAAATAGTTTCCGGACGAGTTGTGGCAATGGTAATCCATTCATCTGTTCCTTCAATTTTATATTTTACGTAATAAAGTTTTGAGTTTACTTCTTTGTAAATTACTTCTTCGTCGCTAACTGCTGTTAATCCTTGCGGATCCCAGTTAACCATGCGCACACCGCGATAAATTTGTCCTTTGTTGTATAAATCAACAAATACATCAATAACCGCTTCGCTTAAATCGGTATCCATTGTGAATTTGGTTCTATCCCAATCACAACTGGCGCCCAGTTTTTTTAATTGCTCAAGAATTATTCCTCCGTATTTTTCTTTCCATACCCAAGCTTCTTTTAAAAATGCATCGCGTGTTAAATCTGTTTTATTAATTCCTTTTTCTTTCAGTAAGGCAACAACTTTTGCTTCGGTGGCGATACTTGCGTGGTCGGTACCCGGCACCCAGCAGGCGTTAAAGCCCAACATACGTGCGCGACGAATTAAAACATCTTGTATAGTGTTGTTGAGCATGTGTCCCATGTGCAGCACACCCGTAACGTTTGGCGGAGGAATGACTATAGTGTAAGGTGTTCTATTATCAGGAACTGATTTAAAAAATTTATGCTCCAGCCAATAGGGATACCATTTATCTTCTGCAGCTTTGGGGTTATATGTTTTAGCGATTTCCATAATGAGGTGCAAATTTAACTAATTTTTAGTGGGATTTGTATTTGCGTTAGCGATTGTAGCGGAAAGCCCACAGCCGCTGAAGATTAATATTCTTATCAAAATGTCAAAAGCGGCGAGGACTTGCAGCGTAAAGCGCGACCCGCAGAATAATTTTTGCTGGAACCCTCAATAGACATAGCGGGAAACGCCCAAAAAACTGTATCTTTGCGCCCTAAAATAATTAATGAGTTATTAATTTGTTGAATTATTGATTTACTAATTTGTATTCAATCTACAGCTCTAAAAATCTCTAACTCTACAACTGAAAAAATGATTACAGTAAGTAACATAACCCTTCAATACGGAAAAAGAGTATTGTTTGATGAAGTAAACCTGAAGTTTACACCCGGCAATTGCTATGGAATAATAGGAGCAAACGGCGCGGGCAAATCTACCTTTATGAAAATTTTATCGGGAGAGATTGAAGCGAATAAAGGTGAGGTAAATATTACACCCGGGCAGCGTATGAGTGTGCTTACACAAGACCACTTTGCGTTTGACGAATATTCGGTGATGGACACTGTGATAATGGGCAATAAAAAATTGCACAGAATTATAAAAGAGAAAGAAAAAATTTATGCTAAGTCTGATTTCTCGGAAGCAGATGGAGTAAAAGCTGCAGAACTGGAAGCAGAATTTGGTGAGATGAATGGTTGGAACGCAGATAGTGATGCGGCGCAAATGTTGAACAGCTTAGGAATTAACGAGACCACTCAGCAAAAATTAATGAAAGACCTTACGGGAAAAGAGAAAGTGCGTGTGTTATTGGCGCAGGCTCTTTTTGGTAATCCTGATATTTTATTAATGGACGAGCCCACCAACGATTTGGATGGAGAAACAATTGATTGGTTAGAAAACTTTTTAGCCGATTTTGAGAATACGGTTATTGTAATTAGTCACGACCGCCACTTTTTGGATGCGGTTTGTACAAGTGTGTGCGATATTGATTTCGGAAAAATTTCGGTTTACAGTGGTAATTATAGTTTTTGGTATATGATGAGTCAGCTTAAATTGAAGCAGCGATATGATGCCAATAAAAAAACAGAAGATAAACGGAATGAGTTGTCGGAATTTATTACGCGTTTTAGCGCTAACGCTTCTAAATCTAGACAAGCAACTTCGCGTAAAAAATTATTGGAGAAATTAAATTTTGATGAAATTCCGGCTTCTACCAGAAAGTATCCGGCAATTATTTTTAATCAGGAGAGAGAAGCGGGAGACCAGATTTTACATGTGGAGGGAATTTTTAAATCGAATGCTGATGGTCCTTTACTGAAAAATATAAATATAAACGTTCGTAAGGGAGATAAGATTGCTTTTATCAGCAGAAATCAAATTGCTATAACAACACTTTTTCAAATTTTAAACGAAGAGGAGAAAGCAGATAAAGGGACTTATGGATTTGGTACCACAATTACAAAGGCGTATTTGCCTAACGAAAATCACTCATATTTTAATTTAGAGTATAATTTAATTGATTGGTTGAGGCAGTATTCGGTCAATAAGGATGAAACTTACATTCGCGGATTTTTAGGTAAGATGTTGTTTACCGGCGAGGAGACTTTAAAAAGTTGCAAAGTGTTATCGGGAGGAGAAAAAGTGCGTTGCATGCTTTCTAAAACCATGATGGTAAATGCTAATCTTTTAATATTGGATGAACCTACGAATCACCTCGATTTGGAGGCAATTATTTCCTTGAACGAGAGTCTGGCCGATTTGAAAGCAACGATTCTTTTTACCTCTCATGACCACCAGTTGGTGCAGACAATAGCAAACCGGGTTATTGAAATAACTCCAAAAGGCTTGATAGACAAGGTTTGCAGCTATGATGAATACCTGGAAAGCGAAGATGTTAAGCGCCTGCGTGAGGAACATTATCATGTAAAAGCGGTTAAAGCATAACAAATTGACGATTTTATTATTGACAATTTTTGGATTTTAGATACTCTAAATGTTAAAATCTAAAGAATATTTTAAGATTTACCTCAATCCATACCTTCAATATCCAAATAGTAAATAAAAA
>CAZZEI010000114.1:5968-9928 GCA_964653165.1 uncultured Flavobacteriaceae bacterium | reverse complement strand
TGGTACCCGACCAGGAATGTTTGTCGTGTGGGTCTACTAAAGTTATGTAAGCAATTTTTAAGCGCTGCACTTACACAAAAATAGAAAATTAAACGCATGTAGCGAAGTCGCGAATGTGAGCACATAAGCGCCTTTGAGGGTCACATTTATTTCCTGGGGAGTACCCCATTTTAGGCATATAATTTTTCCAATCTAAAAAGGAAGAATTTCACATCAGTAACACCTCTTAAATTGGCTCTAAATCCCTTTATTTTCGAGTTGAATGATTCAGCGTGTGCATTTGTACTTCTGTTGTCAAAGAAATTTAATATGTTATCCCAATGATAGTTTATCGAGTTAGCAGCAGTGTTAAATTCATTTATTGCACTTTGTTTTACCTTATTAATCCATTGATTTAACCTGTCTGTAGCCATTGTTTTTACCTTGCATTTATAGATTGATCTAAATTCTAATGTAAGATGATATGCCTTTTCTAAAATCGGATAGTGTTTAAAAAGTAATGTTGCTCTTCTTGCTTGATTATACGTCCAATCTGTTGGGGTTTTGTAAAGCAGATAGCGGCTTCGCGCCAACAATTCTTTAAGTGTATCGCCATTTTCTAATACTAACGGGCGATATTTTTCGCCTTTTGTTTTGGATTCTTTAATATCGTTATTTTCTTTCTCTATAGCTTCCCATCTATATTTTATTCTAATGTGCTGCATGGCATCCATCACCAATCTTACCACGTGGAAACGGTCTATTACCATAGTGCTATTTGGAAAACTCTTCTCAACAGCCGATCCCATATTCCGGGCCATGTCCATACTCACTTCTTTTACTGACTCACGTTTTTCTAAAGGTATTTTTTCTAAAACTTCCTGTATCGTTTTGGCTTCTGTGCCATTGATTATCGCTACTACTGATTTTTTATTTCTGACCTTGGTGTTTTTGTTGGTTACAAAGGTGTAGAGTTCTCCTTTCGATAAACTCACTTCATCAATACTTAATTTTTCGGTAATGTTTTCGGGATATATCAGATAATCTTCTGCGTGCGATAATTGTTGCCAATCCTTAAATCCACTTACCTTTTTTTTATAATGCCGTTGAAGTTTTTGACTATTCACCAGGTAGTAACTTGCTATGTTGCTCATGGTATCGGGTCGCGTATCCACCTGCATCTTTTAAAAAATCCGATAGTTCCTGAGTAAATTTAGAACCAACGGCTATGAATGAGAAATCACGTTTAATGACTTGATCTGTTTGTTTATGTCGCCATCTGCGTTTCTTGATTCTGAAAAACACTGCTTTGCCCCGCAGTGGAAAATCCTGGATGAGCTTGCTTTCCATAAAGCCTTTGGATTCATATTCTGAAGAAGAATATCCAGTAGGAAGCTCATTCTTTTCTTCAAAATCTATCAACCAGTATTCTGTCTTAGTTTCTGTACTGCACAGGGTTTGAAAACCGGTAATTATAAAGTAATCCATCAGCTCGGATGGGAAAAACACATGCAGTAATTTCAGGTCTATTGTTTCGATAGTTTTTTTTCAAAACTATCCTTTTTTTAACTTAATCCCCAACTTTTAATGCTGACCCGCCTTTGATAGCATTTCGGATTTCTCGACTGCGCTCGAAATGACGACATTGGGGAAGGCGCAAGTTATAACAAAGAATTTTTGGTGTTTCTTAGTGTCTTGGTGCCTTAGTGACTAAGAGAAAAGTGTTTGCAGTTCCTTTGTGAGGTTTTTTATCTGAGTTTCCGTATTTGTTGCATGCAGACATACACGCAAACGTTCGCTGCCTACTTTTACAGTCGGACTTTTAATTGCACGCACATCAAAGCCCTTTTTCATGAGCAATTCTGATGCCCATGCTGCGTTTTCGTTTCCGGGATATAAAAAACAATGTATGGCGCTTTGACTTGCCATTTTATTCTTGAGCTTTGCAGTAAGTTTATTAAAGAGCAGAATATTTTTTTCTAACGCTGTTTTACTTCTATTTTTTAACAACAAACTATAAGAAGCTGCGATTGAAGCTATACTTGAAGGAGGCAAAGCAGTGGTATACACAAAGGAGCGTGCATAATTTATGAGATAATCCTGAAGTATTTTACTGCCAACAACTACCGCGCCATGAGTTCCTAATGCTTTACCAAAAGTATAAACACGGGCGAAACAATCTTTCTCTATTCCAGCTTGGTTGCACAGACCCCTACCTTGTCGGCCAAATACACCGGTAGCATGTGCTTCATCAATAATTAAATAAGCATTATGTTTTTTGCAAACGGTAGAAATTTTCTTCAGCAAAGCACAATCTCCATTCATTGAAAAAACAGATTCTGTCACCACAAAAATTGTTTCCGCATGGACATTCCTTTCCAACAATCGCTTCAAATGTTCAATATCATTATGCCTGAATTTATAACTATCGGCAAAACTTTGGCGCACTCCATCAATTATAGAAGCGTGGCATAACTCATCATACAAAACCAAATCTCTTTTTTGCGGAACGGATGAAAGCAAACCCGTATTGGCATCATAGCCGGAATTAAACATCAAGGCTGTTTCTGCATTATGAAATTTTGCAATATGTTTTTCTGTATCCTGAGCAAGAGAACTGTTACCTGTAATTAATCGTGCCCCGGTAGAACCCTCTTGTTGTGAATGATATTTCTTGATAATTTTTTCTTTTATTTTTTTTAATTCTGGGTTTTTAGCAAAACCCAAATAATCGTTAGAGCTGAAATCAATTAGTTTAGCATCAGTTAAAATAAGCTTGCGAAAATTATTTTCGATTTTTCTTTTATCTAAGAGTGATAAAAGTTTTGGCGGGAATTTTTTACTCATAATTTATTTTTTACTCCTTTAACAGCCATAGAACGCAGATGACGCTGATTTATATGATTTAAAATGATTTTTTTGTTTGTGTGTGTTATTTATTTTTCATTAAAATACCAATCAATCCGAATTCTTATCCGCGTTCATCATACAAATCTGCGTCATCTGCGTTCTATTGTATTTAATTGTTTTTTATCAGCAAAAGCAGGTTTAGGAGTTAACCCCAAAAGCTTAAACATTTCCATATCCTCATTCTGACAAGGATTTGGAGTTGTAAGCAATTTATCCCCGGCAAAAATTGAATTAGCCCCTGCCATAAAACATAATGCTTGTCCTTCAATACTCATGCTCAATCTTCCAGCCGAAAGTCGGACTGCTGTATTCGGCATTACAATTCTTGTTGTTGCAACCATGCGCACCATATCCCAAACCGGGACAGGCGTTTGGTTTTCTAAAGGTGTGCCTTCAACGGGAACTAAAGCATTAATAGGAACAGACTCAGGTTGTGGAGTTAAATTTGTAAGTGTAAACAACATTCCTATTCTGTCATCTATACTTTCTCCCATTCCTATAATGCCGCCTGAGCAAACTGTTAGTCCGGCTTTACGAACATTTTTTATAGTGTTTAATCTATCGTCGTACGTTCGCGTTGTAATAATGTCTCCATAAAATTCTTCCGATGTATCTAAATTATGGTTATAGGCATATAATCCGGCATCGGCTAATTTTTGTGCCTGCTCTTCGGTTAACATTCCAAGTGTGCAACAAACTTCCATTTCTTTTGCGTTGATGGTTTTTACCATCTCCAATACTTTATCAAAATCTTTGTTATCGCGTACCTCGCGCCACGCAGCACCTAAACACATGCGAGATGCACCTGCATTTTTAGCATTTTCTGAAGCTTTATCTACTTCGGCAATGCTCATTAGTTTATGGACTTTTATATCCGTGTGGTAACGCGCTGCCTGCGGACAATAAGCGCAGTCCTCGGCGCAACCACCGGTTTTAATTGAGATAAGCGAGCTTACTTGTACTTCGCCAGCCTTGTGATGCTCACGATGGACATTGGCTGCTTCGTAAACTAATTCAAGTAAAGGCTTATTATATACTTCTAAAATTTCTGCTTTGGTCCACTTTTTCATA
>CAZZEI010000114.1:0-5868 GCA_964653165.1 uncultured Flavobacteriaceae bacterium | reverse complement strand
TGGCTTTGCAATTTTTGTCCCATTGCGTTATACAAAGTTATTTTAGTTTTTTCCTGCACCTGCGAAAACTCAATGTTTACATTGTCGGCAGCGGGGTTTGGATAAATAGAAAACTCTTGTTCAGAAAATGTTTGTGTTCCTACTCCCGGGGCGCAAACATTAACAAAACAGTTAGGTACCGTAATTGAAACAGCAGAAACAAACCCCTGACCGCAAACATAAAGTGTATTGTTTGCTCCTAAACTAACATCGTATACAGGACCGGAGACCGGGTATGTGGTAATGAAATTAAAGTTCCCATCGTACTGCCTTATTGTATTCTGAGAACCCAAAAATATATTACCACAATTATCAGAGGTTAATCCTCCATACGTCATTGTACTAATGCTATTACCATTAACATATAAAGTATTTGTACAAACACCGGAAAGAGTACTTAATCTCTTTAAAACATAACTATCGTATGTATATAAAGAAGTGTCGCTAATAGTCATTCCATTAAATCCATTTGGTGGGCCAGGGGCAAAATTTGCACTTGCAACTTCCAAAAATTTGTAGCTAGTATATCCTATCCATGTTAAAGGTGATAACGCTGGAACAGGAACTTTATAAATGTTATTTCCATATCCCAAAGAGCCTCCCTGAGTTTCTGCTGAACTAAAATAAGCAAAACCATAAGCATCTACTGCCAATCCCCACATATCATGCAAACCCGTTGGAGAGTTTATTACATTTACAGGGCTGATAGTTGTTAGATTAGTATCAAGCATACAGCCTGTGTAAGACGGATTAGAAGTACCACCACCGGCTACAACTACGCTATGAAAACACTGACTGAAAGCTACTCGCCACATTTCCTGAAATAAAGTGTTACTACCTGATGCTGTTACAGTGCCACCCGTTAAATTTACTTTTGCAACCTGCGCTCCGCCTGAATTAAAACCATCCACAACATAAGCAGAACCTGAAATTCTGTCAACTGCAAAATCGCCATAATACGACCCACCGCCGCCGGTTGAGAAATTAATCGTAGAAATCCACTGCTGAACTCCGGAAGGATCAAATTTAATAATCTGAAATGGAGATGTTCCACCATATACATAACAATTGCCGGCATTATCCCAATCAACATCGTAAGCACTATTACCACCTGCAAAAATCGGAGTGGTTGTCCATGGGTCAATAATTAAAGTTTTACTCTTATCGTAATTTCCTACATTAAAATTTACATTTCCCTTCGCTAATTTGAAAGAACACAGAACAGATTTTCCGGTTTCAGATGAAGCAACAGGAGCATGATCAGTAAAATCGCCAAAGACAGATTTGATATTTATATTTCCTTCATTTAATTTCACTTTTTCTGCCAATGGAAACTGCATTTTAATTTGCGATGCATCCGCACCTGGCTTCAAAATAAAACTGTATTTAAAACCTTGTTTATCTTCCGGAAAATAAAATTCCATATCAATGCCGGGATATAAATTTTTATAGATTATTTTTTTATAAGCTTGCGCTGAAACATTTGTTTTATTGTAAGGAGAGAAATTATAAAGCTGAGTTACTTGTTCCTCCATTTCAATTTTTGTCTCTATTCCTGCACCAACAAAGTTTATTTGATGAAATTCTTCGATCATTTTGTTAGACAGTTCTTTCTCCATTTCACCTTTAATTCCAAGGCGACTCATATCAGCTTCAATTTCCTTTTCACTTTGCTTTACAAGAGCGTTGTGTTTTATGTAAATTGAATTTTTGGTGAAATAGTAATGCAGCCCGTCTTGTCGCGCCCCAAAAAGAATTTCTTCTTTACTGGCTTTGTCATTCCTACCTGCCGTCGCACTAGCAACATTTCGGTAGGCAGGCAACTCATACTGTCCTTTATTTTCAATAAAAACTTTTTGCTCGAAAGAATTTTTGGCAGTCCATTGCGCAAAAGACTGCAAACTCACTGCAATTAATACAAAAAACAGAGGCTTTTTCATTTATCCGGGTTTTAAAAGCCAAGATAAGTAAAATAAGTGAAACAGACTAAACCATGCCGAAGTATTTATTTACATTTGAGCATAAAATTACAGTTAAAAAAAACCGGGAAATTGACTTTTCTTAAAAATCTGTACAGTCTTTTCATTGAAAAACATCCCCGAAAAACGGTGTTTATACTCATGTTTACTTTTCTCTGCTATTTTTATTCTCCCATTTTATTTCATCCATCAAGTTACATTTTTGGCGATATGGGCGATGGTATAAAAAACTATTTCTGTTACCAATGGCACATTCAAAACGATACTTCCTTTATAAATTATACAGGGACAAATTATCCATTTGGAGAGCATCATACTTTTACCGATGGCACTCCATTGCTTAGTAATTTTGTAAAAGCCTTGCCTTTT
The DNA here is from genome assembly GCA_964653165.1 of uncultured Flavobacteriaceae bacterium. Taxonomy (GTDB): domain Bacteria; phylum Bacteroidota; class Bacteroidia; order B-17B0; family Aurantibacillaceae; genus PALSA-968. The sequence continues at coordinate 3,481 of CAZZEI010000114.1, read as the reverse complement.
TTGAAAAGCCATTCCATTGCAATTTTTAATTTATCATTATTATTTTCTATTATTCTTACCGCCTTATTACTTTTTAATATTTTCAAAGAATTTTTTGTCGCGAATATTTTTTCAATTATTTCGGCTATCGGCATTACCATTCTTAGTCCGCAAATGCTGCGTTTACAAGGACATTATTCATTATCCTTTTCATTTTTCATTCCTTTACTTATTTATTTGTTACTATTATTTGAAACACGGGAAAACAAAACCAAATACACTTTTCTCATTTGCCTGACTATACTTTGTGCTTTTTTTATACACCCATACATTGGCATGATACTTACTACGTTTGCTTTTCTGTATCATCTGCTAAAAATTTGTCTCCATGTAAAAAAATTAAAACAACTATTGCTTCCGTTTTTTACGCAATCCATTTTTCCTGTCCTGTTTTATTTTTTGTTTTTAAAATTTACAGATACACATACCGATAGAATAACACATCCTTACGGTTTTCTTTTTTATACGGCAAACATCGAAACTGTTTTTGTATCAACCATGAAGCCATTCAGACACATGCTTTCACAACTTATAAAAATCAAAATTCAAAACTTTGAGGGAATAGCCTATGTTGGTATCAGTAGTTTGTTTGCGCTTTTATATCTTCCGTTTCTACTTTTTTCTAAAAGAACAAAGCTTAAAGAAATTGTGAAGAATAATAAAATTCTTGGCGTTTTTCTATTCATGACCTTAGCATCTATCCCGATTTTATTTTTTTCGATGGGATATCCTTTTAAATGGAATGCAGAATGGATTTTAGATGAGTTTCCTTTAATAAAACAGTTCCGATCGCCGGGAAGATTTGCCTGGGTATTTTATTATATCACAACAATTGCTGCCGTAATTATTATTTCAAAATATTTTCTTACAAAGGCAAACCCAATTATTAAATATGTTACAATTACAGCTATACTTTTACTTTTTATAGTGGAAGGTATTCCCTATCACAGACAAATTACAGAACATTCATTTCCAAAAAACTATTTCGACAGCACTAATATTGATGGTGAGATGAAGGAAATTTGCATGGCTATGAAAAAAACAAAAGCACAGGCAATAATTCCGCTACCATTTTTTCATATTGAAACAGATTATTTTTATTTTACCGGGACAGAAAAAATTAAAACAACCTCTTTTATTATTGCCAACAACACGAACATACCTATTGCTGCCAGCTCTACCCCACGCACTTCTTTAAGCGAGGCAAAATGTTTAATTCAATTGGTTGGAAGTAGTTTGATAAAAAAAGATTTGGAAAAATATGTTAAACAAACTGAACCTTTTTATATTTTATACAGCAAAGAGACTTTAGACGAAGGTGAGCAAAATTTACTGGCAAAAGGTCAGGTTGTTTTAGAAACTAAAAATTATTTATTAAAAATTATTTCTACGGAAGAGTTGTTTGCAAACGATGCAGAAAAATATCTTAGCTATTATTCCCAAAATAAAAACCAACTTAAATTTACTGCCGGATTTTATTTAGCCGATAGTTCTTTTATTAAATATGTAACTTTTGATAATCTTCCCGGCAAACAACTTACAGCAAGTATTTACAACGAGTGTGTTCTGTTGGATATTCAGCCAAATTCACTGGAAAAAGATAAAGTTTACGAAGTAAGTTTTTGGTATAATTTAAAAAGCGGGGATGAATTAGGTGAAGACATTCAGGCAAGAGAAATGGACGATGCCAACAATACCATTCGTCTTTTATCCGAAAAGAGATGTAACCAAATGCCGGATGTGGTAAAAGATAAAGTACTTATTAAACTAAATTTTAAAACATCAAACCCGCAAAACAAAATACGGATTTGCCAGAAAGGAAACATCGATTATAAATACGATACCTTTACACTTGATAATTTATTGGTGAGAAGAAAAGATGTGGACGTTTATAGAATGATTTATTCACCGGAAATAAAAGACAGTGTGCTTACAGTAAATAATTTTGAATTACTCAAATGAAACTCAACCACCCTGCTTTAATTAAATTATTAAAACAAGCGTACTCAGCCGAAAAAGCTGCATCGTTTGCCTATCAAGGTCATGCCGCTTCAGTAAAAGGTACGGAAGAAAAAAAGGCCATCAAACAAATTGAAGATGATGAGTGGGGACACCGTAAAGAAGTTTTAGAAATTATGCATGAGTACAATATTCCGGTTTCAAAATATTACGAAGTGCGATTTTATATAATCGGAAAACTAATTTCATTCTCCTGTTTTGTCATTGGCCGGTTTATGCCATTTTATTTTGCAGGCAGATTAGAAAGCGGGAATGTTTGTGAGTATTTCAGAATGAAACAATACTTTAATTCGCTCGGAATAAAAAAGCACGATAAAATATTATACGATATGGGCATTAAAGAAAAAGAACACGAAGTTTATTTTTTAGAGCAAATAAAAAACGACAAGTTTCTCCCCTTTTTCGAAAAACTATTTAAATGGGGAAATTTGGGGAGCTTTAATAATATAGATTTGGATAAAAAATATCCTTTAGAAAATTCAGATATTTATTGCTCCACAGGAGTCCATTCGGACAAAAAAGATGAATAACAAAGAAGCATATAACGCGTGGTCAGAGAGCTACGATTCAGTACTAAACAAAACAAGAGACCTTGAAGCCTTGGCTTTGCGTACAATTCTATCAGAAAAAAATTTCTCAGAAATACTGGAAATTGGCTGCGGCACAGGAAAAAACACCGAATGGCTTGCCACTAAAACCAAACATCATACAGCAGTCGATTTTTCGGAAGAAATGCTTGCCAAAGCAAAAGAAAAAAATGTCTTAAAAAATAGCTTGTCCGCCTCCGGCGTGATTGAGTTTAAACAAGCAGATATTACCAAAGATTGGACTTTTACCGATAAAAAATTTGATCTTATTACCTGTAGTTTAATTCTTGAGCACATAAAAAATATAGATTTTGTATTTAAACAGGCAAAAAGCGTTTTAAAACCGGGCGGACTTTTTTACATTGGAGAACTCCATCCCTTTAAACAATATTTAGGAAGTAAAGCCAAGTTTGAAACGGGTAAGGGAATGTTTGAACTGGAATGTTTTATACATACTGTTTCTGATTATTTTACCTGCGCCCAACAAAATGATTTTATCTGCCTGAAATTAGAAGAATGGTTTGATGAAAATAACAAAACAGAAATTCCAAGAGTAGTGACGTTTATCTTTGAGAAAAACACTGCTTAGATACCTAAAAAGGAAAATCAAGTCCTTTTTTGATGCATACGTTAAAAACAGTGCCCAAAATCAATAAAACACTGTATTTTCCTTCAAAAATTCTTTTTACCCATTTGGCAAAATATCTTATATTTGTTTCTTACCCGAACTGGCTTTCTTTTATGAATAGATTTTTCCTCATTTTGACCTTTTTAACCGGCTTATTTAGCACAGTTTTAAAGGCTCAAAACGATACCCTTTTTTGGTTCGTAGCCCC
>CAZZEI010000113.1:0-9998 GCA_964653165.1 uncultured Flavobacteriaceae bacterium | reverse complement strand
GAATGGAAGATAGAAAGGTACAGCGATTTTAGTTTTAATAATTTGCCCTGGGGAAATTATACATTGGAAGTTAAAGCTCTGTATGGAAACAATCAGGAATCTAAAATAACCACATTACATTTTATTATTTTAAAACCCTGGTGGGCAACCACATTGGCTATTGTTGGATGGTGTGCGTTATTTATACTCTTCATTTATTTAATAGTCCAAATAAGTGTTTACAGATTAAAACAATCAAAAATAAAACTCGAACACACTGTTGAAGAACGCACTGCAGAAGTTGTAAGTCAGAAAAAAGAAATAGAAAGTAAAAAAGAAGAGCTTGAAAATAAAAATCATGAGATTACAGATAGTATAAATTACGCAAAACGCATACAAAATTCCTTGTTAAAAGGCGAAGATATGCTGATAACAAGTTTACCGGGTGCCTTTGTATTATATCTGCCAAAAGATATTGTTAGCGGCGATTTTTATTGGTTTACTACGGTACAGGTGGAAGGTCGTGAGCTTGTTGTACTTGTAGTTGCCGATTGTACCGGACATGGTGTACCCGGAGCTTTTATGAGTATGTTGGGTGTTGCAAAACTTAATGAGCTTGCCGCAAAAGATATTTATATGCCAGATAAATTATTACATAAGCTTAATCATTTAATTGTAGAAACACTCGGTCAAAATATGGCAGATTCTGATAGTAGAGATGGGATGGATGCAGCAATTATTTGTGTGGATAAAAAACTAAATAAAATTTATTATGCCGGTGCCAACAGACCTTTGTATTTATTAAATAAAGAAGAAAAAACATTTGCAGAAATAAAACCCACCAAATTGCCGGTAGGAGGCGGACAGTATGGCGAAAACAGAGAATACCAGCTGCACGAAATAGAAATTCATAAAAATTTATCTATTTATTTGAACACCGATGGTTATGCCGACCAGTTTGGCGGGCCAAAGGGAAAAAAATTTATGACCAATCAATTACACAAACTTCTTATTGATATTGTTGCGCTCAGTCCTTCTGAACAAAAAACCAAACTTGAACAAAGCTATTTAACCTGGAAGGGAAAATTAGAACAGGTGGATGATGTTTGTTTGGTTGGTATTAATTTTAGCAATAGTTGAAGAATATCGAATTATTTTTTTTATTCGGAAATAGTTACTACATTTATTATTCAATTTCAAACTACAAGCCATGAAAAAAATACTACGTAACACCTTAACTGTTTTTGCAATACTCAGTTTATTCGGAAACGCTGCGGCACAAAACCGACAAATTAACAATAGTATAACAGCCATGGATCCTGTTTTTCCAAGTATTGCAGTAAATCCTGCATCGCCAATTTTTGAGGCTAATGATGTTACCTATCTAAATAAAGATACAGCTGTTGCCGTTGGTGCAGCTGGTATGACATGGAGAAGTATAGATGGAGGATTAAACTGGACCAGCATTGCCACTTTTACTTCAACAAATAATAACAATGGTGTTATTATGAAGGGAAATTACATTTGTATTGCAGGCGATTTAGGAACTGTTTCGTTTTCAAGTGACAAAGGTGCTTCGTGGCAAAATTCTGCACAGGCGCAACCCTTAATAAATTATCACGATGTTCATTTTGCAGACACAACCTATGGTGTTTCGGTAGGTGATTATGGCGATGCAGTAGTTTACAAATGGGTTGGAGGTTTGGGATGGGCGCACATTCCCACAGGATTAAATCCAAAATTAAATGCTGTTGCTGCTTACAAAACAAGTCCAAGCGTATTTCAGGATGGATTTGCAATAGCACTTGGAGATAGTGGTGTTATGGCAACTTATGCTTTTGGTAGCTGGACAATTCTTCCCCAAACCGTAACCACTAATCTTAATGGAGTTTATTTATTTTCGGATAATGTTACCGTGATTGCTGTGGGCGATAGTGGTTTAATTATGCGTAGTCCCGATTTTGGAAATACCTGGAGCATATTAAATTCAGGAACAAATGAAAATTTGCACGATATATCAGATGGTATTGTTCCTAACCAAATGATTGCTGTTGGCGACAGCGGTATAATTTATGTGTCGAAAGATGGCGGACTTTCCTTTAATAGATTTACTGTTGGTTTTAATTCTACAAACCTGAAGGGAGTTTCGGCAAAAGACCCAAAAGGTTCATTTGGAGGCTCGGGTAATGTACTGCGCACATTTGTTACCGATACATTGGATATAACTTATGTAGGAGATTCATTGCTTTGTCCTGGAGATAATTTTAAAACAGCAATTAATTTAAAAGGTCAGTACGGGGCAAACAATTTAGTTTCGCTTGAGCTTTCTGATTCCGCGGGTTCTTTTACAACACCGGTTGTTATAGGAACAAAATTAAATCCGTTATTACCTAACGATTCTATTACTGGAACAATTCCAGCTAATGCAAAACCATCTCTTCTTTATAAATTAAGATTGAGCGCTTCCGATCCGCAAATAGTTTCTAATGAGCATCCTATTACGCTTACAGTTTATCCAAAGCCGAATGCCGTTACTGTTATGGTTAGCACAACCGATTTGTATGTTAATTTTCAAACAGGCTGTACTTATCAGTGGTATTACAATGCAGTTAGTATGGGCGGACAAATCGATACTATTGTTACTACTGTAGGCAACGGAAATTATTATGTAGTAATTACCAATGCAAACGGTTGCAGTATTTCTTCTAACGTATTTAATTATAATTCAACATCTGTAAATGCTTTTGCAAATAACGCTCAGGTTGTTGTTAGTCCGAACCCTGCAAGTAACACTTTGAATGTACGTGTGCCTGCTGATTTTGCAAATAAAACAATACGTATTTACAATACACTTGGCGCCAAAGTTTTTTCTGAAAATGTAAAAGCAGGAAACAACCACATAAATATTTCTGAGCTTGAATCAGGAATTTATTTTCTGACGATAGATTCGTTTACGAAGAAGATTGTTGTTGTGAAGTAATTTTTTGTAAACTTTTTATTTTTAGAATTAGTTATTGCCGGAGAAACTGCGTTAGGGATTGCAGCGTAAAACCCACAGCCGGTTAAAATGTTTGTTATTTTCGAAATTATATTCCGGCGAGGATTTGAAGCGGAAAGCCCGCCCGAAGGGAACGCCCAAATAAAAAACAACGAATCATTTTCCTAATGCTTCAAATCGCAAAGAAACCGCAATCCCGTTTTCATCAACAAGCATGAGTTTATGTTTTCCAACCGATGGGTTTAACGCCATCTGATGAATTTCTTTTGTTTCTCCAATGAAAGTTTCATCTAAATGCCAGAATATTCTTGTATTTACATTTCGGTGCGCAGCTTCAAAAACTGTTTTACCAACGTTTCCATCAATCTCAACAGGCACATAAATTTTACCGTTGGGTTTTGGATAAAGCAACGCAATTGCTTTGTCAGAAATTTTTGCAAGACAGCCAGGTTTATAATCGGGCAGTACTTTATAATTAGGATGATTAAATTTATAATATTTCTCAACCAATGGCGGCAACACAAACATAGTAACATGTTTCATGTTATAAACACCAAATACATTAAAGAATTTGTAAAGACAGATGGGGGCTATCTCATTATGAATGAAGGAATAAATGTACCGGTTTCTACACGTAAACGACCGGAAGTCATGAAAATGCTGGAAGAGCTTTAAAATTTTTATATTTCTTACATAATATCAAATATTTTATATATTTGGTAAAATAACCTCAAACACAATCAGTATGAAAAAACTAATTTTTCTCCTTTTGGCCGGGTCATTATCTTTTGGCGTTTCTGCACAACAATTTGGTGACGGAAATTCAAGTAAAAAGCATAAAAGCTCTCATTCCAAGCCTAAAAAACAGAAACACAAAAAGAAGAAAAAGGAAAGAGAAGAGAAAAAATAATTCTTTACTTCAATTTATTCAACGTTCGTTCAATATATTTTTCATGTGGAAGCAAGGCAATTTGTATACGTTTGGCGTAATGTATGCTGTCTAAAATTTCTTTTTGTTTTTCTTCTATAATTTCCTTTTGCTTTGTTATTGCTTCGTTGGCTTTTTGTTTATGACGATAACTTCTGTAGGCAAATATTGCAAAAGCAAATACCAAGATCAAAATTCCACAAACACTCCATATAATAATTTTTTGTTTTCTGCTTTCTGCCATTGCCACGGCCTCCTTCTTTTCCTGCTCAAGTTTAGTTGAATCTTCTTTTTTTTCAAATTCATAATTCATTTCCAAGCGAACCGTTTTTTTGGTATTTTCTTCATTTGAAAGACTATCTTTTGCTGTTATAAATTTCTTATAGTAGAAAAGTGCTTTACTATGATTATTCGTTTTCTCATAGATAATACTTAGAAACTCATAGCACTCGCGCAAACCTTCAAGGTCATTAATTTCTACAGCATATTTAAGTCCTTCCAGGGCATTTTCTTCGGCTTCTTTGTATTTATGAAGATGAATATAACAATCAGATTTATTGGCGTAAGAAATTCCTATGCTGTGTTTTTCATTTAATTTTATATATATTTCGTGAGCCTTTTGATGATCTGTCAGTGCCTTATTGTAATTTCCCATTTTTGCATCATATACACCGGAATTAGTATATGCTAATGCAGCAACAAACTCAAAACCGGATTTTATTGCCTCATCGATAACTTCCGAAAAAATAGCCATAGCTTCCTTATAATTTTTAAGGTTTCCATAAGCAATACCGAGGCCTGAACGTGAAACGAGTTCACCTCTTTTATCACCCAAATCATGTTTATTTTTTATAGCTACTTTTAAATACTCGGCCGCCTTAATATAATTTCCAAGATAATTGTACACGTTACCAAGGTTATTATTTATCTGGGCAATAAGTAATTTATTTTTAATGCCCTCTGCAATTTTTAGAGCAGCTAAATAATATTTTAATGCCTCGGGGTAATTTCCACCCGCATAATATACATTTCCGCAATTGCTAAGTGCCCTTGCTTCCCCTTTGTTGAAATTGATTTTTTGAGCTAATCGCACTGCTTTTTTTGAATAGAGTAACACACTGTCAGTAAGGTTATTTTTCTTGAACACATTTACTATTTCATTTAGAGCGTTTACATTATTTGTATCCTCTTGTGCCTTACCGGAAATTTGCTTTAATGAGTCGATGTTTAGGTTTTGCGCAAAGGAAAATTGCAGAAACATCCCTAAGACAATGGGTGTCACAATAATTTTTAAAGAAAATAAAAAACGATCTTTCATAAAGTATGGGTAAAAATAAGAAAAGCGAGGGGAAAAAAAAACAAACACGGATTATTCACCCCGTGTTTGTTTTACAAACTCAATTATATAATCCCATATTATCTATCTGTCAGGTAGAGCGCAGTCGAGACCCGAGTATATTTTTCCCGCTTCTCGACTTCACTCGAAGTGACAATACTTTCGTTACTTCGTTACCACAACTCCTATCTCGAGATGTATTGTCCGAATACCGGATTTACCTCATTAATTTTTGGATTTAGGTTGAAGCATGAGCTGAGCAATAGGACAGACAGAAGTATCAAAAAAGTTTTACCGCAAAGACGCTAAGTTTTTTTTGCGCCGGGTAATTGTTTTTAAGGCGGTAAGGTTTTTTGTGAATTTCTTTAAGGTGAAAACCTTCTTTGCGCCATCTTTACAGGGCGATTGTAAAAAATTTTCTTTGCGCCTTTGCGTTTGAAACTTGTATTTGTGTCATGGGTTTTTGGTTTATGACACAAAGTTGCGTTGCTTTTAAGCCTTATAGTGTGCTACTTTATAGGGCGTTCCTATAATTTTATTATTTGCGGCATTTCTTTGATTATGTGATTTTGAAAATTTTGAATTTTTGTAAAAAAGGCTTTAAATGACTATAATTCACGCACTTCTCAAGAAGATTTTCCTCCTTACAAACATTTTCTTATTTTTACATCACTTTTACAAAACATGAGGTTTAAACTATATTTGCTTGTCTTTTTACTGTTTTCAATGAACGCCTTTTCGCAGACGCTCAAAAAATACGTGAAACAGGCCAGGAAAGATTTTAAAGAAAAAAAATACGATGCCTCAGCTGCCAATTTTACCAAAGCACTGGAACTAAAACCCAATAATTTTAAATTTCTTTTGGAAAGGGCAAGAAGTTACGAAGCAGGGCAAGAATACCCCGATGCACTTAAAGACTTTAAATCATGCTTAAATTTAAAAAGCAATGATAAAAAAATGTACATGAAAATTGGCGACTTGTGCATGTTGCTACAGGATTATGCATGCGCTGTTGAACATTTTGACCGTCTTACCCAAATGGATAAAAAAAATATTCCCGCCTTTCAAAAAGCGTCACGCGCTTATTTACTTCTGAAAAAATTTGATTACGCACTTGCCAGAGCAAATACTGCACTTGAGTTACAACGCTACAATCATACCAGCTACTATTACAAGGCACTCGCTATGGATAGTCTCCATGATATTACACAGGCAAATGTGGCATACGAATCGGCCATTCGCCATATGAAAAATGAAGACCCCAATGATATTAAACCTTTGCCTAAATATAAACCTTATTATATAAACCATGCCTGGGTATTACATCGCATAAATGCATCGGATGAAGCAATTAAAGAATTTAATATGGGCATTTCAGTAGATCCAGCCGATACTGTTGAACCCAAAAATTATTATGTGTACTATCAACGCAGTCAGCCTTACCTTACTAAAACCGATTTTGTAAACTGCATGGGCGATTTAAATAAAGCATTGGCTATAAACCCAAAATTTAAAGAGGCCTTCTTCCTTCGCGGACAAGTAAATAAAAAAACGAGCCAATTTCAGGGAGCAATCAGCGATTTTACAAAAACCATACAATTTGATCCTAAAAATGTAGACGCTATTTATTGGAGGGGTCAATGCTATTTAGAGCTAGGAAATTATCCGGATGCAATAGCCGATCTTAAAAAAGCCAACCAATTGCATCCCGGCAGCAAAGAAATAAAAAACCTGTTAACAGAGGCAACCGACAAAAATTATAAGGCAAATAAAGAAACCGATGCGCCAATGCTGATTCTTGGCTATCCACAACCCGATAACGCCGGATTTGTTGATGTTTACACAAACCAGATAGATTTGGCTTTTGAAGGAGAAGTAAAAGACAAAAGTTATATTCATGAAATAACCATAAACGGCAATAAAGTTCCCTTTAAACAAGATGAAAAAAACCCCTATTTCAAATATAAATTACAGCTTAATGGAGCTGATAGAATTGATATAGTTGTAAATGACGTATATTTTAACAGCACAACCAAAACCATTAAACTGGGAAGAATCATTGATAATACACGCGTTAAAGTAATGTTTGCGGGTAAAGTTTTAACAGATGACGCAGCAGGTAAACCCTTCGGTAATTTAAACGTTTACATAACAAATGATAAGGGGGAGGTATTATATTTTACTAAAACAGATGAGAAGGGCCATTTTAAATTTGACAAACTGCCTTTTGATAAAAATTATTTGATGACGCTTGATGCGAATGATGCAAATTTTCCGGGCGTAGATAAATTTAAAATAGTAGATGATAACGGTATTACCATTCTTACATCTAAAGTAATGGAAAAAGAAAAATTTAAATTTGAACTTTTACACACCGATGCCGGTTTAATGAGCCTGATGAGTGTAGAAGACCTACCTCTGCACATTGATTTTAAAGGAAAACTTATTGCAGATAATGATGACAAAACACCGCTTGCGTCAATAAAGTTTTTATTATTGAATGATCGTGATGACATTATTTCTTTTAATACTACCGATAATGCAGGTGGGTTTATTTTCTCGGGGCTATTACCATCAGGAAGATACAATTTTGCAATAGATGTACTTGACAGTAAAAAAATTGCTTTCAACAAAATTTTTGTGACTGACGAAAAAGGAAAAATCATAAAAGAAATAACCAAGAATGCGGATGGCGTATTTAAATTTAATTTATTGCAAAGCGAAAAAATGATGATGTCTAGTATTTCTATAGAAGATTTTGACCCATGGACCAAACTAGGAAATCTTAGTTCAACTAAAAAAGATGCTGAGATTATTGAAAATGTTTATTATGAGTCGGGCTCTTCAAAAATTTTACCTGAAGCTGAAGTTATTTTAAATAAAGCGGTTGATGCTTTGAAGAAAAACCCAAAACTTATATTGGAAGTACAATCGCATACAGATGCTACAGCAGGCGATGAGTATAACGCTGAACTCTCGCAAAAACGTGCTATGGTTGCTGTAGAATTTATAGTGGCACAAGGCATAGACAAAAAACGACTGACCGCAAAAGGATTTGGCGAAACACAGATAACCAACCGTTGTATTAACAATATTGATTGCAGCAACGAAGAACACAAGCAAAACAGACGTACTGTGTTTAAACTTAGTTATGTTTCGAAGTAGTTTGTTTTTGAAATAGACTTATCGCTACTCCTCTAAAATATTTTGAGCTCACTTTATATTTAAATTTATCAGAAATAAATTTCACTAACTTTTTATCGCCCGGATTTATATCTTCGAAAGTCTGCGCAAGTACAAGTCGATTATATTTACTAAAATCTATTGTTATTAAATCCTCCTCCGACGAAATAAGGTATATTCCTTTTTTTTCCAGACGGTTAGACATATTTTTAAAATCTGTAAAAATATTCCGATCATAATAATACGCAAATAAATGTCCCACATCGCGCGTTTCAATTAGCGTTAAAGTTTCTTCTGTTTGCAATCTTTTAATGGTAACAACAGCGCTTCGGTAATTAATTGATTTGGCCGGATGAAAATTAATTCTTGAAAAAGAAATCAGACTAAAAAAACAAACCAACCCGACAACCACAAATTTTATTTCTTTAACCGATTTACTTATCAGCAAGCCTATAAACATAAAAAAGAATGGTGCAGTAAAAATAAAATAGACATTTAGAACCAAGGGCATAAAGCAATTTATTACAAAGCATAAAGCAATACTGCCAACACATAAAAAAAAGACATGACTAACTTTTATTTTATTTTCTTTAAAAACTCCGAACGCCCTTCTTAAAAAAAAGAGATATAGTAAACTTAGTGTAGCAATTGAAATTATTATCCAAAATAAATTAAAGCCGTTAAAATATTCGTAAAATGCGCCTTTCAATTCATTTATATCGGGCTGTGCCCATCCCGAAGCCTCTACCTGCTCAAAAATAAGCTCGATGCTCTTTTTGGTAAACCGCAAATAGGAAAGAGTTGCGGTAATTAACAGAGCTAATCCGATACGTTGAAAAATTTGCTTTCTGAAGAAAATCAAAACAGTAACAAATTGAATAATAATAATAGTAATAGATGCGTAATATGAATAGAGTAATAAAAAATTACACAAGCCCAGAAAAATAATAGAAATCCAATTTTTTTTGTCAAGGAGATTATAGAAAAGATAAACTGATGACAGCGTTAAAAATAAAACGATAGAGTAAACATGAGCTTCCTGTGAGAAATTATAGATTTGATTACTTACGGAGAACAAAAGAACTGAAATAATTGCCGCTGTTCTATCGAAATTTTTTATAACAAACAAATACAATATCCCTGCCGCTAATGCACTGAAAATTACGCTGGAAAACCGAATAGCAAATTCGCTAACGCCAAACAAATTTCTCCAAATAGATAAAAAATAATAATAAAGTGGTGGTCCAAGATTCCACTCCGAAGTATGCTTTATAAGTCCCCAGTCCTGCTCAGAAAAATAAAGATTAAATGCTTCCTCGTACCCAAACCCAGAATAATCAAGATTCATCATCTTACAGACAACGTGAAATAGCACGATAAGAACAAAAATTAGAGTATTTCGTGTAAAAATCTTAGGCATGTTGGCTTATAACCCGCAAAATTATAAATTCTTTAGTCTTATGTTAAATTTTGTTTCAAAACCACAGGTTTTATTCTAATTTAACGTCTAATTAAGCGAAGAACATTTTCTGGAAGAAGAATCACTTATATCGCAGTTGAAAGCAGGCGATGGG
>CAZZEI010000112.1:0-10000 GCA_964653165.1 uncultured Flavobacteriaceae bacterium | reverse complement strand
CGATTATCGATTTTGATTATGCCCCACCATCGGGTTGTGTTCCGCTTACGGTTACTTTTAATAGCACCAGCACTAGTCCGCTCGATCCTATAACTACTTTTTCATGGACTTATGGTGATGGAAACTCAACTACTACCGGGGTTGGAAACTCAAGCAATACATATACAGCAACAGGGATTTATACACCTTCTTTAATTGTTGAAACAGCAAATGGCTGCAGAGATACTTTTATTTGTTTTAACTGTATTAAGGTGGGTACACCGCCTATTGCCAATTTTGGAATTTTAAGTGATACGGTTTGTTTTGGATTAACTGTAACTTTTTCTGATTCTTCAATAAACGCCATTGCATGGTACTGGCTTTTTGGTGATGGATCTAACAGCACACTGCAAAACCCTACACACGTTTATGGTGATACCGGAACTTTCCAGGTAATGCTTATAGCTTTTAATAATGGTTGTCCGGATACTTCATTAATTCAAAATGTTGTTATTCTTCCTCCCAAAGCCGTTATAAATTATACACTAAGTTGTATAAATTATTTCACTGTTCAACTTGGAAGCACATCGTTAGGTGCGGATTCATTATTTTGGGACTTTGGAGATGGCTCTCAAGATTCCAGTAATACAATAAATGTTACGCATACCTATCCAACCCGAGGGCCCTTTTCCGTAACACTTACAGCCTTTAATTACGCAACGGGGTGTTCTCATTCAATTGCTGCATCGTTTACAATAGCAGAACCAATTGCAAGTTATTCTGTTCCTTCCTCGCAAGGGTGTTATGCTTTTACGCCTGCCTTCACCAGTACATCACAAGATGCAATTACTTATTACTGGAATTTTGGCGATACTTCTACGGTTGCAGATTCTTCTCTCATTTCTAGTCCTTCCTACACTTATAATACACCGGGCGCTTATACGGTTTCGCTAATTATTACAGACGTAAACGGTTGCAAAGACACTGTTTACGGTCAAATAATTTCTCTGGGTCCGGTTCCTGCATTTTATGCAGATACACTTACCGGTTGCAGGCCTTTGCCTGTAACATTTTTTGACGGTTCTCTTTCTGATTCTTTATTGGTACAATGGACGTGGAATTTTGGCGATGGCACAATTGTTACCACAAACGCTGATAGCATTGTGCATATTTACAACACGCCCGGAATTTATAATGTAACAATGAGTGTGAAGGATACAAACGGTTGCATTAAAGTAATTACGATAAATAATTTAATTCAACCCACATATCCTTATCCTGCATTAAGCATAGATACATTTGCTTGTAATGGAGATGTGTTAACTTTTGATGCAACAGCAACCAACGCTGTGGGGCCAAGTTACGCTTGGGATTATGGTGATGGAGTACTCGCTTCAGGAACAAATCCGGTAACAACACATTCTTATACTGCCGATGGTGTTTATGTGGTTTCATTAACTGTGACAGATATTAATGGTTGCGATAGCACAATTACCGATACCATTCGCATTTTAAAGCCAACTACTTTTTACAATTGGTCGATAGTAAATACAGGTTGTGGAACAATGCAGGTTGCTTTTCAGGATTCTTCTATAGGATATGTTACCGCATGGTCATGGAATTTTGGAAACGGAGCAATGTCTAATTTACAAAACCCAATTTACACCTATACGCAACCCGGTGTATATAACGTAACGCTTATTGTAACAAATTTAGGCGGCTGTAAAGACACGTTACAACAAGACAGCATTATTGTTGTACCTGGCCCCATTGGAGATTTTACATTTACACCTATAAACGGATGCTCACCCTTAACAGTTAATTTTAATGCAAACAGCTTAAATGCAGAGCAGTATATTTGGGATTTTGGAGACGGCACCGTAATACTTAACGGAGACAGCATTGTGCATACTTATATTAACTCCGGAACTTTCACGCCTGTTCTTATACTTCAAAATACATTATCTAATTTAAGTCCATGTTTATTACCTGCAACTAATCTTACAGGTACAGTTACTGTAACAAATGTTTTTACGGTGCTTACAACACCAAGTGTTCTTACCATACCAGAAGATAGTGTTGCTAGTATTTCTTCAACAATTAGTGGCGGTACATTTCCTTTTGTATACAATTGGTCGCCTGTAACAGGCGTTAACTGTACTTCTTGTACTAACATAAACATTACGGGAACCGGAGATACTTTGTTATATGTATTTACAGTAACCGATTCGGCAGGCTGTAAAGGATACGATTCTGTTTTAGTTTTTTCTAACCCTTGTTTGGAGGATAAAATTATTCCGAATGTTTTTTCTCCTAATGGCGATGGTAAGAATGATTTTTTCTATTTACCGGGTGTATGTAAAACTGATGACTATTCCTTAGTTATATATGATCGTTGGGGAATTTTAATGTTCTCTTCAAGTTTACGTCACGAAAACTGGAATGGAAAAACTACAGGCGGAGACGATGCAAAAGATGGCGTTTATTATTTTATCGCTAAGGTTGCTAAAACAAACTACAAAGGGTTTGTACAGTTGGTTAGGTAATAATTAAGTGCCAAATAATTTTAAGAGTTAATTTCTTACCTTTGTATAAACAAACAAACCATGAGCTTAATTTTAGTAGCAGAATTGAATGATAGTGATGCAAATTTTATTGTTCAATTAATAAAAAAAGTAAATGGGAAAGCCAAAATCCTTAGGGGAAAAGCACTTGATGATTTTCATTTCGGTCAGCTGATTGACGAAGGCATGAAATCAGAATATATTCCTCTTTCTAAACTCCGCGCAAAGCTTCGTAAATGAAGATTATTGTAAAAGGAGTATTTGATCGTGATGTTGATAAAGTACGAACAAAAGAAATCCGTTTCGCCCTTGACAACAAAATTTCTCAAATAGAAAAAGCAAAAAATATTTCTCAGATAACAGGAATCATATTACTTCGTGGGTATTCCCATCATTATAGAATAATTGTTAAATCTAAAAGTTATTCTTATCGGGTTGGTGCTATAGTTCGTGGTGAAACGATTTGGTTAGTCAGATTTTTACCAAAAAAGGTTGTTTATAAAAGGTTTCCCTAAATTAAACGTTTGTTAGTACTTACAACAGTATAAAATTGTAGCACCAATCGTGCCAATGGGAATTATACAAATGCCTGTCACGTCGAGCGCAGTCGAGACGCGGGAAAATGTTAACGAAAAAATTACTCTGTAATTACAACCTTCCTCATAAAAACATCCCCCGTCTGCTCCTGCAGAGCCAGACGTCCCCATTCGAAGGGGGGGGATACAGCCCGCACTCACCCTGCCTTTTCCTGTTGGATAGGGTAATACAGAAAAAAACCCCGCTTTCTTTCGAAAGCGGGGTTTTTGTTTTTTAGTTAATCTATTATTAGTGAAGGGTAATATTGTAAGTATGTCCATTAATTGTAACAACAGCTTGATCGTCGCAATTGCCGGTACCAAAATTTATGTAACGTGTAGGTTTGCTTCCGGGAGTAAATTCAAGAACGCCTTTCACAAAAAACCTGCGGAACGATGAGCATGAAAAATCACGTACCAACCAAGTAGCCTGCGATACATGCGCAGTAAAAGTTTCTCCTTTGGCATTTGTTCCACTTGCATCACCATAAATTGCTACCTGTGCAGCCGCCCAGTTAATAGGCAAGTTATTAGGTTGCTCTCCTGCCAGTAAAACTTTGGTTTTATTAGTCGTCCAATGTATTGTTCCTCCGGTAGATTTATTGATTGTTATATCAGCAGCAACTGTCCAGGTAAGTCTTCCGCCTGTAACATGTCCTTTATTTGTAATTGTTTTAGAGTTAATAATTACCTGATTACTGTTTACATAATAGGTATTACCCGGAGTGGTAACATTTATAACGTTACCTGAATCGCGGTAATGTTTACCGGCAGTATAAATAAACTGTAAAATACCTTTACGTGTACGCGAATCAAGACCAGTACAGCCTGTTCCAAAATCTACTCTTATAGTATCGTTATCTGTATTAATAAGTGTGTCAAATTTAATTGTTGCACAACCTGCGTAAATTTGGTCAGGAGCACCTTGTCTGTAAGTTGATATATTAGCATAAGATGCCTGTGAACCAATATTTGTCACATCATTTGAGCAGGTTTCGCCCATCGCATGGTCTTTAGCCCCCTCAGTATCATTATCTTCGTGCTCCTTTTTCTTACAAGAGGTAAATAATAAGCCTCCGCAGATTAGGGTGGCTACAGTTATTAAAAGTTTCTTTTTACTCATGAAAGAGTTTTTTAAATTTAGGTAATCGTGAATCTTCGATTTCATCCTTATAGGTTTTGTTCTTTGATGCAGATTTTAAGAAAAGGTTTAATTTAAATGTAAAGTTAAGCTTTTTTGCTTAAAAATCAAAGTCGGGGCAGTTAGCCACATTTCTCTTAGGCAAGTTTCTTTCATCACCTGAGTTACCCGGAGTAAGAGCAAATAGAAGTTCAAAAGAGTTAGCGGATACAGCTCTTAGTTTACCTAAAGTATAATCGTACGAAAAGCCTGCCACTATATTTTTTGTAATTTTTACCTGCACTATGGCCGAGGCAAATGCGAAGCCACGTAAAGAAACTCCTGCGCCTATTCTATGGGCGTAAAAAACCATCAGGTTTCCTTCCGTCATCGGTATTATTTTGTGAGTTGTTTGCACTTTTGCCGCAGGAACTACCATCCAGGTATTATTTCCTAAATAAAATTTTCTTTTTATAACGGCAATAAGGGTCGGGTCGAGACTTGCACCCTTTGAACCAAAATGTTTAGAGCCCTGTTGCATTTTGTTTTTGTACAACTGTCTTATACTAACATCAATAAAAAGTTTTTTGGTATAAAAACGCATACCGGGTATAACATCAGGATACATTGTAAAATACGATTTCTGAAAATTAAGTGCGGGGTCATTAACGTCGTACATATCCGAAGTTATTCCAAGTTGCCTAACTCCTGCGGAAATACCTGTTGCCACATTAAGGCCGGTAAATATTTTTATGTGATAAGAATAAGAAGCATAAGCCGCTTTGGATGAAAATGCTCCTATTCTGTCATCTTCAACATATGCACCTAAACCGTGCTTACCTTTATAGGAAAAATCTTCTCTCCAACCAAAGGTAACGCTGGCAAAATTAGTTACGGGCGCATGATCAAAACCAACCCACTGAATACGACTTCCTGCAATAACTTCGATACCTAAGTTAGTTCCGGAATAAGCCGGATTTAAAGCATACTGATTGAGCACAAATTGAGTGTAAGAAGGAATTTGTTGAGCTTTACCCACAATCACACCTCCCAAGATGGGAAACACAAACAAGATAAAAATATGTATACGAATATTTTTCATCGTAAAATAGTCACGCTTCCTTTTTCAATATTTTTTGATTTTCCTTCTTCATAAAAAAATACATAATAATAGGTTGCTTCAGCAAGTTTAAATCCCAATTTAGTTCCGTCCCACGGAGTAAACTCCTGCCTTTGTATATGAACTAATTGTCCCCATCTGTCAAAAACTTCCACTAAAAATTTTGGATACATTTCAACTCTGCTGATAGTCCATGTATCATTTATCCCGTCACTATTGGGTGTAAATCTTCCTGAAATTGATACGGCACAATTAAAGGCAGGAACATCAAACGTAATATTTTTATCCGCTGTTCCCGTATCGCTGTCAGAAACAAGGACAGAGTACGTACCTCCGTTAAGACTGGAAACCGAATCTCCACCGGCACCGGTATTCCAAACATAATAATAGGGAGGAGTTCCGCCTGTTACATTAATTTTTGCTGCGCCTAATTCGCAATTAGGTTCGTATATTTTTACTGATAAAGCCAATGGTGTTTGAGCGTAGCAATTAAGAATTAAGAATTGTGAATTAAGAATTAATAAAGTTAAAATGAATGTACCCGAACGGAATCCTTTCGAAAAATTTGTACTGCGTGTTATGTAATACCAAATACAAATATGAATTAGTCTTATTTTTGACCTCACCCTGCCCTCTCCGCAAGAGAGGGTTTTATGGACTAATTCATATTTGTATTTGGTATAATTTACAATTTTCATTTACACATTAATAGAATAAGTTCATCCGCATCGGCAGAGCCCCTGTTTTTTGCTTCGTTTAAATAGGTACAGGCTTGTTCCATATTTTTTAATCGGTAATTCGTTATAGCAAGAGAAACGTAAAGGTCTTTTTCGTTAGGATTTAATTCTTTTGCTTTATTTAAATCAGTTAAAGAACCTTGTAAGTCTCCTCCGATTTCTTTCCAGTAACCACGCTGAAACCAAGCTATAGCATAAACTGGGTCGAGATCGGTGGCCTTAGAAAAATCTTTGATGGCTTTTTTAATTTCATCTAAATACCCGTGTGCTAAGCCACGGTTATAATAGGCCTTTGCGCTTTTAGGATTTAATTTAATACATTTATTAAAATCCATTACGGCTCCCTCGTAATTACCGAGCTTTGCTTTTATTATTCCGCGCAGCATGTAGGCATCAAAATACGAATGGTTATGTTTTATTATTTCGTTGACCTCAGCAAAAGCTTCTTTAGGATGGTTGGTTTCTGCTTCTACTTTAGCATGTAAAAAATGCAGACTGTCATCATTATTATTTTCGCTGATAGCTTTATTTAATTCACTTAGCGCCCCATCAAAATCTTTTAATGAGTCTTTAGTGAAGGCCGAGACATAAAGTTGATGTGATTTTGTTTGGGAGTAGCAATTGAACATTACAAATTGAAAATTAAAGGTTAATACAACCAAAATCACTTTAAAATTTGCAATCTGCAATCTGCAATTCATAATTTAATTAATCTTTTAAAATATTTTCGATGGAAGTGTTATACATTTCTTTAAACTCACCAACGGTTCCGTAAACATCTCCATCTATTTTTACTTCTTTGCCTTTTACAAAACCAAGTTTAGTAAAACTTATTTCTTGTGTTTTCAGCAAACCGACTAATTCAATTTCATTTTCTTTTTTAACGCTCACCACTACTCTACCTTGAGCTTCACCAAACAAAAATGCATCGCTGCGCACTTTTTTATCTACGGCAATATCAAAACCTAATTCACGGTTAAAAGAAGATTCGGCCAGACAAACAAATAATCCTCCATCTGAGCAATCGTGAGCGCTTTCCAATAATTTAGCTTGTATGGCTTGTTTAATTGTTTCCTGCACTTTAAACTCTTCGTCCAGATTAAAATACGGAGCAGGTGTATTTTTTATTTTGTGAAAAGAATAAACATATTCCGATGAACCAATACAATTTTGAGAATCGCCAATTAAATAAATGCAATCTCCTTCTAATTTAAAATCTAAAGTCGTTTGTGTTGTTTTGTCTTTTAAAAGTCCAAGCATACCAATGGTTGGTGTTGGAAAAACCGGACCTTCAAAAGAAGACTGGTTATAAAAACTAACATTACCTCCCGTAACCGGCGTTTGAAATTTTAAACAGGCAGCGCTCATTCCTTTTATTGCGCCTACAAATTGCCAGTACACTTCCGGATTATACGGGTTACCAAAATTTAAACAATTTGTAACAGCGCTTGCTTCTCCGCCGCTGCAAACAATATTTCTTGCGGCTTCGCTTACTGCAATGGCACAACCAATTTCAGGATCGGCATTTACATAACGTGCATTACAATCAACAGTTAATGCAATTGCTTTATCCGTTCCTTTAATATTTACAATTGCAGCATCACTACAATTATTTGTACTTTGGTTTACGGTACCAACCATGCTGTCGTACTGATTATAAACCCAACGCTTGCTCGCAATATTTGGGTGAGAAATTAAATGGTTCATCACCTCTTTATAATTTGCAGGTTCTTTTACATCTTCAATTTTAAATTTTTTCGATTCCGCATAATACGCAGGTTCTTTGTATTCGCGTGTGTAAACAGGTGCACCACCTCCTAATACCAATGTATCAGCAGGAACATCAGCAACCAGCTCATCATACATATAATATTTTAGGCGATCGCCGGCAGTAACAACGGCAATCTGCTCGCAATTTAAATCCCATTTATCAAAAACTTTTTTTACTTCTTCTTCTCTACCCTTTTCTACAACAACCAGCATACGCTCTTGCGATTCTGACAATAAAATTTCGAAAGGCTTCATTCCTTCCTGCCGTGTTGGAACTTTATGCAACCACACTTCCATTCCGTGTTGACCTTTTGCACTCATCTCGGAGGTAGAACAAGTTATTCCTGCTGCTCCCATATCCTGCATGCCCACAACGGCACCGGTTTTAATAACTTCTAAAGTTGCTTCCAATAATAATTTTTCCTGAAAAGGATCGCCTACTTGTACAGCAGGTAAATCTTCTGCGCTGTTCTCTGTAATATCTGCGCTGGCAAAAGTTGCTCCGTGTATTCCGTCTTTGCCTGTAGCACTTCCAACTATAAAAACAGGATTACCAACTCCGTGCGAAGTAGCCGAAACAGTTTCTCCAATTTTCACAATCCCTGCGCTCATTGCATTAACTAATGGATTGGTATTATAGCATTCGTCAAAAAATACTTCTCCGGCAACAGTTGGAATTCCAAATGCGTTACCGTAATTACCAATTCCTTTTACAACGCCCTTCATTATCCATTGTGTTTTTGCAGAATGAATATCGCCAAAACGTAAAGAATTTAACTGAGCAATTGGTCTTGCCCCCATTGTAAAAATATCACGGTTTATTCCACCAACGCCTGTTGCAGCACCTTGATAAGGTTCAATAGCACTTGGGTGATTATGAGATTCAATTTTAAAAACGCAACCTAAACCATCGCCTATATCAACCATACCTGCATTTTCCTCTCCGGCTTTGGCCAGCATGTGCGGACCATCCTTAGGTAAAGTTTTAAGCCAGCTTATAGAATTTTTATACGAGCAGTGTTCGCTCCACATAACCGAATAAATACTCAACTCAGTAAAATTTGGAACGCGACCCAGTATCTCTTTTATCTTTTCAAACTCTTCGGGGATTAGTCCGAGTTTTTTTGCGGTATCAAGTGTGGTTAAGGTCTCTTGCATCTCTTTTTGCATATCGTTATTTTGTTAGTTTTCGTTACCCCTCCCCTTGGGAGGGGATTAAAGGGCGGGCTTAATTAGGTGGCGAAAATAAGACTTTTCGATTGTAAACAAAACAGAGGTTTTGAACAGTTTTGGGCATAAAAGCCCTGAGTCTAACCACTCTCTAAAAGGGAGAGTGGACTATTTTAACCTAATCAGTTCCTTTTATAATACACTATCGACTTAAGTTTAAGAATATCAATAACATAAACAGTAGAAAAGGCAAGTGAATCTTGTGTTAAATAAACTATGTCGTAAAAACTTCCCGACCCTATTTCCAGTTTATTTACTTGCTTTGCTTTCCAAACAAAAGATGCGGATGGGTCGCATCCTCCTATGGAGCCAATACCATAGAAATCCAATACATAAGGTGGCGACCGATATACTTTCTTAAACTCAATAGCACATAGTGAATCGCAAGTTGAACTTGATATTAATGTGCAGATATACTGACCCGCGCTATCGATCCCGGATATCTCGTATTTTTCAGATTTCTTTAATGCCCATTTTCCTACAAGTGCCTGCTCCTGGGCAGTCATACTAATGGGTGTGACTACCTGCGTTTTGTTCTCTTTCATTTCGTTCGATTGCTTCTTGCAACATAAGAATACTACTAATGTGCCGCAAACAAGAAGGCAAAAAATTGATTTGTTTTTTAATTGTGTTTTCATGTTTTTTTTCGGCTAAAGTATTATGCACATCAAGCGAAAAGAAATTGATTAACGTAATGAGGATTTGAATAATAGGATTAATTACAAAAACATGTTTCAATTTTTGTAAAATTGAATGCTGCAGGCAATTACTGCAAGGCATAAAATGAGATTTGCGATTTTTGCAAAAAAAAAAATGTAATTTATTGAAAAACGCAAATAAAAAATGTAGCCTTATTTTCCCCCTTTGAAGAATTAGGCAGTTACGAAGGAGCCCCCAAAGGAAAG
>CAZZEI010000111.1:0-10604 GCA_964653165.1 uncultured Flavobacteriaceae bacterium | reverse complement strand
CCTGTATCGCTGCCAAGTGCTATGTGTACTATTCCTGCTGCAACGGAAGAAGCTGCTCCACCCGAAGAACCACCCGGTACAGTTTTTTCATTTACCGGATTTAATACATTTCCGTAAGCAGAATTTTCGTTGCTACTACCCATTGCAAACTCATCGCAGTTAGTACGACCGATAATTATTGCGTCGGCAGCTAAAAGTTTTTCTACAACTGTAGAACTATATAGTGAAACGAAATTTTCCCCGCCTTGCGAGGTCTCGCCTCCGGCGGATAGAATTTTAGAGGAAGCAGAAACCCTGTGACCTTTGTAACAGATATTATCTTTCAAAGCAACGATAACCCCTGCAAGTTTTCCGGCAATACCTGCTTTTATTTTTGCGTCAACGACCTTAGCCAGTTGCAGGGCAGTTTCATTAAAAGTTTCGAGAAAAATATTGAGATGTTTTTTTTGTACTGCCAGCGCTAAAGAATCGGCAACAAGTTGTTGGCAATTGATTTTACCTGATTTTAAATCAGCTTGCAGCGAAGCAATATCGCGGAAATTATACACGAATGTTTAAGACTATTTTTTATCGTTTTCGGGAGTATCAACACCTTTAGAAGCGTCTTTAAACTCTTTCATGCCACGACCCAAGCCGCGCATTAACTCAGGAATTTTTTTACCTCCAAAAAGCAATAATACTATAACTAGTACTAAAATTATTTCTCCTGCTCCAAATTTTCCCATGATGTATTAATTTTAAATTTGTGAGGCAAAGGTAGGTAAAAAATGTTAATCGTTATTAGTTAATAGTTAATAGGTTAGGGAATTGTCGGTTTATGTCTGTTATTTCAACCATTAACTAATAACTAACAGCCATTTTTACTATTTTAGCCCAATGTTAAAGAAAGTAGAACATATAGGAATTGCGGTTAAAGACCTTCAAAAGTCGAACGAATTGTTTAAAAAACTATTTGGAAAAGAGGCTTATAAACTTGAAAAAGTTGAAAGTGAAATGGTGTCGACCTCTTTTTTTATGATGGGCGATACAAAAATTGAATTAGTTGAAGCCCAAAACGATAATAGCGCGATTGCAAAATTTATTGAAAAACGCGGAGAAGGTCTGCATCATATAGCTTTTGAAGTGGATGATATTTATGCTGAAATAAAGCGACTGCAGGCAGAAGGATTTACGTTTACAAGAGAAAACCCTGAGCCTTTTAAAGGAGCAGATAATAAAATGGTTTGCTTTCTACATCCAAAGAGCACAAATGGGGTTTTGATTGAGCTTTGTCAAGAGATTAAGTAGCTTCTTCGTAATGCTGAACTCGTTTCAGCATCTTATTCGGTCTAGCCTAACGATTTAATAGCGAGGCAAAATATATTTTAGTCCAATATTTTTATGGATTTAGCTCGCTATTATACCATTTGATTGGACTATTTTATATTTGTAATTGGTATAAGAGATCCTGAAACAATCCCGATAGCTATCGGGACAGGATGACGTAATCATACAAAAAAACTTTGCGCTCTTTACGGTTAAGCTTTGAAGGGAATCATTTCGAAAGGCTCATTCAGAATAAACGAGTAGCTGCGACCTGCCTCTTCAATATCTTCGTCTTCCTCGTTATAAAACCATTTGTATTTAACATCAACGCCCTTATCCTTCAATTTACGGGCGTTTTTCATGACTTCTAAAATATAACGTGCAGAACCTGTATTAAAAAAGTGAAGGTTAACCGTAAGTATAAATTCTTTAGGGGGAGTAGCTTCTAAAGAATTAATGAAACTTAAAACAGGCTTAAAAAAATCATGTGTCTGTTCAGGAATACAAATGCCCTCTAAAGTTAACTCGCGCTTACCCTCGTTATACTCAACTTTTGGCGTTTTTTCTGTAGCTTCAATTTTCAAGTCCATAGTGCTAAGGTGTAAATTTACAATTTAATTCGTTTGGTTGTTTATCAGGAGTTGTTTTACCGAACAGCCAAATACACACACATCATCTGTTTGATTGGCAGTCTTTTTCCATTCAATATGCTGTTTCCATAGGATAGATTTATGTTTATCAAAATCAGTATCTTTCATTTCAAGGAGCAAGTCTCTAAATCTCCTTTTACTGAATTTTTTAATAGTACTCCCGCTAAACTGGTCAAAATACCCGTCGGTTGACATGTATATTTTCAAATCGGGGTACAGTATATGCATTTGGGTTGTAAAGCGACTTTTTACACCCGATGCTATACCTCCTATCGGTATACGGTTACCTTTAATTTCTGTCAGGTCATCGCCATACACCAAATACAAATTATGCATGGCACCGCTAAACGAAAGCACATTGTATTTTAAATCAATTACACAAATTGACACATCAAGACCATCTAATACTTCGTCAACTACTTCAACATTATATTGGTGTAAAGATTCTTTTAATCGTTGGTTTAAAAAATCGAGAATAAGGCCAGTATCAAAAATATCATTCTCCTTTATGGCCTGCGAAATAATATTACTGCATAAAATACTTAACAAAGCTCCGGATACTCCGTGACCGGTACAATCGCCCAGCGCAATAAAAATTTTATCCCCTATCCTATCGCACCAGTAAAAATCGCCCCCAATAACATCACGTTGTTTGAAAATAATAAACGATTCGGGTATGATAGATTGTACAAAATTTTCGGGTGGCATGATAGCGCCCTGAATTCGCTTTGAGTACTCGATGTTTTCGGAAATGTCTTTATTTTTTTCAGAAAGAACTTTACGATATGTAATTTGTTCGATACCCAAAACAAGCGATTCGGCCAAATCGGAAAGAATAATTACATCGTTTTGAGTAAAACAATTGGTTTGTGATGATGCAATAGAAATATTTCCGATTAAAGATTCATCTGTACGTATAGCAACTACCAGGAACGATGAAACCCCAATTGATTTGAAATCTTCTCCAGTTGATGATATGCCCAAAGGAATATCGCTCTTTACATCATTTATAAGCAATACATTCTGTTTTAAAAAGTATTCGTAATCATAGCCCTCTAAACTATTTTGTTTTCTGAATTTAACATCGCCGGTTTGCGCATCATAATAATGAACTTTTAAAATTTTATTATAGAAATCGGGAAGTGTAATTGAAATTCTGATGTAATCAGGAAAAGTAGCCAGCTTTAAAATAGTTGAATAAATAACATCTTCTAGTGAATTTGCGTGTATCAATCCTTGTTTAATTTCATTTACTAATTGCAATTTTAAATTATACGATTTCATTTGCTGCTCGGCCACAATACGCTCGGTAATATCACGGCAAATAGCATAAAAACCTTTAACCAATTCGGGGTTGCCCTCATCGCGGTATAGTTTTGCTGATTGTCCAACCCAAATTTCAATCCCGCTTTTAGTTACAATAGGAAATTCAATATAACTTTCTTCGGTTTCGTCTCGAAACTGACGGGCATAAAACAAGTTTATTCTTTTTTTATAATCGGGTCTTACAAGTGCATTAAAATTCATGTCCAATAAATCACCGTAAGAATATCCGGAAATTCGCGCCCCTACTTCATTCACAAAAATAAAATACCCTTCGGCATTGGTTGTAAAAATCATATCGCTTGCCGATTCAACAATATGCTGATAACGTTCTTCTATTTCCTTTTTATCGGTTACATCAACACCAATACCTACAACGAGATCGTTATCAAAAAAATTATTTTGCCATTGTATCCAATGTAAATTACCGTGTTTGTCTATTATTTTTTCGATAGATGTTTCCGGAATTGTTTTATTGGTAATTGATTCTCGGATTCTCAAATTATGCTCCGGATCATCCGAACGAAGTTTCCACCAGCCTGTTCCCATCAATTCTTCTTCGGTATAACCTAACAGTCGCTCAAAGTTTTTAGAAACAAATATTATTTCCGCATCTCTATTAGAAGCTATTACCAATGAACTTCCGGCATTAATTGTATTATCGGCAAAAAATAAACGCTCGTTTAAATTAAGCTGAATTTGTATGCTGATAAGGGTGAGTACAATTGCATTAATAATAATCATAATAAATAAACCCGGGCTATAAGCAGGGGATTTAAGAATTAAGGACAAAAACACAACTGCAATCATAATGAAAGTAGCGTAAATTAAAAATGGCCTTATTTTATTAAAAACAATGTGCGATATATTAATGATAAGCACTAATGCTGTAATATAAAATGGCCCAAGTTTTGTAAGGTAAATCATACCTATATACAAACTTGTAGCCATATAAAAAGTAAGCGATAAAACATAGCGTCCATTTTTTTTAATAAAACCTGATGTATAGGTTAAAAGATTTAATACAACCAAAAAGACACCCGCTGCAATCTGGTAAAAAAGTTTGCTGTCGTACTCATCCGTAACAATAGCATACACAAAAGCACTTACCGGAATTAGAACCGCACTTGAGGCAAGTATAATACGTATGTTAGGCAATTTAAATTCTACCGTAGAAGAATCTGTATAAACAAGGTCATCTTTGTAGCTTTTATAGAAACGCACCAAAAACATGACTACCGAAATAAGAAGCACCATTATCAAAATAAAAAACTTGGTCGTTTTCCAAAAAGGCGCCTCAATTTTAAAAGCAAAATCAGCCGGTGCCGACCAGTTTATTTCATCATAAGAAACAGAAACAAAAAACCTGAAATCGCCATCAGGAAGATTTGAATAAATAGCTTCGTTTGTTTTTTCGGCATATATCCATTTTTTATCGAAGCCCTCCAATTTATATTTTAAAAAGAATTTATGTTCTCCAACCAAATTAAAAACTTCAAACTTGAATGTTAAATCGTTACTGCTGTAAGGTAAAACCAAACTATCAGGTAAGTTTTTTTTGCTGTCAAACTTCACCCCTTTGTTTGCCCAATTAGTTGTATCATTAAAAAGCTGAACTGCAATAAGCTTAACCAATAACCCCTTAAACGCATCGTCTCTTTCTGTTTCATTATAAACCAAAAGTCCTTTGCTGGTACCTATAAACAGCGTATTAAAAAAACCAGGATGCAAGGAGCCCGGCATAAATTCGGCATTGTTACGGTTAAAGTTTTCTATTAGAGCTTTAATATTTATTTCATTCTGACTAAAATAAAGTTTATATAATCCATTGGAGGAAGTGGCATAAATTTCGTTATCATTTGAGGCATAGATGCTTTTAATCACCAAATTATACAAGCCCTGTTTTCGCTCAAATTGCTCAAGCATTTTTGTTGGTTTGTTGTATTTAAAAATGCCAAAACCATTGGTTGCAGCAAAAACAAAATTATTACTACACGAAATGGAATATACAACAGATTCTGACAGTTGGTTATCTTTATCAATAAGCTTAGCTACTTTCCCTTCTTTAACAAAATACAATCCTCTATCGGTTCCCACCCATAATGTATTACCGTCATTTGCCAAACTCCAAACAGTAAGATTATTTAATTGCGATGACACTTCGGATAATAATTTCTTTTTAATATCGTATATCAACAAACCCTGTTTACGCGTGCCAATAAGTAAAACAGTATCTCCAACCATTTTAATTGTTACTATTTCTGCCTTACATTCTATTTCATCTATTTTCTTCTTTTGAGCGTAATCAACTAATTGAACTAAGCCTTTTGTATATCCAATGGCAAGTAATTTTTTATCTGCCAGATAATCTGCACAACTGCTGCCCGACAAACGCTCTTTGAACGAAAAAGGGAATATATGGTCGCCATTAAATAAACAAACGCCCCCAGAGGTAACGAGTAACCATTCCTTATCGGTTATTTTTAAAATTTGTTTACATGTATTTCCGGGAAGACCCTGGCGTGCATTAAACAGCAAACAGTTTTCTTTTAGCAAAACCGAAACACCAGAGGAAACTGTGCCCGACCAAATATTTCCATAAGCATCGGCCGTTACTGCCAATAAATTATTTTCTGCCAGGCCATTATCTTCCAAAAACAATTCATACTTTTTTTCGCTGTATTTAATAAGTCCGTCGCCCAAGGTTGCAAGCCATACGTCACCGTTATTTGCTGTGTAAATGCTTGTGGTGTTATCTAATAAACCTCTCTGCGGAGTCTCTAAAAAATTAATATTGGTAAAATCGTATTCAAGAACCCCTCTTCCCGAGACACTGATGTACATTTTTACATCTAAAAAAGAGGTAATTGTTTTTATTTGCTCATGCTGCAAAGTATCCATTAGCGTTTTGTAGACCAGTTCAAGTAAATAATTGCGTGTGTTTAATATATACAAACCACTTCCATCTGTTCCAAGCCACAATTCATGCTCATGCTTGTGTAAATAACCACATAGAATGTTTTCGACATCAATTTTTAAGTTGGTATAAACCTGCGTGAATTGTCCGTCTTTAAATTGCCATACGCCTAAAGTTGTAAGCACATATACCAGCGAATCGTTAGCTGTAATAATTTGATTTATCAATATAGGATTTGACTTCGAAAAAAGCGGGAATTCCTCGGCATAATTGGCTACACATTTAAACAAAGAACGGTCGGTAGCAAACCAAATAAATCCATCACTTTCTGATATTGATTTAATAGGCCTTGAAGCAGAAACTGAGTTGCGGGCATAAATATCAATGAAACTTTTACCTGCATATTTTTTTATACCCTCATTGGTGCCCGTCCATATAAACCCTTCAGAATCTTGGTATATACAGTTTATTTGAGAGCTGGGAAGGCCATCATGTAAGGTGATATGGGAGAAATTATATTCCTGCGACCTAAGAAACCCCGAAAACAAGAAAAAGAGGCAAAAAACGGCGTTTAGGTACTTATTTTTGGTCCAACCCTTCATACCCAACAAACATAGGGTTTTACAAGGACAATTAAAACAGAAAAAGTTAGATTTTGGGCATAAAAAAGGGTCATTTTTACATTTTGTAAGAAACAAAATCTTTTGCTATCTTTGCCTTCCCTAAAAAGGATATTCTGAAACGAGTTCAGGATAATATAACCAAATAATAAACAAAAAATGTACGCAATTGTAGAAATAGCAGGGCAACAATTTAAAGTGGAACGTGGAGCAAAAGTTTACGTTCACCGCCTAGATGCTAACGAGGGCGCTGATCTGGAGTTTGATAAAGTACTGCTGATTGATAACGGCGGGAAAATTGACGTAGGCAGCCCCACAGTAACCGGCGCTAAAGTAGCTGCCACAGTAATACAACACTTACGCGGCGATAAAGTGCTTGTATTTAAAAAGAAACGCCGTAAAACCTATCAGAAGCTTAATGGCCACAGACAGGATTACACACAAATTATCATTCAGGGCGTATTGCTTAAAGGCGACACAGTGACAGATAAATTGGCAGCTGTAAAACCTATTTTTAAGGCTAAGCACGCTTCAGAAGAAATTCATTCCGAAATTGAGACTCCTGCAAAAAAAGCAACGGTTAAAAAAGCTCCTGCAGCAAAGAAAACTGCAGTTAAAAAGACAACTACAAAGAAAGAAGATTAGTAATCAATTATAGAATTTTAGAGTTATTGAATTTTAGATTTAATAAATCAATAACTTAAAGAATCAATAACTCAAAAATTAATAAAAATGGCACATAAAAAAGGTGAAGGTAAAGTAAAGAACGGTCGCGAATCGCACAATAAGCGTTTAGGCGTTAAAATATTTGGCGGTGCAATATGCGCAGCAGGAAACATCATTGTTCGTCAGCGTGGCACACGTCACTTTGCGGGCGAAAACGTAGGTATGGGAAAAGACCATACTTTGTTTGCTTTGGTTGACGGGAATGTTATTTTCAAGAAAAAACGCGATAACCGTTCGTACGTTTCTGTATCGCCACTTGAGGCATAACGGGAATTGTTTATAATAGTTTAAATCCTTCCTGCTAAGCGGGAAGGATTTTTTTATTTTTACATCCCGATAGCTATCGGGATAAAACTTTTTAAATATTTATGTTACAGTTAAATTATATACGAGAAAACAAAGAAGAAGTTTTAAAACGACTTGCGATAAAGAATTTTAAAGATGCCGATAAATTAATTTCAAGTGTTATTGATTTAGATACGAAGAGACGCGCTACACAAAAAGAAACCGATACACTTAAAGCAGAAGCCAATCAGCTTGCCAAACAAATTGGTGAGCTAATGAAGAGCGGAAAAAAAGAGGAAGCAGAAAAAATTAAAGCGCGCACTTTTGAAATTAAACAAAAAGAAAAAACAATAGACGATACTTTAAAAACTATTGAAGAAGAAATACATCAAATTCTTTTACTGGTTCCTAATATTCCAAGTGAAAAAGTCCCGGCAGGTAAAACGCCCGAGGATAATGAGAATGTTTTTGAACATGGTGCAAAACCAAATTTACCTGAAAATGCATTACCTCATTGGGATCTTGCATCAAAATATAATTTAATTGATTTTGAATTAGGTGTTAAAGTAACAGGTGCAGGATTTCCAATTTATAAAGGAAAAGGTGCAAAACTTCAACGCGCACTTATTAATTATTTTTTGGATAAAGCAACTACAGCCGGTTATTTGGAAATTCAACCGCCAATTATGGTGAATGAAGCCAGTGGTTACGGTACCGGACAATTACCCGACAAAGAGGGACAAATGTATTATGTAGGAGAAGATAAATTATATTTAATTCCGACTGCCGAAGTTCCTATCACAAATATTTACCGTGATGTTATTTTAAAAGAAAATGAATTACCTGTAAAAAATTGCGGTTACACACCTTGCTTCAGAAGAGAAGCCGGTAGTTACGGTAAAGATGTGCGCGGATTAAATCGTTTGCATCAGTTTGATAAAATAGAAATTGTTCAGATTGCAAAATCCGAAAACTCATACGCTATTTTAGAAGAGATGCGCGAATATGTTGCAGGAATATTAAAAGAATTAGAATTACCATTTCGTATTTTAAAACTTTGCGGAGGCGATATGAGTTTTGCCTCTGCCCTCACCTACGACATGGAAGTTTGGAGCGCAGCACAAAAACGCTGGCTTGAAGTAAGCTCTGTTTCAAACTTCGAATCGTTCCAAGCTAACCGCTTGAAATGCCGTTATAAAGATGCCGAAGGAAAAACAAATCTTTGTCACACTCTTAACGGAAGCGCATTAGCATTGCCACGAATAGTTGCATCACTTTTAGAAAACAATCAAACTCCTGAAGGAATAATAGTCCCGAAGGTTTTAGTTAAATACACGGGATTTGAAATAATAAATTAATTAATTAGCGCCTTAATAAACAAACCCACCAAAAAAACTTTGCGCCTTAGCGTCTTTGCGGTGAAAAAAAGAGAAAACATGAAACACGTATCATTAATAATAAACATAGTGTTGGTTGCGGCGGTAATCGTTTTATTTTTCCTTTACAATTCACTCAAAAAAAATGTGGAGACGATGGGAATGCAAAATCAATCAACCAGTTTGCAAACAATAGCCACTTTGCCTGCAGGTGTTGGTAGTTTAAAGGATTCTAAAATTGCATATATCAATATTGACTCATTAGATTTAAATTACCAATACATCCTTGATAACTCCAAAGAAATTCGTGCTCGGCAAGCGGGCATGGAAGCACAATACAACAGTATGGTTGCGAAATTTCAAAGTGATTACCAGGAGTTACAACAAGCTGCACAGGCAGGACTTCGACCGCAAGATGAATTAGAAAAAGAAAAAGGCAGATTAGAACAAATGCAATATGAAATTGCCAATAAAGAAAAGCAAATGCAAGGTTTGGGAGAAGAAACAGGAAAAAAACAAGCCGATATGCTGAGAGGTGTTTCTGAATTTATTGCTAAACTCAATAATGGCCGTTATGATTATATTTTGGCATACACGTCTAATATCAGTTCGGTATTATATGCAAAACCGGGCTTAGATATTTCTAAAGAAGTAATTGATGGATTGAATTCAGAATATAAGTTGAAGAAAGCTGCAGGGATAAAGAATAAATAACCAGATTACGTCATGCTGAACTTGTTTCAGCATCCGCTTCAGGTAGGTAACGCTATTATTAATAAGATCCTGAAATACCGAAACAAGTACGGCACAGGCAAGTTCAGGATGACAAAATTATTAAAATGAAAAATAAACTAAAAAGCGTACGCGAATTCCACGAAGTTTTTAAAATCGGAAACGCCGATAAGCAAACTATCATAAGTGAAGCAGATTATACATTGCGTTTTAATTTATTAAAAGAAGAAAACGAAGAATACTTAGAAGCTGCTCAGCGTGGCGACATAGTTGAAATTGCTGACGCTTTAGGCGACCAACTTTATATTTTATGCGGAACTATATTAAAGCACGGACTGCAACATAAAATTGAAGAAGTATTTGATGAAATACACCGCAGCAACATGAGCAAGCTCGATGAGAACGGGAAACCGATTTTCAGAGAGGACGGAAAAGTTTTAAAAAGCAATCTTTACTTCAGGCCGAATATTAAAAATATTTTGGAGAAATAAATATAAACTCTTCGAAATTACCAGCCTATTTTAATTTATTTCTTTTCCGTATGGGTTGACTGCATTTTTGTCGAATGAATTACAGTCTTTATCTAAAGTTTTTCTCATTATTATAGTTTTAGTGTCACTGTTGTCCGATAAAGATTTAAAGAAGGAAGACTTTCATCTTCCTTCTTTTT
>CAZZEI010000110.1:0-10750 GCA_964653165.1 uncultured Flavobacteriaceae bacterium | reverse complement strand
CCTATACTTGGAATACAGGTGCAAGCGGACAAACATTAAGTAACGTTGGCGCAGGAACATATACGGTAACTGCAACCGATGCAAATGGTTGTACACAACAATCATCAGTTACTATTTCTACTGTTAATGGTCCAACTGTTACTCCTGTTGCTACAGCTACAGTAAATTGTAACGGCGGAAGTAACGGAACAGCAAGCGTAACTATTTCGGGAGGCACGCCATCATACACCGTAAATTGGAGTGGCGGCGGAACCGGTACATCAGTTAGCGGACTCTCTGCGGGAGTTTACACAATTACAGTTACAGATGCAGCAAGTTGTATTAGTACAAGTACCGTTTCAATATCAGAACCTCCCTCAATAACCGTTACTGTTAATGGCTCTCCATCAGGTTGTACAAACAGTATTGGAACAGCTACGGCAAATACAACCGGCGGAACCGGGGTAATAACTTATACATGGAGTAATTCTCAATCGGGTGCAACAGCAACAGGATTGGGTCAGGGAGTTTATACGGTAACCGCAACAGATGCGAATAGCTGCGTACAAACAAATACAGTTTCTATTGGCGTTACTAATCCACCTGTAGTTGCAATAGATTCAACAAACAATGTTTTATGTAACGGACAAAGTAATGGAATTGCATACGCTTCTTCCTCTAATGGAACACCCGGTTATACATATAACTGGAGCAATACACAAACAGGTGCCGTTGCAACAAATCTTGGACAGGGAACTTATACGGTTGTTGTAACCGATGCAGGTGGTTGTAAAGATTCTTCTGTTGTTACAATAACAGAACCAACTGTTTTATCTGAAACATTCAGTAACGTACAAGCTGAAAATTGCAGCCTGCAAAATGGAGCAGCAACAGTAAATGCAAGCGGCGGAACACCCGGTTATACATATCAATGGAGTTCCGGACAAACAACGCAAACTGTTTCTAATTTCCCTACAGGCACTTACTCGGTTGTAGTTACAGATGCCAAAGGATGTACAAGTACAAATACATTAAGTATTACAAATATTGCGGGTCCAACCGCTGTGCTTGCATCGCAAACAAATGCTACATGCAATGGTTTATCTAATGGTACAGCTTCAGTAACAGCAAGTGGTGGAACACCTGCTTATACGTATTCATGGAGCAACGGAGCGAATAGTTCTTCTGCTTCCGGATTAGGCGCAGGTACGCATACGGTAACAGTTGCAGATGCCGCCGGATGTACGTATACAGTATCAGTAACTATTATACAACCTAATGCATTAAATATTATTTCTGCATCTACTTCTGCGGGTTGCAGCGGAGACACCAACGGAACGGCAAGCGTGCTGGTTTCGGGAGGTACTGCACCTTATTCTGTTTTATGGAGCAACGGACAAACAGGTATTAATGCAACAAATCTTGCAGCAGGCACTTATACAGCTATAGCAACCGATACAAATAATTGCACTACAAATACAATTGTTGCAGTTATAGAAAATCCTCCGGCAGATTCACTTGCTATAACTGCTAATATATGTTTAAACGATCCAATTGTTGTTTTAACAGCTCCAAGCGGAAGCGGCATAACATCTCCTTACCAATGGTACTTAAGTAATAACCCGATTTCAGGAGCAAATGCAGGAACCTATACCGGTAACACCGCCGTAATAAATAATTATTCTGTCACCTGGTTTTATAATGGTTGCAGATACATAACTACTACTGTGCTTGTAACAGTTTCGCAAGATATGGGAGACCTGCCTCAAACAAATATTTTTACACCCAATAATGATCAGGTAAACGATGAGTTCCTTCCTTTCTCAACATCTTCTTTAACCGGTGGCAGTACTTCCAATAATCAACTCCTTTCATCAATGATAGAAGAGTATGACTTAATTATTTACGACAGATGGGGCTCTTTATTACATCATTCTACGCTGGTTACTTCTACGTGGGATGGTAAAACTCCTGATGGAAAAGAATGCAGCGCCGGAACCTATTACTGGATGGCTAAATATAAAGCTAAATGCAGTAAAAATACCAGTGAACAAACTATAAAAGTGTTTGTGCAGTTGATAAGGTAAGCGTTAGGGAAAAGTTATTCGTTATTGGTTATTAGTTACTCGTTATTAGTTATAGGTTATGCGGACAACTAATAACTTACAACCAATAACGAATAACTGGTATTAATTCTCCCCTTGAGGGGAGACGGTCATGTTCCTCGAAGAGGAACGACCGGAGGGGTGTTTAGCGATTGGTTTTAGAAATGAAAAAAAAATTATACATAATGAGGTAGCTTACTCTCCCATTTAAAATTGTCAATTTTAAATGTTTTGCGCTTCATATCTCAATACTTCTTTCCCCAATATAAAGTTTTCCTTTAAAAATTTACAGGGATCACTTAACAAAAATTAACGCTTTCGGAGAAATCTTCTCGTTAAATTTGCGTGACAAATTATAAAGCTAATCCTATGACTGACATTAGAGAATTAAACGAACGAATCCAAAAGGAAAGCGCTTTTGTTGACTTGCTTACCGCCGAAATGGACAAGGTAATTGTAGGTCAAAAGCACATGGTTGAACGTTTACTTATCGGCTTATTAAGTAATGGCCATATTTTACTTGAAGGTGTTCCTGGTTTGGCAAAAACACTTGCCATAAACACACTCGCTAAATGTATCGACGCACAATTTAGTCGCATACAATTTACGCCCGATTTGTTGCCTGCTGATTTAGTCGGCACAATGATTTACAACCAAAAGAAGGAAGAATTTACAGTGCGGAAAGGTCCGCTATTTGCTAACTTTATATTGGCAGATGAGATAAATCGTGCTCCGGCAAAAGTGCAAAGTGCTTTGCTTGAAGCTATGCAAGAAAAACAAGTCACCATTGGCGACCAAACTTTTAAACTACCAAACCCGTTTTTGGTTTTAGCAACGCAAAATCCAATTGAGCAAGAAGGCACTTATCCCCTACCAGAAGCACAAATTGACAGGTTTATGTTAAAGGTTGTAATTACTTATCCGACAAAAGAAGATGAGAAAAAAATTATTGCCGGAAATATTTCTCCTGACGGTATGCCAGTTCCTAATATTGTTTTAAAACCGGAGGATATTATTAATGCACGTAATGTTGTACGTGATGTGTATATGGATGAAAAAATTGAACGCTACATAGTTGATATAGTTTTTGCAACACGTTTTCCTAAAGACTATAAGTTGGAAAAGTTTGCGCCGCTAATAAGTTTTGGAGGCTCGCCACGTGCAAGTATAAATTTAGCATTAGCGTCAAAAGCTTATGCGTTTATTAAGCGTCGTGGTTATGTAATACCTGAAGATGTGCGTGCAATTTGTATGGATGTTTTGCGTCATCGTATCGGGCTTACCTACGAAGCAGAAGCTGAAAACATTACTTCAGAACATATCATTAACGAAATTCTTAATACAATAGAGGTTCCATAGAGGTTATAAGTTATCGGTTAAATTTTACTAACTGATAACTAGTAACGAATAACAATTAACCGACAACAATGGAAACATCTGAATTACTTAAAAAGGTTCGTAAAATAGAAATTAAAACACGCGGACTCTCCTCGCAAATTTTTTCGGGAGAGTATCACAGCGCTTTCAAAGGAAGAGGAATGGCCTTTAGCGAAGTGCGGGAGTATACACCCGGTGATGATATACGAACCATTGATTGGAACGTTACCGCACGATTTAATTCACCTTATGTAAAAGTTTTTGAAGAAGAGCGCGAACTGAATGTAGTTTTATTGGTAGATACAAGTGCGTCAGGAAATTTTGGAACACAAAAACAAACCAAACAGGAATTAATTACAGAATTATGTGCAGTTATCGCATTTTCTGCTTCCACTAACAATGATAAAATAGGCGTAATTTTTTTTAGTGATAAAATTGAAAAATTTATTCCGCCCAAAAAAGGAAAGACACATATACTTCGCATTATTCGCGAGTTGATAAACTTTGAACCACAAAACAAAGGGACAAATATCACTCAAGCTCTAAAATTTTTGACAAACGCTATTAAAAAACGAAGTATAGCATTTATTATTTCTGATTTTATTGATACGGGCTTTGATGACGCAGTAAAAATTGCAAATAAAAAGCATGATGTGGTTGCTTTGCGGATTGTAGATAAAGCAGAAAATCATATTCCAAGGCTCGGATTAATAAAACTTAAAGATAATGAAAGCGGGAAAATAAAATGGGTGGATACTTCAAGTAAATCTTTTCAGCACGAATTAAAATTACAACAATTTAAAACAGACGGTAAATTAAAAGATACTTTTTCCAGAGCCGGTGTTGATTATACAAAAATTAATACCCAGGAAGGATACGTTAAACCTTTAATGAACCTTTTAAAGCGAAGAGCATAGTAATGACAAAATTTTTACGCTACATATTCTGCCTCCTGCTACTGCCTACTGCCTACTCTGTATTTTCGCAGGAAGTACAGGTTTTCGCAACCATGGATACAAGCAAAATCCGTATCGGCGAACAGGTTAAAATAGATTTATATGTTTCATACAAAGCCAATCAAAAAAATTTACAAATTCAATGGCCAAGGATTAGTGATACTTTGCGTAAAGAAGTTGAAGTTGTTAGCGTTTCAAAAATTGATACAACTATTCCCGATAAAAACGAACCAAATGAAGTTCAGCAACACCAGTCAATAACCATAACATCTATAGATTCGGGTTTTTGGGCACTCTCACCCTTTCAGTTTATTATAAATAACGATACTGCTAAACCAATTGAAACGCAACCGCTTTTACTTGAAGTTCAAAATATTCCGGTTGATACTGCCGAAGCAAGTATAAAAGATATTAAAGGTCCTTTAGACGAACCATTCGACTGGCACGAGTATTTACCCTATATATATTGGTCCATTGCAGCAGCTATACTATTGGGAATTATAATTTACCTCATTGCACGTCTTACAAAAAAGAAACCACTAATTATAACTCCTCCAAAACCAAAAGAAGCACCGCATATTACTGCATTAAGGAATTTAGAAAACCTAAAACAACAAAAACTCTGGCAGGATGGAAAATACAAAGAGTATCACACTTTTATTTCTGATATTTTGCGTTTATACATTGAGGGTCGATATGGAGTTGCTGCAATGGAGCTGACATCCGAAGAAATATTAAAAGTAATGAAATCGCAGGTAATTGATACAGAAAGTAAAGAAAAACTGCGACAGGTTTTAATTTTAGCTGATTATGTAAAGTTTGCAAAAGTAATTCCTATTGATGTGGAAAATGAATTATCAATAAACTCGGCTTTTGATTTTGTAAACGAAACTAAAAGAGAAGAAATCCTAAAGGAAGGAGAAAGCACGGCATAAATGGAATTTATTCCCTTCATAAAAGATTTGACTTTCGCTGATAAGGATTTTTTCTGGCTATTTATTTTATTGCCATTAATGCTGGCCTGGTACTTGTTTAAATTAAAAACGCAGGAGGCAGAAATGAATTATTCCTCATTTCAGAATTTAGGTAATGTGCAAACATCATTTAAATCGTATTTACGGCATTTAATTTTTGTTTTCCGTCTGATTGTTGTTTCACTAATCATTATTGTGTTAGCGCGACCACAATCACGCAGTAGTTCTAAAGATATTAAAACAGAGGGAATTGATATCGTACTAAGTCTGGATATTTCCTATTCTATGCTTGCCAAAGATTTTAAACCAAACCGACTCGAAGCAGCAAAAGAAGTTGCTAAAGAATTTATTGATGTAAGAACAAACGACAGAATTGGATTAGTGATTTTTGGCGGTGAAGCGTTTACTCAATGTCCACTTACAACCGATCATACAATCATAAAAAATTTATTTGAAGATGTAAATGCAGGAATGCTGGCACAGGGAACAGCTATTGGGTTAGGAATAGCTGATGCAGTTGCCCGTGTGAAAGAAAGTAAAGCAAAAAGTAAGGTGGTGATTTTACTTTCAGACGGTGTAAGTAACGTTGGAGAAATTGCACCTCTTACTGCCGGAGAAATTGCAAAAACCTTTGGGGTACGTGTTTACACAATTGGTGTAGGAACGATGGGAAAAGCACTGACTCCTGTTGCCATTTATCCGAACGGACAAATACAATACGATTATATTGATGTTGAGATTGATGAAAAAGTAATGAATCAGATTGCAGAAGAAACAGGTGGAAAATATTTTCGGGCAACTGATAAGCAAAGTTTACGCAATGTGTACAAAGAAATAGACAAACTTGAAAAAACCATTATTAGCGAAAAGAGTTTTACTAATAAAGCGGAACATTTTTTTCCCTTTGCCTTTGCCGCTGCAATTTTTTTGCTTTTAGAATTTGTATTAAAATATTTAATAATTAGATCAGCACCCTGATGTTTAGATTTGAACATACACTCTATTTATGGGCACTTGTGGTAATTCCCTTACTGGTTATGGTATTTATTATTTTAATGTCCATCAAAAAAAAGAACCTCGAAAAGCTTGGAAATTTCTCTATGATACTTGCCATGATACCGGATGTTTCGCTTACTAAACAAACAATGAAATTTATTTTCTATTCAATTGCACTGTTCTTTCTATTACTGGGTATCGCTAATCTCCAAACCGGTTCTAAAATGCAAGAAGTAAAACGTGAGGGAGCGGATATTATGATTTGTCTTGATGTTTCCAATTCTATGCTGGCGGAAGATCTTAAACCGAATAGATTAGAACGCGCCAAACAGGCAATAGAAAAAATGATTGACAAACTGGAAGGTGACAGACTTGGTATTATAGTTTTTGCCGGAGAAGCATATACTCAATTACCAATTACTACCGATTACAGTTCGGCTAAATTATTTTTGAATGCAATCACTCCCAATATTGTTCCAACACAAGGTACCGCTATTGGTAATGCTATTGATAAAGCTATGGAATCGTTTGGTAAGGACGAGGGGAAGAATAAAGCAATTATAATTATTACCGACGGGGAGAACCACGAAGATGATGCGATAAAAAAAGCTGAAGAGGTTGCAAAGAATGATGTAGTCATTCATACAATTGGTATCGGTTCTGATGCAGGTGTGCCAATTCCTGTATATCACAATGGTGTTCCTGCAGGATACAGAAAAGATAAAGAAGGAAATACGGTTGTAACTAAATTAAATGAAAAATTATTACAGGATATTGCAGGCGCTACCACAGGAGTTTACGTAAAAGCGAGTAATGCAGATGTGGGACTGAGTGCTGTTTTAGATAAAATTGCTGAATTAGATAAAAAGCAAATTGAATCTAAACGATATACCGATTACGAAGATCAGTTTCAATGGTTTGGTGGTGCAAGTCTGTTCCTTTTATTGATAGAGTTTATGCTAAGCGAAAGAATAAGCCGATGGTGGAGAAAATTAAATTTAGCTAATAAGCAATAATGAAGTACTGCGTTTACATAGTAGTTTATTTTATACTACATTCATTTTCTGCCTTCTCGCAAAAGGAAAAATACGTTTTGCGCGAAGGAAACAATCAATATAATAATGGTAGATACGCTGAGTCAGAAAAATATTATTCAGAATCCTTAAAAGAGAAAAAAGATTACCCTAAAGCCAATTTTAATTTAGGCGATGCATATTACAAGCAAGGCAAAATGACTGACGCAATTGGTCAGTATGATGTATTTATTAAAAACAGCAGTAATAAAGACACTTTGTCCAAAGCCTTTCACAATATGGGTAATTCTTATTTGAAAACTAAAAGTTACGATGACGCTATTAAGGCCTATAAGAATTCGTTGAAGTTTAATCCAAAGGATGAAGACACGCGTTACAACCTGGCTTATGCAAAGAGGAAATTAGAAGAGCAAAAAAAGAAAAACGAAGAAAATAAAGATAAGAAGGATAAAAAAGATAATAAAGACGAAAAAGATAAACAGAAGAAGGATAATAAGGAAAAAGACGGAGAAAAGAAACAAGAAAAAAATCAAATGAGTAAAGCAGAGGCGCAGCGTATGCTGGATGCTTTAAAGAATACAGATCAAAAATTGCAGTTACAACGAAAACAAAAGGGAGATAAAGACGCAGAGAAGAAAAATATTGATAAGGATTGGTAGGGCTCAGTTAGTGAATTGTAAAATTGTTGAGTTAAAGATTTGTTGATTAGGAATGAAGAAGAAAAGTAAAATAGGTTTTTTTGTTTTGACTGCGATAAGTATCCTATTGCCACTTCACTCCTATTCTCAAAAATTAACGGCGCATGTAAGTAAGAATAAAGTTTATGTTGGAGAAGTTTTTCAAATAAGTTTTACTGCAAATGGAAATATGTCGAGTTTTAAGCAACCTAACATGCCCGATTTTGATATTTACTCAGGGCCAAATCAATCTACAAGTGTTCAGATTGTAAATGGCACTATGAGTCAAACCATCAGTTACTCATACATGATTGGTGCCCGTAAAGAGGGGAAATTTACAATTGGTGGAGCAAGCGCAACTATAAACGGAATAAAAGCAGAATCCTATGCAGTTTCAATAGAAGTAGTGAAAGGAACTGCACCGCAAAAGCAACAACAACAAAACAATGACCCCTTTGCAAGTATTTTCGGGAACGACCCTAATGCTCAACAACAGCAGCAACAGACTAAAAAAACAGAAGTAAACAATGAAGATGTATTTGTGCGATCATACCTGAATAAAAGGCAATCTTATTTAGGTGAACAGGTAACATTAACACAAAAAGTTTATTCTCGCCTAAATTTACGTGGCTTTCAAAATTTTAAACCACCAAGTTACGATGGCTTTTGGGCTAAAGATGAAGAACGAAAAGGACAAATACAATTAGCTGTTGAAAACCTGGACGGCATAAATTATTATGTTGCAGAATTTAGTAAAACATATTTATTTCCGCAGCGCACGGGTAAATTATTCGTAAATCCGGTGGAAATTGATTGCATAGTTCGCCAACAAACTAAGAAACAACAATCTGTATTTGATCAATTTTTTGGTGGGGGCTATCAGGATGTAGTTGTTAAAATTAAAAGTAAAGCTATTACTTTAGATGTACAGGCTCTTCCGGAAAAAGGAAAACCTGAAAATTTTTCCGGAGCAGTAGGTAAATTTAATTTCCGCGCAGAGTTAAACCACACTAAAGTAAAGGCAAACGAAGGGATAAATTTAAAGGTGGTTGTAAATGGCACAGGAAACATTAATCTGGCAGAAACACCAAAAATAAATTTTCCTGAGGGATTTGAAACGTATGAACCCAAAATAAATGAAAATATTTCTTCTAACGGAGGAATAAGCGGCAGCAAAACTTATGAGTATCTAGTAATTCCGCGCAAGCAAGGAGAATTTATTTTAAAGGATATTAATTTTTCTTATTTTGAGTCGGAAAAGAAGCAATATATTACAATTCCATCCCCCGAATTAAAAATTACGGTTACTGCACCCGATGCTAATTCTCCAACTAATGCACAGGTCTATAATCCTAAAAATGAAATTTTAACCCAGGAAAATGATATACGCTACATAAAAACCGGCGATTTAAATCTAAAAACTTTAGATGAAGAATTTTTTGGTTCCTGGAAACATTATTTGTTATTATTTTCGACTGTTTTCTTATTTGCAGGCGCGTTGCTTTCGAGAA
Source organism: uncultured Flavobacteriaceae bacterium (assembly GCA_964653165.1). GTDB lineage: Bacteria > Bacteroidota > Bacteroidia > B-17B0 > Aurantibacillaceae > PALSA-968. Next base: position 1,141 of record CAZZEI010000110.1, on the reverse strand, counting down.
ATTATTTAATTAAAACCAATAGCAATTTAATTGCGGTAAAAGAGCGTCGTGCTGCCAAACTTGCACGCAAACAATTAGCTGCTGCCGAAAAATTAAAGAATTTAAACAAACGGGATGAGTTTTATAATGAAGTACTATCTATGCTTAATTTATATGTAAGTCATAAAATGAATATTCCGGTCGCCGATTTATCAAAAGAAAATATTACCCAGCATCTGACAATGAAAAATGTTAAGTCGGAAACTGTAAGTAAATTAATTACAACGCTTAACGATTGTGAATATGCACGTTACGCCCCTTCTGCGGCCGAACAGGATTTGAATTTGGTTTACAATAATACAATTGAGTTAATTACAAATATTGAAGATGAAATTGGTTAATAGATATCGTCATGCTGTCCGCCTGGGCGGATCAGCATCTCATGCAACTAAAGTTGTATTTTCTTTGCTATTTGTTTTTTTTCAGAGTTTGCTTTTCTCAAATTCTCTAGCTGACAGCGCCTCAAAAGCATACGAGAAGCAAGAATTTAAGATGGCAGTTACGTGCTACGAGAAAATTTTATCACAAGGCAAAACTTCAGCAAATTTATATTACAATTTAGGTAATTCGTATTACAAAGACAATCAATTAGGCAAAGCAATTTACAATTATGAATTAGCTAAAAAGTTAAACCCTAATGACGAGGATATAAAAAATAATTTAATTGTTACCAACACCAAACTCATTGATAAAATAGAATCGAAAGAAAACTTTTTTGCCGGGGCAATTAAATCTGGCGTGTTTGCTTTATTCAGCACCAACGGCTGGGCATGGCTCAGTATTTTTTCTTTACTTGTAACCCTTTTATTCTTTCTTCTTTTTATAATCTCGAAAAATCTATCCTTAAAACGTTTAGGATTTTTGTTGGGCGCAGTTTGTGCATTGTGTTTTATAATTTCATTTTCTGTTGGATATTCAGCTTTGCATAATCTCAATAAAAAAACAAGGGCAATAGTAGTTTCTCAAACTTCACAGGTATTAAATGCGCCAGCCGATAATGGCAAATCAAAATTTGTACTTCATGAAGGTACAAAACTTACTGTCCTAAGTAGTAATACTGATTGGACAGCCATTCAGCTTGCAAACGGCAATGAGGGGTGGA
>CAZZEI010000109.1:0-10798 GCA_964653165.1 uncultured Flavobacteriaceae bacterium | reverse complement strand
AAGGTATAACCTGATATATACAAAAATAAATAAGGTTATAACCTTATATTTATATAAAAATATCAGGTTATAGCCTGATAATAAATAATGTATATATTTAATTAACAATAAGTTAAACTAAATTTAATAAATAATTTAAGTTTTAATATTATTTACTTGGCATTAAGACGTTGTACAGCAGCCCTGAAAGCCTTGTCATCCTTTAGTATCAGTGGGAAATATGCATCGTTATCGTACAAATTACGCCCTATAAGTGCCTTTATCTGATTAAGCAAATAGGACGATGATTTTTTTAACTGAACATCGTTTTTTTCTACGCCTTGCTTCTCGGCATACGCTATAAAATTTTCTAATAATGAAGCAGGTGGATTGAAATTTTTCGCAAAACTTTCTGCATTTTTATTTTTCAAAAGTTCAACGCGGTGCTTGTCGGTATAATTAAAAGCAAAATCACTAATAATTCCTTTGTAAGAAACTTTATTCAAATACGAACTTCTAAATGATGTGTCAATCGGCACAAAAACATCCGGCATAATGCCACCACCACCGTAAACTGTTTTACCCGAAACGGTTTTGTATTTTAAACTGTCGGCAAAATGTATACTGTCGGCACTAAGCAATTCTCCGTTTGTAAATCTGTCATACTCCTCATTGTAATATGCATCTAAACCTTTGCTATAAGATTTTTGTATGCAACGACCTGATGGTGTATAATAACGCGCAGTAGTTAAACGTATCGCTGAGCCATCCGGAATTTCAATTTGCTCTTGTACTAATCCTTTTCCAAACGAGCGGCGACCAATAATTGTCGCTCTGTCATTATCCTGCAAGGCACCCGAAACAATTTCGCTGGCAGATGCAGAACCTTCGTCAATTAAAATTACCAATGGAGAATTTTCAAAACTTCCTTTCTCGGTTGCTGTATAAATTTTCTTCGGACTTGCTTTTCCTTTCGTATAAACAATCGTCATTCCCTTGCTTAAAAATTCATCGCTGATATCAACTGCCGCATTTAAATATCCGCCACCGTTTCCACGCAAGTCGAGAATTAATTTTTTCATTCCCTGTTTACTAAGTTTATTAAATGCTTTTCTAAACTCATCGTAAGTCGCAGCCGCAAAGCGAGAAATTTTTATGTAACCTATAGTTGGTTCAGCTAAAAAAGCTGCATCAATACTGTAAATAGGAATCTCGCCGCGCGAAATAATAAAATCAATTATTTCTCTAACGTTTCCGCGCTTAATGCTTACTTTTACTTTCGTTCCCTTTTTTCCGCGCAAAGCGTCAAAAACTTTTTTATTGGTAATTTTTACTCCCGCTACATTTTTACCTTCCACTTTTACAATGCGATCGCCGGCTTTTACACCCACTTTTTCTGAGGGACCACCTTGTATAGGATGTACCACACAAATAGTATCGTTAACAATATTAAACTCCACACCAATGCCATCAAAATTACCTTGCAATGGTTCGTTTACCTGTTGTAAATCGGCTGCCGGAATATATTCTGAATGTGGGTCTAATTGATTGAGCATGGCAATAAGCGTATTTTCTTCAAGCTTATTTCTGTTAATAGTATCAACGTAATTTTGCTGAATAAAATCGAGTACATTATCAATTTTACCTGCCGAGGCATGCGGGTTGGAAGTGAATTTTTCAGGCTTACGTTCTCTGAAAATTGCAGAACCAATACCTATTCCGGCTATCAGTAAACAGCTGTATATAAGCGGGTTTAACCAAGGACGTTTATTGTTTGCTAAATTATCTTCCATTTAGTGAGGTTGCAAAAGTAATTGATTAATTTTACATACATAATATAATTACGTGCGCAAAGGGATTTATATTTTTCTTCTTTTTATATCTGCATCAGGCATTTTTTCCTGCAAAAAAAAGAGCACGAACCAAAATGTGCAAAGTAATTGTACTGTATCTCAGGCAAGTCAAACCCCTGTTAATTTTACTATCCTTGCGGGCTCCGGGCAGTTTTTCCCACTTAATACAATTGGTGGATATACCTATGTTTCCAATGTGGGTATAAAAGGAATTTTGGTTTTTCGTCTCTCGTCAAACCAGTTTATTGCTTTAGAAAGAAGTTGTACTCAGGATGGTTGTAACGCTACCAAAGCGCTGGTATGGTTTCAGCCGGGGAATGCATGCAAAGACAGCATTTGCGGTTCGGTATTTTCTGCTTCTGACGGAAGTGTGCAAACAGGCCCTGCAAGTATTTCTTTATACAAGTATAACACCAACTGGGATGGAAATCAATTGCATATTTATAATTAAAACTTTATTTACACAACAAATTCCGGCTTACTTCTAAACTGAAAACAGTTTTTGTTTTTTGATTTAAAACCACGCTCATCGATTTATCAAATTCATGAATTTCTTTTATTTCAATAATGTCGTTTATGGCTAATGTAATTTTATCGAGGTATTGCAAAAAGGAAGGACTGGAGTTAGCTACCCCAACCAGTTTGTATTTTTTATTAAGGTTGCATTGCGATAGCGGAATGGCTTTAAAAACAGGAAGCTTTCCGTTTTCATCCGGAATGGGGTCGCCATGTGGGTCAAATTTTGGGTAGCCCAATAATTTATCAAGTTGCGCCACTAATTTATCTGATTGTATATGCTCCAGCTGTTCAGCAACATCATGTACCTCATCCCAATTGAATTCCATCTTTTGAACCAAAAAAGTTTCCCATATCCTGTGTTTGCGTAAAACTTTTAAGGCAATTTTTTCTCCCGCTTTTGTCAGATTAGCGCCATCTGACCGGGTATACCCGATTAATTTTTTTGTATGCAGCTTGCCAAGCATCTCTGTAACAGTTGCCGGGTTAATGGTTAATTTTTCAGCTATTGATAGATTGGCAATTTTATGACCCGTTTGGGAAGAAAGCGAATAGATTGCTTTCAGGTAATTTTCTTCTGTAAAAGTTAAGGCCATTGTTTGCAAATATAGTAAGAATATCCCAATATATAAGTAGTGGCAAGCAAAATAATTAATTTTGGTATCCCTAATTTATTGAGTAGATTTGCCTAAATAAAAAAAGGAATAAAAACAAGGTATATAATACCGGTATTGTTATTTACGCTGATTCTTGTAACCGCCTGTAGAAAACTGCTTCCTTCGGCGCCAAAGGATGAAGATGTATTGGCAGGAACAATTCCCGGATTAACACCACAACAGGAACTAGAACATCTAAATGGGGATGCTTCCTTTGGAAAAATATTTACACCTGATCAAGGCTTGGGTCCCGTTTTTGTTCAAACATCCTGCGCTAATTGTCATATAGGCAATGGCAAGGGGCATCCCACTACGGTGCTTACAAGATATGCCAAAGTAGAAAATTCAATTCTCGATTACTTGTATGATAAAGGAGGGCCGCAACTGCAGCAACGTGCGATATCCGGATATAGCTCCGAAATAATTCCAAGTGAAGCCAATGTATTTTCTAAAAGAATTGCACCGGCAGTAATGGGTCTGGGTTTTATTGCAGCTATATCAGACGCTTCTATTTTGGCCAATGTCGATTCGTTGGATGCGGATGGTGATGGAATTTCCGGAAGAGTTAATTATGTTAATCCTACCGGTTTTTTTATTCCGCAATCAATTCATATTCCAAATAATGGGCAATACGTAGGGCGATTCGGTAAAAAAGCTGAAAAAGTTACATTACAAGATCAAGTAGTATTTGCATTAAAGCAGGATATTGGAATTACTTCCGACTTCGATACTCAGGATTTATACAATTATCAAGTTGGTATTAATACCGGCGATAATGTTCCTGATCCTGAAGTCTCTTCCGGTTTTGTTAATAGTCTTATATTTTATATGCGAACTTTAAAAGCTCCCACAAGAAGAAACGTAAATAATACCGATGTAATTGAAGGCGAAAAAATATTCAATCAAATTGGTTGTGAAAGTTGCCATAAATCTACTTTTACTACCGCGCAATCTGATATTGAAGCGTTAAGTTATAAAACGTTTCATCCTTATTCCGATTTTTTATTACACGATATGGGTGTGTCATTGGATGATGGTTTCCCTGAAGGAAGCGCAAAAAGTTTTGAGTGGAGAACCCCGCCATTATGGGGAATTGGGTTAGCAAAAGATTCGCAGGGTGGACAATTATTTTTATTACACGATGGAAGATCTACAACTTTTGAAAACGTTTTATTATTGCATGGAGGGGAGGCAGCTTCGCGTCGGACTGCATATTACGCTTTATCAAGTCAACAAAAGCAGCAACTCATTAAATTTTTAGAATCGCTGTAAAAATGGAACGCCGTAATTTCATAAAGCAATGTGGCTTATTAAGTGCCTCCTGTGTTGGCTTAGCAATGTTGGTTGAAAGCTGTAAGAGTACGCATTATGTACAGGCAACTGTGTTAAATCAGCAAATACAGATTAATAAATCTGATTTTTTTCATGTAAAGAACGATAAAGAAATATTCCGAAAATATATTATTGTAAAGTATGAACAATCAAATTATCCGATTATTGTTTATCGTTTCTCTCCCACAGATTTTTCTGCACTATTACTTCGCTGCACGCATCAAAATAATGAATTGAATGTAAACGGAGATTTGCTTACTTGCCCCGCGCACGGAAGCGAGTTTGGTAATAAGGGCGAAATAGTACAAGGCCCGGCCGAGCAAAAATTAAAATCATTTCCAGTAATAACAGATAGCACAACGCTATATATTCAACTTTCATAACATGCAAAAAATTTTAATCCTTATTACATTTTTTTTACTAAGCTCTCTTGTTTTTTCTCAAGCAGATACTGTGTTAATAAAACGAATTCCGCAAGACACAAGTAAACTAAAAATGAATATGGATGCAGTATATAATCGTCCGTTTCTAGTACTTGGAAAAATGCCGGTTGCCATTGGAGGTTATCTTGAAGCTAACAGCAGTTATTTTGGTACAGACGGTGTAAGTGAAGGCCTTTCATTTCAAGTACCACGGATGACAATTTTTTTAGCCTCTACTATAAAAAAGCGCATCAAATTTTTATCTGAAATAGAGTTTGAGGAAGGCGGAAAAGAAGTTGCTATTGAATTTGCCTCTATGGACATAGAGCTTCATCCATTATTTAATTTGCGCGGAGGTGTTTTAATGAACCCGATAGGAGCATTTAATCAAAATCATGATGGCCCTAAATGGGAATTTATAAGCAGACCAATCTCAGCAACAACAATTATTCCGTCAACATGGAGCAATGTCGGGTTTGGAATTTATGGAAAATATGCGGTAAATAATATGGTATGGGCTTACGAAGCTTATTTGACAAACGGTTTTGATGATAAGATAATTGCCAATGAAGAAGACAGAACCTGGCTTCCGGAAAGTAAAAAAAATACGGAACGTTTTGAAGAAAGTTTTAATGGCGTACCTCTTACAACATTAAAAACAGCTATTCGTCACCGAAAAATAGGAGAGATTGGCATTTCATGGATGGGAGGAGTTTACAATAAATTTATGGTAGATGGTGTTGAAGTTGATAGCAAAAGAAGATTGGATCTTGTTGCAGTGGATTTTAATTCTACAATCCCCAAAATAAAAACATATGTTACCGGTGAATTTGTTTGGGCTATGATTGATGTTCCTGAAACTTTGCCGCAACAATATGGAAACAAGCAAAAGGGCGGGTTCTTAGATATAGTACAACCTATTATTCAACGTAAAATGTTTGGCTGGGAAAACAGCACTTTAAATATTGCCTTTCGTGCAGAGTATGCCGATTATAACGTTGGGAAATTTACAGACACCGGCGGTAATAAATACGATCATATTATTGCTATTGTCCCAGGTATTAGTTTTCGACCATCACAGCAAACAGTTATTCGTTTTAACTATAGTTATCATTGGAAAACAGATATTTTAGGAAACCCTTCCTCGCGTACTGCGGGTTTTCAGTTTGGGTTTTCAACGTATTTTTAAAATCGCCTGCTCTTTAAAATACTATGTATTAAATTAAGGGCTGAATTTTCGGTATCTTTGTATCCCCAATGAAGCTTGTATTCGCAACCCATAACCAACACAAATTACAGGAAATAAAAATGCTTTTACACAAAAGCATAGAACTGCTTTCTTTAGCTGACATTAAGTGTATGGAAGATATTCAAGAAACCGGAGCAACTTTTAAAGAAAACTCTTTATTAAAAGCAAAATATATTTTTGAAAAATATAAGTTAAATTGTTTTTCTGATGACAGCGGACTGGAAGTTGAAGCACTTAACGGTGCGCCTGGCGTTTATTCAGCTCGTTATGCCGGCGAACAGAAAAGTGATAATGACAATAACCAAAAACTTTTGACTGAATTAGCGCTGAAGGCAAACCGCAATGCCTGCTTTAAAACAGTTATTACTTTAATTATTGATGGAAAGGAATATTTTTTTGAAGGCACTATCAAGGGGGAAATTCTCTACAAGGGGCAGGGCACCCAAGGGTTTGGTTACGATCCTCTATTCAGGCCGCTTGACCATAGTAAAACCTTTGCCCAAATGAGTATTGCCGAAAAAACCAAGATAAGTCACCGTGCTATGGCTGTGAATAAGTTGGTTGATTTCTTAAAGCAGAATAGCCTATAAATTGAATAAGTAAGGGTAATTTTGGGCTATATGTCTAAAATAAAAGTTGGGATAGTTTTTGGCGGGTTCTCTAAAGAGCGTGAAGTTTCTTTTGCTGGCGGAAGAACAGTTTATGATAACCTTAATAAATCAATTTTCGAGGCTATTCCTTTATTCGTTGATAGTTTTGGGAATTTTATTTTACTCGATTGGCAATTTATTTATAAAGGTTCAATCAGAGATTTTTATCCTCCGGTAGAATTTCTTCCTCAGCATAATACTCAGTTTCAGCTATACGCAGAAAATCTTGGTGATTTAAATACTACAGAGCAAGATAAACTTATCGGAAAAATCGGAAAGAAAATTTCTCCGGAACAATTACATCAATTAATTGATATCGCTTTTTTATGTCTGCATGGTCCGTATGGTGAAGACGGAAAAATACAAGGGCTTTTAGAATATCATAAAATTCCATACACAGGCTCCGGTATTTTATCTTCCTCAATAGGAATAGATAAGAGCATTCAAAAACAAATGATGATTAACGCAGGATTTAACAGTCCGGCTTATTTTACTATTGACCGTAACGATTATATAAATGGAAATTGCAAGACTGCATTTGCTAAGGCAAAAGAAAAAGTAAAATTTCCTTTGGTGGTTAAACCTGCTAACCAGGGTTCTTCTATTGGAATAACAGTTTTATTAAAGGAAGATGAGCAAACTTTTATGGAAGCTGTAGAGAAAGCTTTGTTTACTAAATGGGTGGATGCAAAGGAATGGAGCAAATTAAATAGCGAACAAAAATTTGAATTTGTACGCACACTCTCTGATATTCGTGAAGGAATTGGAATGCCCTGCAAAATTGAGGGTGAAATTATTTTTGACCCCAATAAACTAATCGGGTTTTTTGATTTGCATATGCAAACCAAAGAAGGTTTAGTTGTTGAGTCGCTTGATGGAGAAAGCACAGTACTTGTTAGGGATTTATTGAAGGAAGAGAATTCAGCTGCATAGTTGTTGAAGATGAAACTGGTAAAGCAATTGCGTTGCCACCAACTGAGATTAAAAAAGGAAAAGAGTTATTTGATTACAGGAGTAAGTATCTTCCCGGATTATCCAGAAAAATAACTCCTATTGATTTGCCTGCTAAGCAAATAAATCAAATACGTTCCGATTGCGAAAGACTTTTTTACGCTTTGCATTTTGATGTCTATGCCCGTATTGACGGTTTTATAAATAAAGACGGAAAAATTTTTCTCAACGATCCCAACACAACATCAGGGATGATGCCTTCTTCATTTTTCTTTCACCAGGCAGCAGAAATTGGTTTAAATCCCTCACAGTTCTTAACATTTATTATTCATGCTTCCTTAACCAAACGCATTAAACAAAGTAAGGGTGCGCAGTTGTATGAGGTTGTAATGGAGCGTTTGGAGAAATTAATTCACAATGAAAGAACGGCTGTAAAAAGCAAAATCCGTGTTGCTGTAATTTTAGGAGGTTACTCAAGCGAGCGTCACATATCAGTAGAAAGTGGAAGAAATGTGTACGAAAAACTATCTTCTTCAGAAAAATATACTCCTATTCCTGTTTTTTTAAGCGGAAATAATGAAAAGCACTTGTTGTATAAAATTCCAATAAATATTTTGTTAAAAGATAATGCTGATGATATTAAGGAGAAAATTGAAAATTATACGGTTCATTCTGTTGTAAAAGAAATTATCGCGCAATGCCATCATATTACCGAAAAATATTCTTCGCCTGATACGCTTGCAAAACCAACATTAATGTCTTACGATGATTTAGCAAAGAAAGCAGAAGCTGTATTTATAGCATTACACGGCAGACCGGGGGAAGACGGAGATGTACAGGAAAAATTAGAAGCGTATGGTTTGCCTTATAATGGTTCCGGCAAAGCAAGTTCAGAAATTACTATCAATAAGTATATTACCAATCAAATTTTGAAGGAAAATGGTATGCTGGTTGCGGAACATATTTTGGTAACAGAGCAGGATTGGAATAAAAGTAAAAGCGAAGTAGAAAAAATTATTTCTGAAAAAATAAAATATCCATTCATTGCAAAACCTGTGGATGATGGCTGTAGTAGCGCAGTAAAAAAAATAAAAACCTTTGCTGAGTTTGAAGCTTTTGCAAAATTAATATTCAGAAATACGGAAGAGTTGGATACAAATGCGTCAGCCCTCCTGCATATTAAAGACAAAGAAGAATTTCCACGCAAGAATGTAATTTTAGTTGAAGAACTTATTTCAAAGAAGAACGCTTTACACTTTTTAGAAATTACAGGTGGAATGGTCACGCATTTTTCTGATTCCGGAAAAATTGAATACGAAGTATTTGAAGCGAGCGAAGCATTAAGTAGTGGAGAGGTATTGAGTTTAGAGGAAAAATTTTTAGCGGGACAAGGACAAAACATTACTCCGGCGCGATATTCAACCAATACAGCAGACAGACAAAAAATATCTGATCTGGTAAAAGAGGAACTAAAAAAAGCAGCGAATGCCTTAAAAGTTACGGGGTATTGTAGAATTGATGCTTTTGTGAGGGTATTTGAAAAGTGTAAGGCAGAAATTATTTTTATCGAAGTTAATTCATTACCCGGTATGACACCTGCGACCTGTATTTTTCATCAGGCTGCCATAAATAACTATAAGCCATATGAGTTTATCAATGAAATTATGGAGTTTGGTTTTGAGCGGGCAAAAGTAAAAGCTTAGGTAAATTTTATTGAGTTAGCAAATGCACTTGGTTTATCGAAATCGGAAATCAGCCTTATTATTCACGGTAAAAGAAATATTACTGTCCCTGTTGCACTTAAACTTGAAAAGCTACTCGGAATATCCGCAGAGGTATGGATGAACCTTCAGATAAAATTTGAAATAGCCACCTGGAGAAAAAAACAATCTATACGTCAAAAACTAAATTATCTGTTGCTGCAGAATCAAAAATAAAATACCGAAAACCTTAATGTTTATGATTTATCTTTCGGCTTATTCATCTCTTTCAACTTCTCATCTAAAGACATAGGGTCTTTAATCATTACATCGCGGGCTTTAGAACCTTCAAACGGACCAACAATACCTGCGGCTTCTAATTGGTCAATAATGCGACCTGCGCGGTTGTAACCCAGTTTTAATTTGCGTTGTAATAGAGAAGCAGAACCTTGTTGATGTTGAACCACAATTCGTGCTGCGTCATCAAACATTTTATCACGTTCACTTAAATCAATTTCGCTCAATCCTTCTGCATTCTCATCTACATATTCAGGTAATAAGTACGCACTTGAGTAACCGCGTTGGGAACCGATAAACTCTGTAATTTTTTCTACTTCCGGAGTATCAACAAAAGCACATTGTATGCGTATTAAATCGTTGCCTGTACTCAGTAGCATATCACCGCGACCAATTAATTGCTCGGCACCGCCTGTATCTAATATAGTACGCGAGTCAATTTTAGAAGTAACTCTAAATGCAATTCGCGCAGGGAAGTTTGCCTTGATAACACCTGTTATAATATTTACAGATGGACGTTGTGTAGCAATAATCAAATGTATACCAACTGCTCTTGCTAATTGTGCAATACGTGCAATGGGCATTTCTACCTCTTTACCTGCCGTCATAATTAAATCGGCAAACTCATCAACTACAACAATGATGTAAGGTAAAAACTTGTGACCGTCGTTCGGATTTAATTTACGTTGTACGAATTTAGTATTGTATTCTTTTAAGTTACGAACCAGTGCATTCTCCAATAATGCATAACGATTATCCATTTCGATACAAAGTGAATTTAATGTGTGAACCACTTTAGTATTATCAGTAATAATAGCATCTTCTGAATTAGGAAGTTTAGCAAGGAAATGACGCTCAATTTTTTTAAATAGTGTAAGTTCTACTTTCTTCGGGTCAACCAAAACAAATTTTATTTGCGAAGGATGCTTTTTGTAAAGGAGAGAAACAAGCACGGCATTTAATCCAACCGATTTACCTTGTCCTGTTGCGCCTGCCATCAATAAATGCGGCATCTTAGATAAATCGGCGATATAGGTTTCGTTGCTGATTGTTTTTCCGAGGGCTATTGGTAAATCAAAAGTTGTATTCTGAAATTTTTCGGATGCCAGAATATTTCTCATAGGAACCATCTCGGGGTTTTGATTGGGCACCTCAATACCAATTGTACCACGACCGGGAATAGGAGCAATGAT
>CAZZEI010000108.1:0-10849 GCA_964653165.1 uncultured Flavobacteriaceae bacterium | reverse complement strand
AAATCACTGGTCAATTTGCTCCGACTTTAGGTGGTCAACATCCCCGAAATATCCAAATTACACTTATTATTGGATATTCCTCTATTGAAATAGACATTGGCGTCGTTTGGACTTAATGCAATTGCTTTATTAAAGTATTCTATTGCATCATGGCATCTCCCCCATTTTGCAGATTCGAGACCAGACTTAAAATAGTCTTTAGCGGTTTGACCATAAATATTTTTTATGCCAATCAGTAAAATAAAGAAAAAAATATTTTTCATGATACTGTTTTTAAAAGACTAAAATAGTAAAAAATTGGCTGCAAATACGCTGCCAGCAAAATAAGATTGAATTTCTTGCTTTGTTGGTATGCAACGGCAAGACAAAAAATATTTACAACTGATAGGAAACAATATCAGAAAAAGGAGAAGTGTAAAGGGAGTAAGCCAACAGGAACTTGCAGATAACTCAGATGTTGCAAAAAGTACAATTCAAAGAATAGAGAATGGCGAGATGAACCCGTCCGTATTAACACTATTAAAAATTTGTATTGCTCTTGAAATCGAATTGCCGGAACTGATAAAACTTCATTAATCATAAAAAACATCAAATCAAGGCTGTTTGGGACTAAGTATGGACTAAACAGGGAAACAAAAAAGCCTAACCAATTTAAAACTAATTGATTAGGCTTTTGTTTCGTGGTCACGTAGGGAGTCGAACCCCAAACCTCCTGATCCGTAGTCAGGTGCTCTATCCAGTTGAGCTACGTAACCTAATTTTAGAGAGCTCAAATATACATATTTTATTTAACTTGCAACCCGTAAACCATTGTGTATGACGCAACAAATCATTGCAAAAGCCTGGGAAAACAGAGAATTATTAAAAGATAAATCTGTGCAGGAAACTATCGAAAGTGTAATTGAGCAATTAGATAAAGGTAAAATTCGTGTTGCAGAGCCCTTAGCAAATGGTAACTGGCAGGTAAATGAATGGATAAAAAAAGCCGTCATATTATATTTTCCTATTCGCAAAATGGAAACTATTGAAATTGGTCCGTTTGAGTTTCATGATAAAATGAAACTGAAAAAAAATTATGCAGAATTAGGCGTACGTGTTGTACCTCACGCAATAGCGCGGTACGGAGCTTATTTAGCAAACGGAGTAATTATGATGCCCAGTTATGTAAACATAGGTGCTTACGTTGACAGCGGAACTATGGTTGATACTTGGGCAACAGTTGGAAGCTGCGCGCAAATAGGAAAAAATGTCCATCTGAGCGGGGGAGTAGGTATTGGTGGTGTACTTGAACCCGTGCAGGCAGCGCCTGTAATTATTGAAGACGATTGTTTTGTTGGTTCACGTTGTATTGTGGTAGAAGGTGTTCGCGTTTGTAAACAAGCAGTGCTCGGTGCAAATGTTGTTTTAACAATGTCCACAAAAATTATTGATGTAACAGGCAAAGAACCAATTGAGATGAAAGGAATAGTTCCCGAGCGCAGCGTAGTTATACCGGGCTCATACACAAAAAAATTTCCTGCCGGAGAATTTCAGGTGCCTTGTGCATTAATTATCGGTAAACGAAAAGAAAGTACCGATTTAAAAACTTCTTTGAATGAAACTTTGCGCGAACATAATGTGGCGGTTTAAAAAGAAGAAATTATTTTTTCTTTTTTCCGGCAATAAAATTTACATATCTCTTGTAAACCTCACCTAAGCTATTAAATTCTTCTCTGTATAACACCCCGGCTCCTTGTGTAAACTGCCCACCCGAAGTTGCTATTTGAAAATTATCATTACTGCGGTTAAAGGCTTTAAGTTGTAATTTTCCGTCGTTAGTTAGTTTGTAATTCATATTCAAATCGCCAATAAGCGTACTGGTTTTTGTTTGATTATTATTATTAACTCCCACGTTGCCGTCAATGGTAAGCTTGTCGTTAAACAATTGGGTAGATAAAGCCACTCCATACTCTTCGTTGCTTTGTGCACCACCCGGTCTGTAGTTTACACCCAAGTTAAATACTTTTGTAAAGTGAGATAACCAAGCGTTGAGTTGATTAGATAAAAGTTCGGATGCATTATTACCCGCAGCGTTACCCGCACTAACCCCTGATGTGTTTTGCAATTGCAACGGCGTAACAAATGTTCGTAGTAATAATAATGAAAATACCTGTCGGTTTAATTCCTGCTCGTTATTAATATAACTCAATACCTGAGAACGAATAACTTCGGTTACTGTGGGCAATTCAACACCAAAAGTTATATCCGGACTCAATAATTTATTGCGCATATAAAGTTTCACATCCACGGGATAGCGTTTATTATTATCTACACCGGTTGAAGAAGCTGCTGACGAAGGTGTTGAAGTTCCGCTTGTTGAAGCAGCTTGATCAGGTGCCACTTGCGGAAAAAATGCAGCCAGCGAAGCGCGTTGTTTATAGGAAGCAGTAATATTTATGTCGGCGTTTAACGGATCGCCACTCCAGCGAATTGTACTGCCTGCGTCAACATCAAATTTTTTGTTGATTACATTTTCTAAGGTAAATAAATAACTTCCATCTGTTATAGTATAGGTGCCAAACATTTCAAACCCTCCAAGTGTATTAATGTTCATATTTATGTTGCCCATGCCGCGCGCTTTAATTGCATCTCCGGCTTGGGCATCAAATAAAATTTGCACCTCAGCATCAGGAGTAGCTTCTAAATTAAATTTCAACGTTAAACCCGAGTAGTCATTCTTTGTTCCGTGCGATTTTTTATAAGCACTGTCTATTTTTACAAAACGAATAAAACCATTCTCACTTACTTCTTCCGGGCCGGCAAGTGGAATAAAAAATTGGGTTCCCTTACTTGTTTTTGCATTTATGTCAATAGTTAATGCATCAGGCGGACCATATAAACCAATATTGCCTGTGCAAAACGCTTTACCGTAATAGCTGCTGTTTTGTAATGGCGTTGTGTTAAGCGCCATAAAGTTTATAGTATTTATATCAAAGTCTAATTTAATGTTTTTAAAATTATCATGAAACACATCGCCCCATACAGTGGCTTTATTATTGTATATATCAGTTAAAATTAAATTTTCGACAACAAATCTATCCGCTTCAATTTTCACATTTCCATTTAATTTGTAAAAAGCATTTAAATAATCAATTTTTAAATTACTTACATCTGCCAAATCTAATAAACCGGTAATTTGTGGTTTAGTTGAGCTTCCTTTTATATTTACATTTCCGTTAAGCGAACCTTTGTCGAAAGTAAAAATGCCTTTTACAAAGGGTTGTAATGTGGATAAAGCAAATTGATTAAGGTGCACGTTTATATCAATTGCGCTGTCTTTTTTATCCGGAAAATAATAACCATCAAAAGAAACGTTGTTGTACGAACTTTCAGCAATTTTTTCAAACTCGCGTTTAACAAAACCATTTAAAGAAACTAAGTTTTTTGTTTTATTAAAAAAACTATTAATTTCTCCGGTACCAATAAGTGTATTGTTTGCAGTTAAACGTGTAAAAGCAAGTGCACTCGAAAAAATTACTTTATTATATAAGTCAGAAATATTTGTAGTTCCGCTTAGCGTTCCTCCTAAATTAACACCGCTCCTTTTTAAAATGGGGTTTAATTGATTCAGTTTAAAATTATCAAGTTCTATTACAATTTGATCTTTAGGATTTTTCGAAATTACTCCTTCCAGTTTAATGCGCTGAGTATTGTTTACAAAGGTTAAATCGCTAAAGTTAAATGTACCGCTAGAGTCTGCAAAGAAATGGTCACTGCCCACACGTTTCCAAAGTGAATCTGCTGCATAAATGAAAAATTTCTGAATATCAAGATCCAGGTGGTACTGACTGAATACTAAATTGCCTTCTATCTCACCCGAGTTTTTTTGCTTGGATTGGTTATCCCATAAAATTTCAAAAACCGATTTGTTATCAGTTGAATTGGCTTCAAAATTAAAATTACCAATGTAAACACTGTCTGCAAAATCTACTCGTCTGAATCCTGTATTTAGTTTAACCTGTTTGTTGGTTGTACTTATTGAAAGAAACCAATCTCTGATAGGAATTTTGTTGTATTCAATTTTGTCTGAAAGTCCGCTTGCAATAAGCGCATTTTTTTGCGCATCAAAAGAACCTTGAATGGTAGTGTTACGGCTAATGGTAAGCGGTATATTTAAATATTTAGTAACCGGTTCAAAATCTTTTATACGTATCTTGAAATTAAGATTATCTGTATGGATAACAACCGGAGTTAATTTTTCTTTTTTGGTTAATGAACTATTTGCAGTTTCTTTTTCACTAAAAAATGTAGGAAAATAATCATGAAGAAATAGGGTTATACTTTTTTGCAACGTCTCTGATTTAAATTTTCCGCTTATCTCTAAATCTGCAACGGATGAAATCATGGAAAGAGAATTTTGAGTTTCATTTTGTATAATGGTTATATCTGTGTTATCAAGTTTAATAATACTATTTGATTTTACTAATTTTATTCGATCGGTTTGCAAGGTGCCGTTTATGTTATCAAGATTTTGACCCTGCAAGGAAATACGCGTTTTGCCTGACATAATTACAGTACTATCGGTTTTTACAAAATTACATGCGTAGAGATTGAAATTATAAAGATTAAACTCAGCGTCAATTTGTGGGATTTTTTTTCTCAAATCAATGGTACCTGTAAAATCTAAATTAGCATTGAGATCGGTGGAGTTAAAGCTGCCATCAAATAATTTTTTTTTCAAATTTCCGTTAATTTCTACCCCATGGTAAACATAATTATTGTAGCGTGCCGAAAGCACAGATGCTTTTACCTGCGCTTGCAATGTATTTAGGTCCGTACCGCTTCCTTTTAAGCTGCAGTTTAAAGAAACTTCACCAAGTTTATCAACTTCGAAAAAAACACCAATATTAAAACTTTCTGTTTTAAAATTTCCGCAATAAGCAAGGTCTTTACTTTTGGTGTTCACAGTGGCATTTGTAGTAATTTTTCCTAAAGCAGTAGTAAAAATTCCGCCAAGAAATAAGTCATTAATAAAACCTTCAACTTTTCCGGAAAAAGTAACGAGCCCGAGTTTTTTAAGATTAGCAGGAAGTTCCAGCGTTTTCCCACTATGAAAAGGATAGGAAGGAGCGCTGGATAAATCTGCATAATGTGTGGAAATTTTTTTTGCTTCAACTTTTATAAAAGTTTTTTCAATATCGGGAAACCCTTTAATATTAAATTTTCCGCTAAAACCTGTTTGTCTTCCAAAAGAAAATTTTAAATCATCAGAATTTAAATCATCAACCGGACCTTTTATGTATCCGTTAATGTTTATTTTTAAATCAAGCCCTCTGAAAAAATCTGTAAAATAAGCTACATCGCTAGGGTTAACATAACTACTGTCTCTTAAATAAGCTTCCATATTTACGGCTTGTACATAATTAGGATAGTCAGCGAATGAATCGGTGCGCATACGGTAAAACCCGTGTAAGTAACTATGCTCAGTATGAAGCAAAAGGCTATCGGCACGAATATTTTTAGGACTCACGGTTGCGTGTGTATAAAGTTTTTTTACTCGGAGACCTGATTTTTCAACACACGAAAAATCTTCAATAACACATTTAATAGAATCACCTGCAATTCGTATGTCCGAAATTTTACCGGTTACATTATTTACTTCAAGGTGACTGTAGTTAATGCCGTGTGCCTGTTTAGCTGTGTCGTTAAAATCGTGATAAACAAAACGCAAATTGGATAAGCTCAAATCACCGTATTTTATTTTAAAATTAACACCCGAAGTATCCGTTGGACTTGGATTGGAAGACGCAAAATAATCTATCAGAAATTGAAAATTTAAATCTTTTTCACCTTTGTATTTTTGAAGTTTACAGGTAATGCCTTCAAGTTTGGTTAAATCAAGGTCTATTTCTTTCTCGCCAATGCTTAGTAATTTTATTTCAACGCTTAGCTTGTTTCCAAACATCAGCGTATCATGGTGCATATCTTCGGCGTAAATTCCTTCCAAATCAACCGTTTTAAAAAAATTAATTTTTACAGCTTTAACAGAAATAGTTGTTTTTAGCTCTTTCGATAAATAAGTCGATACTTTTTTGCCCATCCACGTTTGCACACTATGCATTTGAAAAATAAAAAACAGGGAAATAAGCAATACCAAAACACTTAGCGTGGTATATTTTAACACACGCCAAATAAAACGCCTAACTTTGTGCAGTTTCTTTGGTTTTTGCATAGCTTTCAAAGTTACTAAAGGAATACGATAGGCAAAAACATTGCCAATATGGATACAACACAAAAAAACATATATATATTGGCAATTGAGTCTAGTTGTGATGATACTTCTGCAGCTGTGCTTTGCAACAAAACAGTTTTATCTAATGAGGTTGCTAATCAGGATATTCATAAATTATATGGAGGCGTAGTTCCTGAATTAGCAAGCAGGGATCACCAAAAAAATATTGTCCCGGTAGTTGATGCTGCACTTAAAAAGGCGAATATAAATTTAACACAAATTAACGCTGTAGCCTTTACAAGAGGCCCCGGTTTACTTGGTTCCTTGTTGGTTGGAGCCTCTTTTGCAAAATCGCTGACTCAGGCGCTGCAAATACCACTTATTGAAGTTAACCACATGCAGGCACATATACTTGCACACTTTATAGAGAAGCAAGAGCAAAGAAGCAAGAGCAAAGAAGGAATTCCACAATTTCCTTTTCTGTGTTTAACTGTAAGCGGTGGACATACTCAAATAGTAAAGGTTACAGATTATTTAAGCTTTGAATTAATTGGCCAAACCCTTGATGACGCTGTAGGAGAAGCTTTTGACAAAGCGGCAAAAATTTTGGGATTGACATATCCGGGCGGACCACTTATAGATAAATATGCACAAATGGGAGATGCAACAAAATTCAAATTTCCTATTAGCAATAAGCCCGGATTTAATTATAGTTTTAGCGGAATTAAAACTGCTTTTTTATATTTTATACGTGATCAAAAAAAATTAAACGAAAATTTTATCACTGAAAACCTGAATGATATCTGTGCTTCATACCAATGGTGTTTGACCGAAATGCTCTTTAAAAAGTTTTTGGCTGCAGCCGAAGAACATAAAATAATGACCTTGGCAGTTGGAGGAGGTGTGTCTGCTAATTCTTCGATACGGAAGAGATTAGAGTCCTTGACAGAAAAAGGCTATGAAGTTTTTATCCCCCCCTTTGAGTATTGTGCCGATAATGCGGCCATGATAGGTATTACAGCCTATTTTAAATATCTTAAAAAAGAGTTCTGTCTATTAAATATTGTGCCAACAGCACAATATTCTTTGTAATTTTGTAGTTGGTGCAATTGTGATTAAAATTTAATACTTTTAACTAAAATTTTTATGTGTGGAATTGTTGCATATATAGGTAAGCGCGAGGCATACCCCATTTTATTGAAAGGATTACATCGCCTCGAATACCGTGGTTACGATAGTGCAGGGGTTGCCATTATTGGAAAAAACAAAGCACTTAACGTATATAAATGCAAGGGCAAAGTATCTGACTTGGAAAAATTTTCGGAAGGAAAAGATTTATCGGGTACTATTGGTATTGGCCATACCCGTTGGGCAACGCACGGTGAGCCTAATGACGTAAATGCACACCCACATTATTCTGAGAGCAAAGATTTGGTAATTATTCATAACGGTATTATTGAAAACTATGCTGCCATAAAAGAAAATCTTATTAAACGTGGTCACACTTTTACAAGTCAGACAGATACTGAAGTATTAATACATTTAATAGAAGAAGTTAAAGAAAAAGATAACCTTAAATTGGGGCATGCCGTACTGGCTGCACTAAAACAGGTGGTTGGAGCTTATGCTATTGTGGTAATAGATAAAAATAAACCCGACGAAATGATTGCCGCAAAAAAAGGCAGTCCGCTTGTAATTGGAATAGGCGAGGACGATTTTTTTATTGCATCAGATGCTTCTCCCATTGTTGAGTACACAAAAAATGTAGTGTATTTGGATGATGAACAAGTTGCGATTATTAAACGTAACGAACCATTAAAAATCCGCAACTTAAAAGATAAAGAGATAACTCCTTCTGTGCAGGAACTTGAAATAGAATTAGAAGCCATTGAAAAAGGCGGATACGATCATTTTATGTTGAAGGAAATTTATGAGCAACCACGGTCGGTTAGAGACAGTATGCGTGGGCGCCTTGCTGCTGATAAAGGAATTGTGCAATTAGGTGGGATTGTAGATTACGAAGCAAAATTTTTAAAAGCCAAACGAATTATTTTTATCGCTTGCGGAACATCCTGGCATGCGGGGTTAGTGGGCGAATATTTATTTGAGGAGTATGCACGCATTCCGGTTGAGGTTGAGTATGCCAGCGAGTTTCGTTATAGAAACCCTGTTATTTACGAAGATGATATTGTAATTGCCATATCACAATCGGGCGAAACAGCTGATACTTTAGCAGCTATCGAACTGGCAAAATCTAAAGGCGCTACAATTATTGGCGTATGTAATGTTGTTGGTTCATCAATTGCAAGGGCAACTCATGCGGGGTCTTATACCCACGCCGGACCGGAAATTGGTGTTGCATCTACAAAAGCATTTACTGCACAGGTTACTGTTCTCACACTTATGGCATTACACATTGCACATAAAAAAGGTACTATTCCCGAAAACCGTTACCGCCAATTATTATTTGAATTAGATGCTATTCCACTAAAAATCGAAAAAGTTTTAAAACTTAATGATACCATTAAGCATATTGCCGCAATTTATAAAGATGTAAGTAACTTCTTGTATTTAGGAAGAGGATATTCTTTTCCGGTTGCCTTAGAAGGAGCCTTAAAACTGAAAGAAATTTCATACATACATGCCGAGGGTTACCCTGCTGCCGAAATGAAACACGGTCCGATTGCCTTAATTGATGAAGAAATGCCGGTTGTAGTTATTGCTACCAAAGGTGCCAATTATGAAAAAGTAGTAAGCACTATACAGGAAATAAAAGCGAGAAAAGGAAAAATAATTGCTGTGGTTAACGAAGGCGATAAAGATGTTAAAGGCATGGCCGATTATTGCATGGAAATACCCGAAACGGATGAATCTTTAGTACCCTTATTATCAGTAGTTCCATTACAACTTTTGTCCTATCATATTGCCGTAATGCGAGGCTGTAACGTAGACCAGCCCCGCAATTTAGCGAAATCAGTAACTGTAGAGTAGTTAAAAAATAGAACGCAGATAACGCAGATTTTTATGATAAAAAATGATATTATAAGTTAAAGTATGATAGAATTTGAGTCGAAATAATTTATGGTATACAATCTTTATTATCCACGAAAATCATAAAAATCTGCGTTATCTGTGAGCCATTGTATTAAAAAGTGCCAAAAAAAGGGTAAAAAAATTGCTTTTTAAAAAAACCTTTGTACCTTGCATTCTCAAACCGTTAACATGAAAAAAACTATTTTTACCATTTGCTCAATAATCACTGTTTGTGCATTAGTTATTATGGCCTGTAAAAAAGATGATGATAGCGCTAAAAAAGTAAGTTACGCTAATCAAACTACATACGGTACGGGTGGTAACCCAAACCCTAATGGGCTGCCTTCAACTACGGCTGTAGCTACAACATCTAGTACAGGTACTGTTGCACCAACTTATGGTTCATTTAATGATGGCACTACTAAAACTTTTACATCATCAACAGCTTGCGGAAGTGCAACTATGCAGGGTACGTATAGCGGAGGAACAGTTATACTTCAATTTCCTGCACCACCTACTGCCGGAACTTACACGCTTGTTACCAGTGGTGCCGTGGGAAATCAGGTTGTTATGATAGCTTTTGGAGCAACTTGTAATGCCGGAGGAATTATTACTGTAACCGGTACAACGCCCGTTACTGCTGCCTTTACAACTGTTTTTTTTAATACTACTACAATTACAGGCTCTTTAAAATGTATGTAATTTTTAAATAAATTAATTATAAAACCCTGCTCAATTGAGCGGGGTTTTTTGTTTTAGGCATTATCAAGTTTCTTTTTTACCTCCTCAACAATTTGCAATACAGCCGGACAAACCAAGGTGTTTCTATAAGTAAGATCTAAAATCTGGAACATGTTTTTTCTGTTTGTGTGTGGATACTCGCGGCAGGCATTAGGGCGGTCTTCGTAAACCGAGCAATAATTATCAGGACCTAAAAACGCACAAGGAGCTTCTTTTAATACATAATCGCTGTCTTCATCAACCCGTAAATATTTGGCAATAAAATCACTTGCAGGCATCCGTAAACGCTTGGCAAGTCGCACAACATCTTTATCTAAAAAAATTGGACTTGTTGTTTTGCAGCAATTAGCGCAGGTTAAGCAATCTGTTTTATCAAAAACTTCTTCATGTGCATCCTGAAAAATATAATCAAGATTTCTTACTTTCTTTCTTTTAAGCTGCTCAAGAAATTTCTTTATTTCCGGGTTTTTCTTTTTGATTTTATTTGAGAAGGAGTTTAAATCCATATTTTCAAAAATACAAAAAAATACAGGAAACACAGAGCGCACAGAGAAATACAGCACAGAGGTTCACGGAGTTTTTTTGTTTTGGTGTAAAGATAATACAAGAGGTTGTCCCTTTAGGACTGAGGAGTTTGAGATAGTTGATGTATTTGCGTTAAGGATGCAAAGGGCTTGGTTCTTTTGCCCCGTACTTACTCATTGAAGGAAAATTATTGAAGGCAAAAAACGGAGCGAAGCGACCCCGGCGCAGCCTGACCCCGCTCGGATTTATTGATTGAAAGATAATTATTGTTGCGGGGTAACGCCCAATGTCATTAAGTCCCCTCTCATAATACCCTTTTATAGTTGAGTTCCGTTTGAT
>CAZZEI010000107.1:0-11004 GCA_964653165.1 uncultured Flavobacteriaceae bacterium | reverse complement strand
ACATAATGGAAGAGCAGGAAACGGATAATAGTAATAATGAGGAAGAAAATAGTAAGTCGCAAGGAAAAACTAGCGATGAAGAGATTAACTCTTCACGGGAGGAAATTGGCAGTGAACCGCAGAAAGAAAAGGAAGTAGTTGAGCTTACAGCCGAGCAAAAAATAGCCGAGTTAAACGATAAATACCTTCGGCTGTATGCCGAATTTGACAACTTCCGTAAACGCAGCATGCGCGAGCGTGTTGAATATTTGAAATATGCAGGAGAAGAAGTGTTTAAAGATATTCTTCCGGTAGTTGATGATTTTGAGCGCGGATTAAAGGCCGCCGAAAATATTACGGATGTTAAAACAGTAAATGAAGGATTACAACTGGTTTATAATAAATTGCAAAATATTTTAAAACTAAAAGGTATTGAAGCAATGGAATCAAAAGGAAAAGATTTTGATCCGGAAACAATGGAAGCTATTACAAATATTCCTGCACCAACACCCGACTTAAAAGGCAAAGTAGTTGATGAAGTAGAAAAGGGATATTTGCTGAATGGAAAAGTAATTCGTTACGCAAAGGTTGTAGTAGGGAGTTAGGAGTAAGAGTTAAGAAGCAAGAATCAAGAGATGGCAAAAAGAGATTATTACGAAATATTAGGAATAGGTCGCAGCGCAAACGAAGATGATATTAAAAAAGCCTATCGTAAGATGGCTATTAAATATCATCCCGATAAAAACCCGGGTAACAAAGCAGCTGAAGAAAGTTTTAAGGAAGCCGCAGAAGCATACGAAGTTTTAAGCGACGCCGGCAAACGTCAAAAATATAATCAATATGGTCACGCAGCAAACGCCTCATCTGCCTCGGGTGGAGGAGGAGGTCATTACGGCGGTGGCGGAATGAATATGGATGATATCTTCTCTCAGTTTGGAGATATTTTTGGCGGTGGTGGTTTTGGCGGTGGCGGCTCACGCGGAAGAAGTGTAAATCGTGGTTCTAATATTCGTGTGAACTTAAAATTAAATCTGCAAGATATTGCCAACGGCGTAGAGAAAAAAATTAAAGTAACCAAACACGTTGCCTGTAAAACCTGTAACGGCAGTGGAGCAAAGGGCAATGCAATGGAAACTTGCAAAATGTGTCACGGACAAGGAGTTTATACCCAAATGCGACAAACTATTTTGGGAATGATGCAAACCCAAACTACTTGCAGCTCTTGCGGCGGACAAGGGAAAATTATAAAAGAAAAATGTGGTACTTGTCATGGCGACGGAATTGTAAAAGGAGAAGAAGTAATTACAATTAACATGCCGGCAGGAGTTGCTGATGGTATGCAACTTTCTATGAACGGAAAAGGGAATGCTGCTCCACGAGGCGGTGTTAACGGCGATTTATTAATTGTTGTAGAAGAAGAAGAACACGATACATTAAAACGCGACGGACATAATTTATTTTACGAGTGCTACGTAAATTTTGCAGATGCGGCTCTCGGAATTTCTGTCGAGGTACCAACTGTTGACGGAAAAGCAAAAATTAAAATTGACCCCGGCACACAAAGCGGAAAAGTATTGCGCTTAAAAGGAAAAGGTTTGCCTGATGTAAACTCTTACCACAAAGGAGATTTATTAGTAAATATTAATGTATGGACTCCTCAAAGTTTAAGCTCGGAAGAGAAAAAGCTAATGGAAGATTTACGCAAATCAAAAAACTTTCATCCCAATCCGGGTAAAAACAGCAAGAGTTTCTTTGAAAGAATGAAGGAGTATTTTGATTAATATGGGCGTTTCCCCGGGCATTATTTAATTTCATTCAAAAATTCTATATGGGGCCGCGCTTTTCGCTGCAAGTCCTCGCCGCAACGAGTATTTTCGTTTGAATTCATAAATTATAGCGGCTGTGGGCTTTTCGCTGCAATCGCTAACGCGGATAAAAGATTCATTCTGCATCGATATTTTTAAGAGAAAGAAAAATCTCCGCTATCATGCACCTTGCACTCCCACCTCCAATGGTTTCTATAGTTTTTATAGAAAGTGGAACCAACTCACAATAGATTTCAATTTCTTTTTTTTGATTTTCGTTCAGACTATCATAAGCACTTTGCGATAAGACTAAAATATTTTTGTCTTTGTTTGTTTCAGTCCCGATAGCTATCGGGAGCATATTTCCGGCAAAATTATTCATCTGCTCAAAACTTATTTCAATTAATTGATGTCCGGTTTTTGTGAGTGAAGCCGAGACCATTTCCCTTTCTAGCTTGTTGCTAATGCTATCCAGACAAATAACTGAAAATTTTTCGGCAATACACATCATTACGTTGGTGTGGTAAATTTCTTGTCCGCCACTATCATGCGCGAAAAATGAAATGGGTTTGTAGTTTAAATGTTTCGCAACTAAATAAAAAAGTTCTTTGTCGGTTCTCGGTGATAGACAAGCGTAAGCAATTTTGTTATTGTGGTCGAACACTATACTTCCTGTTCCTTCTAAAAATTTATTTTCTTTTTCGTAGGATGATAAATCAAGGATGTTGGTAATAGTAAAATTTTTTCTAAGCGAATCAATAATATCCTGTCGCCTTTCGTTTCTTCTGTTTGGCGCAAACATGGGATAGAGGATGACTGTACCGTCAGCATGAAATGTCACCCAGTTATTCGGAAAAATAGCATCCGGTTTTTGAGGAGAGGAGGTATCGTCAAAAATAAGGACGTTTACACCTTTTGCTTTTAATTTTTCAGCAAAGGCTTCAAATTCTGCAAAAACTTTCTGTTTGATGCGCTCTGCGCTTTCGGTTTCTAATTTATTTTGAAAAGCATTTGATGAAGCTGTTTCAGTATTGAAAACAAAGTTTGAGGGACGAACAAGAAGTATGTTATTTGTTGATTGCATTACTTTACTTCCTTCGCAACTTTCATTTCTATCCAATTGTCGTATTCGCATTTATAAACCTTAAAAATATATCCTTTTCTTTTCCATATATAGGGCGGTTTATCGTATTCCCAATGTTCGTCGCTTACTTTGCCCTTGCCAAAATCGTAAACAAATGCTACGCCCAATGGAGATTCAGGTCCGCCTGCCATTACATCTTTATGCGTGTTTCCTGTAAATGTTATTTGAAGACTGTCGCCAACCTTAACAGTTTCGTTTAATTTTATTTTAAATTTTTCATCTAATTTATATGCAGCCGGTAATTTGGTTTGACTAAAACCAAAAATCGGTAAAGTAAAAACGAATAGAAATAGTAAGTGTTTTAAATTCATTTTTTTAAATTCTTATTCCTATTATTGTTACATCGTCAACTTGTTCAAGTTCTCCTCTCCAATCCTCAAATTTATTTTCTAAAATTTCTTTTTGTTTATCCATGGGTAACTGATGGTTAGCGAACAAAAGTTCTTTTAATTGTTTTTGCATAAACTTTTTTCCTTCGTTTCCGCCAAATTGGTCGGCATACCCATCGGTATATAAATAAATAACATCACCTTTTTTTGCTTTTATACTATGTAAAGTAAACGACTCTTCTTTTTCTCCTTTACCAATCGGCATTTTATCGGTTGGGTATTCTGTAAATTTTTTATCGCTTATAACAACGGGAGTATTATGAGCCGCAGCGTAACTAATCGTATCATTCTCAAAACAAACTAAAATACCATCCATGCCATCCTGTTTCCCGTCCTGAGAAATTGTTTTTATCAAACGCTTACGCACATGGTTTAAAATTTCATTGGGCTTTACAATATTTTTTTCGGTTGCCGCTTCATTTAAAAATGAAATATTAAGCAAGCTCATAAACGCTCCGGGTACCCCGTGGCCCGTGCTGTCACAAACTGCTAAATAATACCTTCCTGTATTAACTGCTTTCTTCCCACTGTCTCCGGCCTCCTTCTCACTGCCGACTTCCGACTTCCGACTTCTGATTTTTTCTGTAGCCCAGTAGAAGTCTCCACTAATAATGTCTTTTGGTTTAAAGACTACGAAATATTCTTTCAGATTTTGTTTTAATATTTCATCTTGCGCAAATAAGGCATGCTGTATACGTTTTGCGTAATTTATACTGTCAACTATTTCTTTTTGTTTTTCTTCTAACAGTTTCTTTTGCTCTTCGGTAATGCTTTTTTGTTCTTCTACTTGTTTTTTCTGTTCAGTTATAATTTTGTGCGCTTTTTTACTTTGTTTTAAGTTACGGTAGACAAAAAACACTAGTCCGCATAATAAAATGGCGCCAATAATAAATCCGTTACGCACTATTTTTTGTTGATTTAGCTCTGTTTCTTTTTGTATTTTTTCTGCTTTATAAGAAATATCTTTTTTTAGTTGTTCTGTTTTAAATTCTGCTTCCTTAGCTTTGTATTCCTGTGCAGCAAATTTTTTCATACTTACTTTATTTACAATACTGTCTTTCATTTCAATGTATAAGCTGTGATTTTTATACGCCTCCTTGTAATTTTTGTTCTTATCATACACTTTGTATAAAAGCTCTGCAGCGCCTCTTATCATACCGGGTGTGTTACATTCTTTAGCTGCTGACATGCCGGCCTCAGCATTTTTTTGTGCGTTTGCAATATCATTCATATCAAAATATAAGCCTCCAATGTTGTTTAAGCATTCGGCAATTAATATTTTATCTTCCATCTCTTTTGCAATTTTCAACGATTTGTAAAAATAATCAAGTGCTTTCAGGTTTTCTTTTTTCGCAGTATAAATTCCGCCAATACCATTCAGGCAACCGGCAATTTTAACGTTGTCGCCAATTTCTCTAGCTATTTTAATAGTTTGCTCGTAATAATCCAATGCCTTTGTATAATCTTCCTTTGCAAAATAAGTGCTGCCTAAAGAACTTAAGCAAGAAGAAATGCGCGTATTATCGCCCATTTTTTTAGCAATACTTAATGACTGTTGAAAATAATCCAGCCCTTTAGTATACTCGCCTTGTGCTAAATAAATTTCGCCCATGTTATTTAAACAGAAGGCCGACATATTTATATCTCCGGTTTGTGCAGCTATTGCCAAAGCTTGTTGAAAATAATCAAGGGCCTTACTGTAATCGTCTTGTAAACGATAAATATCTCCCATTGAACTAAGTGCAGAAGCAATACGATTTTTATCGCCTGTTTGTTTGGATATGGCAAGCGACTGCTGGAAATAATAAAGCGCTTCAAAATTATCACTCTCCAAACGGTAAACTTCTCCTATGCTGTTAAGGCAAAATGCAGATTGATTTTTATCGCCAATTTTGGAAGCTATATTTAAGCCTTGTCTGAAGTATACGAGCGCTTGTGGATAATTTCCCTGAATACGAACAACTTTTCCGATGACAGATAACACCTGTACTTGTAATTTTTTTAAAGTAAATTTAGTTGCGAGATTTAATGCCAGACGAAGCGTACTATCGGCGGCGGGATAATCATCTGTCCAGTAATAATAATAACCTATTCTAGAAAGTGCGTCAATTTCTCCGTATTTATAATTTATTTTTTTACTTTTTTCTGCAGCTTCATTAGCTAAAATAAGGTTGGGTTCATTTTTCCATTCTTGAGCCAGCATATTCAAATAATTAATAGCACTGGTATCATCCGGAGCATCTAAAATTTGTTTTTTTAATGAATCAACAACCGGAGTAATGTTGGTGGTATCGCGTAGAAGACTATCGGTAATTCGTCCCCATTTAATTGTAAGGTTACTTAGTTTTTTTTGTGTATCTTTTTTATCCTGATTACAATTAAAAAGGAAAATGGCGTAGCCTAACAGTAAAAAAAACAGATATAGAAAACGAAGAAATTTCATAAAAGCTGTAATGCGAAGTCTAAAGATACGAAAATTGTTAAGGGTTAATTAATTTACTATAAATACCACCCTAAAATCTTAGGTTTTTTGTAAGTTCGCCAAATGAAGTTCGGTTCACGTTTCAAGTTTTTATTGCTGGCATACTTTTTGTCTCTTTTTATTTTTACAGATGCCCGAGTTATGTTCTTTTTGTTGCATAAGGGCAAACTGGGAGGAATTGATGCGGCGGGATTTTTCGCTTCACTTTTTTTTGGATTGCGTTTTGATATTGTTGCTGTGACAATTATTAATAGTTTGTTTATTTTTTTGGTTGCCTTTCCTGTTTCGTTTTTTCACGGTAAAATATTCAGAGTTGGTCTTAAAATACTATTTGTAATAACTAATGTTGTTGCACTTTTGGCAAACATGATTGATTTGGCATATTTTCCATATACATTAAAGCGGACAACGGCAGACGCTATAAATTTTTTAATGGAAAAGAATGACGCTGCTACTTTGCTTCCGGTATTTTTAAAAGATTTCTGGTATCTTATTGTCATTTTCATTGCCTACATTTTTTTGATAATCTGGCTTTATAAAATAATTGAGAGGAAATTTTTAGCGCCATATGCAAAAGAAGAAAATACGGTTAAAGCTTATTCACTTAATGCGATTTATTTTTTATTTATTGCTGCATTTTCAATATTAGGAATTAGAGGAGGCACGCAACTGATCCCCTTAGGTATTATAGATGCCGGTTATTATGTGAAACCACAGTACGTACCGCTTGTACTTAACACTCCATTTTGTTTAATTAAATCCGGCGAGTTATTTACACTCGAAGAAAAAAATTACATGAGTGAAGTAGAGGCTCAAAAGCTTTTCAATCCTTTTAAAAAATATTCTTTTTTCAATGAAGAGTTTAAAAATTATAATGTTGTAGTTATTATTGTAGAAAGTCTTTCCAAAGAATATACAAAAATTGGTGGAGGAAAAAGCTATACACCTTTTCTCGATTCACTAATGAACCAAAGCTTAGTTTACACAAATACCTTGTCGAACGGCAAGCGCTCTATCGAAGGAATTCCTGCCGTTGTAGCTTCATTACCTTCTTTTCAATATGATTATATCAGTACCGTATATTGTAATAATAGAATAATGAGTTTGGCCAGTATTTTAAAAACGAAAGGATATTATTCATCATTTTTTCACGGAGGAACAAACGGCACAATGAATTTTAACGGGTTTTGCGCAAATGCCGGATTCGATAAATATTTTGGAAGAAGCGAATACAATAATGAAATGGATTATGATGGCGACTGGGGAATTTGGGACGAGCCATTTTTGCAACGCATGGCAATTGAATTAGGTAAGCAAAAGGAACCTTTTGTATCTGCAGTTTTTACTTTGAATTCTCATCATCCCTATCAAATCCCTGAAAAATATAAAGGCAAATTTCCTGAAGGTACATTGCCAATTCATAAATGTGTAGGGTATGCAGATAATGCGCTAAAACTTTTTTTTCAGACATCTCAAAGGCAAAAGTGGTTTAGCAACACCTTGTTTGTAATTACAGGTGATCATACCGGGGTTTCCGAGGATTATATTTATTCTAATATGATGTGCAGTTATCGTATTCCCTTATTTTTTTACTTGCCAAACAATTCTTTGAAGGGAGTTGATGATAATATTTCTCAGCAAACGGATGTAATGCCTACCGTTTTAAGTATGTTAAAATACAACGAACCCTTTTTCTCTTTTGGCAATAATCTTCTTGATTCTTCGCAAACAGATAAACGCTTTGCAACAAGTTTTTATAATATCTCCTATCAGTATTTCTCGAACGAAAAAATGATACAAATTAACGGAGATAAGCCCGTCACTTTTTTTAATTACAGAAAGGACCCTGCCCTTGATTATAATCTCATAGATTCGAATACCCGAGATAAAGATGAGCTTGAAAAGCGCGCAAAAGCTTTTATACAGCAATATAATAATAGGATTATTCATAATAAAACAACCCTAAAATAGTTCTTGACTCATTGGTGGCAGTATTTTCTGCGTTTTTGTCCGACTTTATAAACAATTAACAGTAAATAATCGAGTAAAATAATTGATTTACGCTGTATTAATACCTTAAATTTGCTCTCATGAACTTGTTATCAGTACAAAATGTAACAAAACGTTACGCCAACCATGTTGCCTTAAATAAAGTAAGCATTGAAGTGTCTGAGCAATCTATTTTCGGTTTGCTTGGCCCCAACGGAGCAGGAAAAACTTCTTTGATACGAATTATAAATCAAATTACGGGTCCGGATGAGGGAGAAATATTTTTGAATGGAAATAAACTCAAACCTTCCGATATTTCTCAAATTGGTTATTTGCCCGAAGAGCGCGGACTTTACAAAAAAATGAAAGTCGGTGAGCAGTCGCTTTACCTTGCCCGGCTTAAAGGAATGAAAAAGGCGGATGCCTTGAAAGAACTAAAAATTTGGTTCGAAAAATTTGAAATGGGTGGTTGGTGGAATAAAAAGATTGAGGAATTAAGTAAAGGAATGCAGCAAAAAGTGCAGTTTATTGTCACGGTTATTCATAAACCAAAACTTTTAATTTTAGATGAGCCTTTTAGTGGATTCGATCCGATTAATGCTCAGCTTATCCGGAACGAAATACTGGATATGCGTAAGCAAGGCACCACAGTTGTTTTTTCTACGCATAACATGGGTTCTGTGGAGGAGCTTTGTGATGATATTGCCTTAATTAATAAATCAGAAAAAATACTAGATGGCTCGGTGAAAAAAATCCGTGAAGCCTATCGTTCTAATATTTATGACATACGCTTTAAAGGAAATTTAATTGGCTTTACCAACGCAATGTGGGGCGGAGGAGAGTTACTTAGTAAAAGCAGCGAGGGAGAAATGCACGAGGTTAGAGTAAAATTATTGGGGAATAATAAGCCTAATAATTTACTTACTGCAGTATTGCCTTTTGCTGAAATAAATTCGTTTACTGAAGTTATGCCAAGTATGAATGATATTTTTATCGCAAAAGTCAGTGAACAACAAGTAGCAGGAACACAAAGTAATTTTACAGAATAAAAACAAGATGAACAAAACACTTTTAATTATTTGGCGGGAATATTTTGAGCGTATACGCAAAAAAAGTTTTCTGGTTATGTCTCTTCTTGGTCCTTTACTGGTTGCCGGAGGATTTGCATTAATGATTTGGCTTGCCAATGCTGATAAAACAGATCAAAAAGTTTTAGTCATAGATGCTTCTCAGGCATTTTACAAAACCCTGCCCGATAATGAATTTATCCGTTTTTATTATCCGGAAGTAAAATTAAACGAGGCCATAAAAGATTTTTATAAAACAGATTATACCTGCATTTTGTATGTTCCTTACAACATTGTTCAAGGGGGCAATACTTCTGCGCAATTGTTTTATAAAAAATCACCCGGCTTTGCCGTCACACAATATCTTAAGGACGTGATGGAGAAAAAATTGTACGAATTTAAATTGGCAGCAAATAATATTAATCCGGAGGTAATAAAAAATGCACGACAAACAATTCATATAACAAACGAAAAAATTTATGAAAACGGGAAAAGCAAGGAAAGCAAAACGGATATTCTTACGGGTGTAGGTTTTGCTTGCGGATTACTTATTTTCATGTTTCTTACAATTTACGGGGCGCAGGTTATGCGTAGTGTAATGGAAGAAAAAACTACCCGTGTTGTAGAAATAATTGTTTCGAGCGTGCGGCCATTTCAGTTAATGATTGGAAAAATAATTGGTGTTGCTTTGGTTGGATTAACTCAATTTTTAATTTGGATTGTTTTGTCTACTCTTCTTATTACAGTTGTTTCTGCAACTTTATTAAAAGACATTACATCAGATGCCGCTTTGAAAAAAGACCAGATGGAAACTGTGTATAAACAAGGAAGTAACGCAAATATTAAAGATTTGCAAAAACTTGATAGCAGAATGGAGGCCATGGAAATGATTGGAGATTTAAAAGGTCTTGATTTTGTAGAAATAGGTATCTGTTTCTTCCTGTATTTTTTAGGAGGTTATCTTTTTTACAGCGCTTTGTTTGCTGCAATTGGTTCGGCTGTTGACAGTGATTCTGATACGCAACAATTTATGTTGCCTGTAACGCTGCCTTTAGTAATTGCATATATGATGTCGATAAACGTTATGCAAAACCCCGAGGGAAATATTGCGTTCTGGGGATCCATGATTCCTTTTACATCGCCAATTATTATGTTGGTGCGTTTACCAATGGGCGTTCCGCTTTGGCAAGTGGCACTTTCGTTAACTTTTCTTATAGCCGGATTTATTTTTACGGTATGGATTGCCGGTCGTATTTACCGCACCGGAATTTTAATGTATGGCAAGAAAGTCAGCTGGAAAGAAATTATTAAATGGGTTAGCTATAAAGCTTAATGAGTAAGAAAATAATATACTTGCATGCAGTTGCAAAGCCATTGATTAAGCAGGTGTTTATTACTTTATTTTTATTTTCTTCTTTCTTCCTTTTTGCGCAAGAGTTGAAACCAAAAAAAATGTATACACGGGTTGTTGCCGGACCTGTTTTGTCTTTTTATAAAAACAATAAAGTGCATACTTCGGGCACTAAACCAGGTTCTGCATTTTCAGTTGGTGTTTTTGAAGAAATACGTATGTATAATGATTTTTCTTTTGTCCCCGGAATTGAGTATGCATATCACGGACTTTCTTTCAGCTCATACTATTTAGGCCCGGGCTATCAAACTTTATATGATAAGCGATTTGATTATAATTATACATTACGAATGCAGGAAGGTCGGTTAAATATATTATTCAGGCAGGTATTGGGTATAGAGACAAGAAACCCTATAACGGGTTACTTTGAGTATGGATATGTGCTTCGTTCTTTGTTTAATGCACGTTTAAAAGTAACTTCTAATCTTACCGGTACCGAATTATACAATGGCAAGCCAACTATTGCATTTGAGCACCCGGTAATTACAAACAGCATGGCATCTGCTTTAAAATTGGTTGTTGGGGCACAGGAAAATTTTTTCCGTTCGCACCGTGCCTTATTTTTTGAATGTTCTTTTATGTATTCTTTGTCAAGATTTTCAATTAAAAATAGTTTTGCACCTACTGCTCTTTATATAAATAGTTCTTTTTTGCAATTGGGGTTAGGAGTTAAGTTGTAGACATTTTTAACCACATAGATTCTGTGTTAATTTCCAAATTTATTTAATTTTATTTATC
>CAZZEI010000106.1:0-11056 GCA_964653165.1 uncultured Flavobacteriaceae bacterium | reverse complement strand
TGTTGTGCTATAGCTGCTGTTTTGAATAGTCCCATCAGACTTGATATAACCCGTTGTACTGTAACTACTGTTTTGTATGGTTTGGGCACTCATTTGAAGGGTTGATACTATACTAATTATTAAACAAATACGTTTCATAAGTTGGAATTTTAATCAAATTTAAAAAAATAATTCAGAGTATATTCGCATAGTGCAAAACAAGTACAAAATATTTGTAGTTGGCCCTGCTTACCCGTTGCGTGGTGGCTTGGCGACTTTTGATGAACTTTTTTGTCGTTCGTTAAATGATTTAGGTCACGATGCTCAAATTATTTCTTACTCGCTTCAATATCCAAACTTTTTATTTCCCGGCTCAACACAATTTGATACAAGCGGAAATATTCCAAAAGGAATAAAAATTCACACTTTAATAAATTCAATTAACCCTTTTAATTGGTTTAAAGTTGCAAACTTTATAAAAAAGGAAAAACCTGATTTTGTTGTTGTTCGTTTTTGGATTCCTTTCATGGGTCCGGCCTTAGGAACTATTTGCAAAAGTATTCGCAAAAAAGGCATTAGAGTAATTGCAATTACAGATAATGTTATTCCACATGAAAAAAGAGGTGGGGATAAGAGTTTTACAAAATATTTTATAAAGTCATGCAACGGATTTGTTGCCATGAGTAAAGCCGTATTAAAAGATCTAGATAAATTTACTACATCTATTCATAAGAAATTTCTTTTACATCCGCTTTATACATCCTTTGGTGAAAAGTTCGATAAAAGGGAGGCCAGAAAAAAACTAAATTTAAATTCAGAGGAAAAGACTGTTTTATTTTTCGGATTAATACGTGAATACAAAGGCTTGGATTTATTGCTGGAGGCAATGTCCGATATGCGTATAAAGGAAATGAAAATTAAACTTTTGGTTGCCGGTGAATTTTATGAAGATAAAAAAGCATATACTAATATCATCGAAAAAAATAATTTACAAGATAATGTTGTTTTGTACGATGCATTTATTCCCAATGATGAAGTAAAAAATTATTTTTCGGCCGCCGACCTTTTAGCTTTGCCATATCGTAATGCCACGCAAAGCGGCGTAACACAAGTAGCTTTTCATTTTGAAAAGCCGGTTATTGTAACGAATGTTGGTGGTCTGTCAGAAATTATCCCGCATAATAAATGTGGATACGTTGTAGAATCTAATCCCAAAGCAATATCAGATGCAATAATTGATTATTTTTTGAATAGTAGGGAAGATGAAATGAGCGAAGCAATGAAGGAAGAAAAAAAGAAGTACGATTGGAGCATTTTCTCAAATGAAATCGTAAATTTATACGTTGAAATAATAAAGTAAATAATATTTCCTCCCCTTTTTTCAAGGGGACGATAAAGGAGGGGTTAAAGATGATAATAAGAAGTAAAGCACCATTACGTATTGGTTTAGCCGGGGGAGGTACAGACGTATCTCCATACTCGGATATTTACGGTGGGGCAATTTTAAACGCAACTATCGATTTGTATGCTTACGCATCACTTGAACCTTTAAACAACGGTAAAATCGAATTTTGTATGGATGGAACCGATAAATTCATCACCTTAAATTCTGTCAAAGAATTGGAATTAGTAGAAGGTTTTGAATTATTTATAGGAGTTTATAATCGTGTTGTAAAGGAATTTGGAACAGGTCCTTTATCATTTCGCTTAACTTCTTATATAGAAGCTCCCCAAGGTTCAGGCTTAGGGACTTCATCTACTATTGTAGTTTCTTTATTGGGTGCTTTTATCGAATGGCAAAAGCTTCCATTAGCACTCTATGATATTGCTCATTTAGCTTACGAAATAGAACGATTAGATTTAAAAATGTCGGGCGGGAAGCAAGATCAATACGCTGCCACTTTTGGTGGAATTAATTTTATTGAATTTCTTCCGGGAGATAAAGTAATTGTAAATCCTCTCCAACTAAAAAAGGAAATTTTATACGAGCTTGAATTTAATTTGCTTTTGTATTTTACTGCCACGCAACGACTTTCTGCAGCTATTATAGATGAACAAGTGAAAAATGTGAAAGAGAAAAATGAAAAGTCTGTTGAAGCTATGCATAACCTCAAGCAGCAATCTCACCAAATGAAAGAAAGCCTCATGCACGGAGATTTAAATAGTATTGGCGACATATTGCATTTTGGCTGGCAAAATAAAAAGCAAATGGCTCACTCAATCACAAATAAATTAATCGATGAAATTTATGAAACCGCTTTGCAGCATGGAGCAACCGGAGGAAAAATTTCGGGTGCCGGTGGTGGTGGTTTTATGTTTTTCTTTTGTCCGGCCGTAACAAAAATAAAAGTGGCTCAATCTTTAGAAAAATTAGGCGGAAAGGTGCAGTCATTTAAATTTACAGAACAGGGATTAACTACTTGGACAATACACTAAATAATTTGAATAGTTTAAATAAAATAATAGTTTATTCTTTTTTTGCATTGCTGTTTCTATGCAAAAGCAGCTATGCTCAAAAAGTTGGCGTTGTTTTAAGTGGCGGTGGTGCTGGGGGTGCCTGTCATGTTGGCGTTTTGAAAGCATTGGAGGAAAATAATATTCCTATTGATTATATTGTTGGAACTTCGGTTGGAGGTTTTGTTGGGGCTTTGTATGTTGCAGGCTATAGTCCGGAAGAGATTGAGAAAATTGTTACATCCGAAAAATTTACTTCTATTCTTAACGGCGAAACGGAAAGAAAATACCAATATTATTATTTTAAGAAGGATGATGATGCTTCCTGGATAACATTAAAAGTTTCGTTCGACTCTTTATTGTCTACAAATATCCCAACTAATTTAGTTAATTCGGTACCCGTTGATTTTAGTATGACAGAATTTTTTACCCGACAAACTTCTGTTTCGGCTGAAAACTTTGATAGTTTATTTGTCCCTTTTAGATGCGTTGCTTCTGATGTAGAAAATAAAAAAGCAAAGGTATTTAATCATGGAGCCCTTAATCAAGCCGTACGAGCCTCAATGACCTATCCGTTTTATTTTGACCCTATAACAGTAGATGGTAGAATTTTATTTGATGGCGGACTTTATAATAATTTTCCGGCAAACGTAATGAATGAAGATTTTAAACCTGATTTTATAATTGGAAGTGTTGTTACGGGATTAAATCCGAAAATTAATGAAGAGGATATTTTTGCGCAAATAAGAAACATGCTTGTTTATAATCCCGATTTTAGTTTGCATGGTACGAAGGGAATTATTTTATCGCCATGGAGTAGTGTAGGTACTTTTGATTTTGGCTCTGCTAAAAGACTTGTTGACAGTGGGTATGTAGCAACTATCAGGCAAATAGATTCTATAAAAAAGCAAATTCCACTTTATCGGTCAAAAGAGGAAGTTATAAAAAAGCGCGAGGTATTTAAAAGTAAAATGAGCGAAAAAATGGTGATTGAAGAAATTAATATTGATGGCTTAAATAAAAGACAACAACATTATGTTAAAAAAATGCTATCGGTTGGAAAAAGTGAATTGACAATAGAAAACCTTAAAATACGGTATTATCGCTTAACGGAAGACGATAAAATTAGAAGCGTCTTCCCTTCCCTTACTTTTAATCCGCAAACAGGAAAATATAAATTGAATTTGCATGTAAAGCGTGAAAAGGATATGTTTTTGCAGCTTGGCGGTAATCTTTCATCAAACCCAATAAGTACTGGTTTCGCTTCTATTCAATATAACGTGCTTAGAAAGGTTGCGACATCAATTTATGGCAATGGATATTTTGGAAGATTAAATTCTTCTTTTTCCGGCAGAGTACGTTTTGATTTCCCCGGTAGAAGACCATTTTATATTGAACCCAATGTAACTATATCGCGGTGGGATTATTACAGGAGCAGCAACTTGTTTTACACATTGCAAAAACCCGCTTATCTTATACAACGAGATAGATACGAAGAAATTATGTTCGGTCATCCTGCAGGTAGTCGTGCTAAAATAATGTATGGGGGTGGTTTAGCACAACTTTCAAATATTTATTATCAGACTGATAATTTTACGAGTAAGGATACTACAGACCAAACTAATTTTACTTTTGGACAGGGAAATATAGAATACGAATACAATACGTTGAACAGAAAATTATATGCATCGGAGGGTGGCTATATTGATGTGAAAGCAAAATATGTAAATGGTTGGGAAACACTAACAGCGGGTAACACTACAAAGCAAGTGTCAGACAGTAATGTTTTTCATGAGTGGTTTTTATTTAAAGCTAAAATTGATTACTACTTAAAACCATTTAAGTTTTTTAAAATTGGATTATTGGGCGAAGCGGTTTATTCTACACAGGAGAATAAATTATTTTCTAATTATACTTCCGCGATTTTAGCTGCACCTGCTTTTATGCCAACACCCGAAAGCAGAACTTTATTTTTGCAAAATTTCAGAGCTTATCAATACGCTGCCGGCGGAATAAAAATGATTTTACATCCAATAAAACAGATTGATTTTAGGTTGGAGGGATACGTTTTTCAGCCCTATAGAACGATTGTAAAAAATCCTGATTTAACCGCAAGTTTAAGTCCTCCACTTACCTACAGATATATAGTTGGAATGGCTGCTTTGGTTTATCATACTCCGGTAGGGCCTTTAAGTTTATCGGTTAATTATTACCACGAAGAGCAGCAACAATTTACTTTCTTATTTCATTTTGGTTATACTATTTTTAACAGGAAGTCTATTGATTAATGATCTTCACACTTCAAAGTGGGACATCTGCAATACAGAGTGAAAGCCTTGGTAAGACAGGGATGTCATGGAAAATTATTCCTGTGAGATTTTATAGTAAAAAATATTTAAATTCGCTCCTTCGTAAAATGAAAAATTAGCAACTTATGACATTCCCCCTTTGAAGGGGGACGTCGGCGATAAAGGGTGCAACCCTTTGGGAAGACGGGGGGATGTTTCAGAAAGTAGAATGCCATATGAAAAATAAAATATTGACATATAATCCAAAGTTAAAAAGCACTTGCACGCGAATTGCGCAAGCAGGGAATTTTTCTGAAGTTCTTTTATGGCAAAAAATAAGGGGAAAATCTCTTTTAGTTGAATTTCACAGGCAAGTTCCTATCGATGAATATATCGTTGACTTTTATTGCCATGAATTAATGCTAGCAATTGAAGTTGATGGATACAGCCACACATTGGAAGGTGAAGATGAAAAGGGTTTGAAAAGACAAGAAGAATTAGAAAAACTTGGCGTAAACTTTATTCGCTTTAATGATAACGATGTAAAAGATAATATTGAATTTGTAGTGGAGGAATTGCGAATAGGGATTAAGGAATTACAACAAAATGCGTCTTCTTTTAAATAAGCATTGTACTAAGCGGCTAAAACATCCCCCTGTCCACAAACTTCGTTTGTTGCACTTTCCCCCTTCAAAAGGGGGAATGAATACAAATACAACTATTTCCTCTTCATCAAAGCCTCAATCTCCTTCACCTCAATAGGAATATTTGCCATTAAATCTACCGGACCTTTTTTGGTAATGAGTATATCGTTCTCAATACGTATTCCTAACTTTTCTTTCGGAATATATATTCCCGGCTCGCAGGTAAATACCATGCCGGCTTCAAATTTACGGTATCGATTTCCTAAATCATGTACATCTAAACCTAAATGGTGAGAAGTGCCATGCATAAAATATTTTTTGTAAAGCGGGCTTGCAGGATTTTGTTTTTTTACATCAGATGCTTTCAGTAATCCAAGTTTTATTAATTCTTTTTCCATTAGTTTACCAACTTCTACATTGTAATCGGTAATATTATTTCCGGGGACAAGCATTTTTGTTGCGGCGCGCATTACGCGCAACACTGCATTGTAAACATCTTTTTGTCGCTTGCTGAATATTCCGTTTACAGGTAAACAACGCGTTAAATCAGAATTATAATTTGCGTACTCTGCGGCAACGTCTAATAAAATTATATCTCCATTTTTACATTGTTTATTGTTTTCAATATAATGTAGCACACAAGAACTTGCTCCGCTTGCAATAATTGGTGTATAAGCAAAACCCTGCGACCGGTTTCTTACAAATTCATGCACTAGTTCAGCTTCAATTTCGTACTCCCAAACGCCGGGTTTAATAAAACTAAGCAAGCGTCGAAATCCTTTTTCGGTAATATCGCAGGCATGCTTTATTAATTCTACTTCCATTTGCGATTTTATAGCGCGTAATGTATGCATGATAGGAGCAGAGCGTTTGTATTTATGAAGTGGGTATTCACTCATACACCATTTTACAAAACGTAATTCGCGTGTTTCTACTTCTACAACTGCACGAACATGCTCGTTAGAATTTAAATATACATTCTCCGCTTCAACAATTAATCCGCGGAAAATTGTTTTAAATTCGCTAAGCCAATATACTTTTTGTATTCCGCTTACTTCAAATGCTTCTTGTTTGGTTAATTTATGTCCTTCCCAAATTGCTATTAACGCACTGGTTTCTTTTAAAAACAAAATTTCTTTATGTACTCCGTCTTTTGCGTCGGGATAAATAACTAAAATACTTTCTTCCTGATCTACACCGCTCAAATAAAACAAATCTGTGCTTTGTAAAAATTTCATGTGCCCGTCGGCATTTGTAGGCATAACATCATTAGCGTTAAAAACAGCTATTGAGTTTGGTTTTAGCGATGCCGCAAAGCGTTTACGGTTATCTATAAAAAGTTGTTTATTAATTGGTAGGTAACGCATAGTAATATTTTTTTCAAATATAGAAAGCTTTTTTGTTTTATTGGCGTGCCCGCGCGTTATCAGTTTCCCAAGATTAAGATTTTACGCTGGGTCGGGCT
This sequence comes from uncultured Flavobacteriaceae bacterium, assembly GCA_964653165.1. Taxonomy (GTDB): domain Bacteria; phylum Bacteroidota; class Bacteroidia; order B-17B0; family Aurantibacillaceae; genus PALSA-968. The sequence continues at coordinate 4,226 of CAZZEI010000106.1, read as the reverse complement.
TTCCACTTCAAGTCCTCGCCGCTATTCACATTGTCAATAAAGCATAAATATCGGTCGGCTGTGGGCTTTCCGCTGCAATCCCTCACGCAAATTTTCAAAGATTGAACGATTTAAAAGTTTAAAAAATGTTGTATTTGCGTTAGGGATGCGACGGGCTTGGCTCTTTTGCCCCTAATTTTCTATCGAAGACGAAATCACAGACGCAAAAAGCGGAGCGTAGCGAACCCCACAGCAGCCTGACCGCTCTATACCTTAAAACCTTCCGGGTTCAAGAAACCCGGAAGGTTTTGGTTTGAGTGGAACGCCCATACAAAATGTTATTAAATATTAGCAGATATTAAACCAAAAGAATGGGCAAAAACTCGTAACTTTGTGACATAGTCATCCCTACGGGACAGAACATGAGTGATAACATACAACACGAGTGCGGCGTAGTTTTAATTCGCCTTTTAAAACCCCTTCAGTTTTACAGAGATAAGTACGGCTCAGCCCGATTTGGACTGCATAAGTTGTATCTGGTAATGGAGAAAATGATAAACCGAGGGCAGGATGGAGCGGGAATTGCCACAGTTAAGCTAGATATGCCTCCAGGGGTGCAGTATTTTGACCGGTTACGTTCAGTTAGAACCAAGGCAACTTTAGATATTTTTAATCAGGTACACGAAAATTTTGATCATGCGCGTAAGCTTAGTCCCGATGTTTATAATGAAGCGGAATGGCAAAAACAAAATATTCCGTTTTTAGGTGAGCTTTTAATGGGGCATTTGCGTTACGGTACTTTCGGGAAAAATAATATTGAAAGTTGTCACCCTTTTTTCAGAGAGAATAATTGGAGAACACGTAACCTTGCGCTTGCCGGAAATTTTAATCTGACAAATGTTGATGAACTTTTTCAGCATTTAGTAGCAATCGGACAACATCCGCGGGAGAAAGCTGATACGGTTACGGTGATGGAAAAAATTGGTCACTTTTTAGATGAGGAAAACGAGAAATTATTTAAAATTTACAAAGCACAAGGTTTCAGTAATTATAAAATTTCTTCGCTCATTGCAAAAAATTTAGATGTGGCTTCTGTTTTAATTGAAGCCTCAAAAAAATGGGACGGTGGTTATACAATGGCGGGTATGATGGGGCATGGTGATGCTTTTGTATTGCGCGACCCGAATGGTATACGCCCTGCTTTCTATTACCATAATGATGAATTTGCTGTTGTTTGCTCTGAGCGACCAGTAATACAAACAGTTTTTGATGTTAAGATAAAGGACATAAAAGAAATTACACCCGGACACGCATTAATAATTAGAAAAGACGGAAAAATTACGGAAGAACAAATTATTGAACCGGCCGAGAAACGTGCTTGTTCGTTTGAACGTATTTATTTTTCGCGTGGTAATGATGCTGATGTGTATAAGGAGCGTCAGAATTTAGGAGCAAATTTAGTCCCTGTGGTTTTAAAATCCATTGACTACGATGTAAAAAATACCGTTTTCACTTATGTACCTAATACTGCTGAGCTTGCTTTTGGTGGATTGATAGATGGTTTACACGGATATTTAAACAAGCTTAAAGCAAACCAAATTTTATCTCTCAAAAAAAATACGGAGCCTGAGATAAGCGAAATTTTAAGTACACATCCACGGATAGAAAAAATTGTTTTAAAAGATGCCAAGCAAAGAACTTTTATTACAGATGATGCGCAGCGAGATGACTTAGTGAGTTTAGTTTATGATATTACTTATGGAGTAGTGCGTAAAGGTGTTGATACTTTAGTTGTAATTGATGATTCTATTGTTCGCGGGACAACTTTAAAACAAAGCGTGTTAAATATTTTAAATCGTTTAGAACCAAAAAGAATAATTATTGCTTCATCTGCTCCGCAAATTCGTTATCCCGATTGTTACGGCATTGATATGTCAACACTAAGTAAGTTTACGGCTTTTGAGGCGGCAATTGCTTTATTGCGTGAGCGCGGATTAGAACATGTTATTGATGAGGTATACGAAAAAGCAAAAGCACAACTTTCTTTACCAAAGGAGGAGCAAATAAATGTGGTAAAAGAAATTTACAAGCCTTTTACTGCCGAAGAAGTTTCTCAAAAAATTACGCAACTCTTGCGCCCTGCAAATTTAAAAGCAGAATTAGAAATTCTTTACCAATCTATAGAAGGTTTACACCAGGCTTGTCCGAACCACTTGGGTGATTGGTATTTTACCGGCAACTACCCAACTCCCGGCGGAAATCGCGTTGCCAATAAAGCTTACGTACATTTTATGGAGGGGAAATTGATTAGGGCTTATTAGCCAAATGACAATAGCTTTTGTTATAGCTTTTATTCTTAATGGTTACATGATTTTTTTGTTGATAAAACTTAAACATCGGGATGATTTCAATTTTTCAAGCAAATTTTCTTTCCATGTAATTAAGGCAATTAATTATGCCATTGATAAAGCAAATACTGAAGAAACGAAAAGACAATTAATAAAATTAAAAAATACTTATATTTTAATATTACTTTCTTTTTTTATCGGCTTGCTATTATTTAGTATTAGCGTTATTTCGTTAAATGTTAAATAGAAAAGAAGGCTTTTAAAATAAGGACTCAACTGTTTTGGCTTTAAGAAATTAAACTTACTTTTGCGAAATTGCCCCGGAGGGGGCAAAACATTTTTAAAAGGCCTAAGTAAAATTAAACCTTGGCCCCGGAGGGGTCAAACAAAAGCCGACTATTATGGCAAACACCTACTCGCAAATTTTTTATCATGTAGTTTTCGCTGTTCGGAATAGAGAATCTCTTATTGTTCCCGGGATAAAAGAAGAACTTTATAAATATATCACCGGAATAATAAATAATCAAAAGCAAAAATTATTTATCATTAACGGGATGCCCGACCATGTTCATTTATTATTAAACTGTAAACCTGATGTAAATCTTTCTGACCTGGTAAGAGAAATAAAGGAACACGCAACAAAATTTATTAATGAGAAAAAAATAATTCGTGGAAAGTTTTATTGGCAAGCAGGATTTGGAGCTTTTAGTGTTTCAAAAAAGGATGTATCAGTAGTTTTGAACTATATAAAAAACCAGGAAGAACATCATAGAGTGAAAACTTTTAGAGAAGAATACCTTGAGTTTTTAAAAGAGAATGAAATCGAATTTAAGGACGAATACCTTTTTGATTTCGACTTAAAATAGAGGGTGTACTAATTTGTTTTGCCCCTCTGGGGCAAGAAGAGAATGGTGTTTGAGTTTTTAAAAACATTTGACCCCTACTGGGTCAAAAATATTTTTCATCATATTTGTAGTCCTAAAATAAAAAAGCCCTTCTGCCTAAGCAGAAAGGCTTTTTAAAATAATAGGTTCCGCTTATTCTTTAATGAATTTGCGTGTTACCATTTTGTTTCCTTCAATAATCTGAGCAAAATAAATTCCTGAACTTATTTTACTTAGATCAATTGTAGTCTTGTATGAACTATTTGCATCCTGCGTAAGCAAAAGATTTCCAAGTGCATCAAATAATCTCACTGCCTGAAAATGAAAATCGGCAACTACGCTAATTTCAGATTTGGCCGGGTTTGGCATTAAAAATAAATTGGCTGCGACTGCAGATACAGTGGCAATGCCTACAGCAGGGTCGATAGTAAGCGGCCAGACGAAGGTTGTTGACTGGGGGCCGAAACTAGTGCTTACGGTTACAGCTGCAGTAAGAGAATATGTTCCTGCGCTTCCAGTCGCCGGCGTACCTGAAAAACGGATACATGCGTCGGTGCCAGCGGGGATCACACCATTCCCAGGATTGGTTGATGGGGTAATTCCAGCAGGCATTCCTGATATTGCTGTTACAGTAGCATCAGTAATGGTTGCCGCGCCACCTGCAGCGGTTGTGCCAAGGGTTATCTGGATGGTTGAGCTGTAAACAACGTTTTCAGTGCCATTAGGAAGAGCTGTTCCTACAGCCGGTGTAGAGCAATAGCCGTTAGTAGCGCTTGCTGTGCAACTGTTTGCAATAGTGCATTGTGCATTTAGAGCGATTGCCGCGCTAAATAAGAAACTTACTAGAAGTAGTGATTTTTTCATGTGTTTTGGTTTTAAAGTTAAAGTATAAAAATAGTGAAAAATGCGTATTTAGGCAAAATTTAATTTTTTATTATACTCCATTCAGTGTTCATAATAAATAAAGGCTTTGCAAAACATCCCCCGTTCTGCTTGCCTATCTAAAGCTATCTAA
>CAZZEI010000105.1:0-11173 GCA_964653165.1 uncultured Flavobacteriaceae bacterium | reverse complement strand
TGCAGTTTTCTCATACTGCAAATATAACATTATTTTAAATATCTTGTTAGCGGTTGGGTATAAGATGTTTTCTTAAGAAAAGCATTATCTCAGCATATTCAGGCGGCTGTTTGGATATTTTATCATTACCGGGGGTTAACATTATTGCTTAAAGATAAAAAAATTGCGAAATTTATACCATCAGTGAGCGGACTTTATTTACATATTCCATTTTGTCGCAAAGCCTGTGTGTATTGCGATTTTCATTTTTCTACAAACCTGGAAAACAAAACGAAATTAGTTGATGCTATTTGTCAGGAAATTGTACTAAGGAAAAAATATTTAACGGACAAGAAACTTGGTTCAATTTATTTTGGAGGGGGGACACCAAGTGTATTAAGTATTACGGAGACAAAAAATATTTTGCAAGTTATTCACTCTAATTTTGAAGTCGACATAAAAACAGAAATTACTTTCGAATTAAATCCTGAGGACGGCGATTTAAATTATCTGAAAGAAATAAAAGCCTTAGGAATAAATCGTTTGAGTATTGGCATACAAAGTTTTAACGAAGAAGAATTAAAATGGATGAACCGGGCGCACAATGTTCAACAAAGTTTTGATTGCATTAAAAACGCACAGTTAGCCGGATTTGATAATATTTCGATTGATTTAATTTACGGAAGCAAATTTCAAACACCCGAAAGCTGGCGAAAAACTTTACAGACTGCATTTGAACTAAACACGCAGCATATTTCTTCTTACAACCTGACCGTAGAAAACAAAACACAATTAGGACACATGGTTAAAACTAAAATGGAGAATGATGTTGATCCTGAAATTAGTGCTCTATTATTTGATGGGCTGATGGAAGAAACAGGGAAGAATGGATTTATTCATTATGAAATTTCAAATTTTTGTCACCCCGGTTTTATGGCAGTAAATAATAGTAATTATTGGAGGGGCGTTCATTATTTAGGCGTTGGACCATCGGCACATTCGTATAACGGAGTCTCAAGAAGTTTTAATGTAAAAAGTAATACCCAATATATTCAGTCGATTGAAAACGGAAAAGCATTTTTTGAGAAAGAGATTCTGACACCCGATAACAAATACAACGAATATGTTTTAACTAGATTGCGTACCGAATGGGGCTGTGATGTTGGTGAAATGGAAAACCTTTTCGGAATGAAATATGTCGATTATTTTTTGAAACAATTGCAAAAGCACCAAAAGCATATTTCAGTAACAAAAAACATTGTAACACTAAATAAGAACGGAAAGCATTTTGCTGATGGAATTTCTTCCGATTTGTTTGTTTAGCTGCGTTAGGGATTGAGCAACGGTGTTGGAGAGCAGCCCACCTGCAACTTGTGGGTTTGCGACTTGCGAAAGCCCGGCCCGCGTCGGAATTTAACCTATATGTACTTTGTGCGCCGCGGGAACGCCCAAAACATCTCACATAAAAAACAATTACTATTTTTACAGTATGACAGCCACTATAACGCATAAAGGAAAAACATTCAGAATTGATTTCACAAAACCTATCGACATTTCATTACCAATAGCCAAAGGTGGAGTAAAAGCCTGGTATATGGGTGAACCCATAATAGAACCCGTAAGGATGGGCGATTGGATAGGCGAAGTAGCACAGGGAGGTATGGTGAATTTTAAAAATATAACATTTAATCCGCATGGACACGGAACACACACCGAGTGCGTGGGACATATAAGCAAGGAATTTTATTCGGTAAATAAAAGCCTGAGCCAGTTTATGTTTTTAGCCGAATTAATTACTGTTTTGCCTGAAGAAATAAATGGCGACAAAGTCATAACCAAAAAAAGTCTGGAACCTTTTCTAAAAGATAAAAATCCGGAAGCATTTGTAATACGTACTCTTTCAAACAGCGAAGAAAAAACCAAAAAAAATTATTCTAAAACAAATCCTGCCTACATTAATGAAGAAGCAATGAAATACATTGTTGAGAAAGGAGTTGAACATTTGTTGTTTGATACACCTAGTGTGGATAAGGAAGAAGATGGCGGAGCATTGCTTGCACACAAAGCATTTTGGGAACACCCTCAAAACACCAACGTGCATCGCACAATTACAGAACTGATTTACGTTCCTAACAGTATTTATGACGGACCGTATTTATTAAACCTGCAAGTGGCTGCTTTCGAGAATGATGCAGCGCCCTCAAGGCCTGTTTTATATAGAGTAATTTAGACGTACATTTGTAGTGTGAATGACGAGATAGTAAATAAAGTAACACAAAGCGGCATAGTTACTATAGACCTTGAAGAATTTTATCCGGCAGGCAAACGTGTTCTATTCGACATTAAACCTCATTTATTTCAAGAACTTATTTTGAAAGAGAAGGATTTCAGGGAATTTATAAAAAACGAAGACTGGAGTAAATACAAAAATTGTTATGTTGCCATTACCTGTAGCAACGATGCAATTGTCCCAACATGGGCCTATATGCTACTTACATTAAGTTTACAAACACATGCAAAAAAAATTGTCTTTGGTAATTTGGAAACACTTGAGACAGTTTTGTTCGAAGAAATAATAAACAAGCTAGATACAACTAAATACAAAGATGCCCGGATTGTTATAAAAGGTTGTGGCAATAAGCCCGTTCCGATTTCTGCTTATGTTGCTTTGACTGAAAAAGTAAAACCCATAGCTAAAAGTATAATGTACGGTGAGCCTTGCAGCACCGTTCCACTATACAAACAACCTAAATAAACGGCTATAATACCCCAAAAATAATTCGTGAAATTTGTGTCAAAAACCTTTTTAAACCTACATTTTTAGTATGTTTGTGTGGATAGATTCTAGAATTTAAGATGGAAACAAAAACAACTGATTCTGTGAGCAAAGTCTCTAAACTGGCCCAAAACATTATTGGGTCAGAAATTATTAAACTCGCCGCTGAGGTAAATGAAAAAATAAAGAACGGGGAGCATATTTATAATTATACCATTGGCGATTTTAATCCTAAAATTTTCCCTATTCCAACGGAACTAAAGAAAGCGATTATTGAGGAGTATAATAATGATCAAACAAATTATCCTGCAGCAGATGGCATGCTTGAGTTACGCCAAGCTGTTTCTAAACTTTTAAAAGAAAAAGGAAATTTAGAGTACGCTACAGACGAAATTCTTATTGCAGCAGGAGCGCGCCCCATTATTTATGCAGTATACCGCACCTTGGTTGATGATGGAGATACAGTTGTTTTCCCGGTTCCTTCTTGGAATAATAATCATTATTCATATCTCAATCATGCAAAAGTGCAAATGGTTGACGCGGGACCCGAAAGTAATTTTATGCCAACAGCAGAGCACATTAAACCATATGTAAAAGGAGCTACATTAATCTCTCTTTGCTCTCCGCAAAATCCTACGGGAACAGTTTTTACTAAAGAAGGATTGGAGGAAATTTGTGATTTAATTTTAGCTGAAAACCTTCGTCGCGGTGAGGACCAAAAACCTTTGTATTTAATGTATGACCAAATTTATTGGGCGCTTACATACGGAAAAACGCAACATTACAATCCGGTTTCACTTCGTCCTGAAATGAAAAAATATACTGTTTTTGTAGATGGAATTTCTAAATCATTAGCAGCAACTGGCGTACGTGTTGGTTGGAGTATGGGACCGAAACTTGTTATTGAGAAAATGAAATCATTACTAAATCACATTGGAGCGTGGGCACCAAAACCGGAACAGGTGGCCACTGCGAAATATTTTGCCGACTTTAAAAACTATGATACTTTTCTTGATGGACAAAAGCAAAAATTGTATGCTCGCTTAGAAGGATTTTACAAAGGCTTTATGCAACTGAAATCAGAGGGATATAAAGTAAATGCCATTGTGCCGCAAGCGGCTTTATACCTTACAATACAGTTTTCTTTACATGGAATGAAAACAGCAGATGGAAAAAAATTAGCTACTACAAAAGATGTAACAAAATATATTTTAGATGAAGCGAAGGTTGCCGTTGTCCCGTTTTACGCATTTGGTGCTTCTGAAAATTCCAGCTGGTATAGACTTAGTGTAGGAACCTGTAAAGCGGAGGATATTGATGGAGTAATTTCAAATCTGCGAGCTGCGCTTAAAAAATTGTCTTAGGCATTTGTATGAAAAACTTGTATTGCATAATAATGGCAGGCGGAGTAGGCAGTAGGTTTTGGCCAATGAGCAAAACAAGCAAGCCTAAACAATTTTTAGATGTACTTGGAGCCGGTCACACACTTTTACAAAGCACCTGCAATCGGTTTTTAAAATTATGTAAACCCGAAAATATTTATATTGTCACATCTGAGCGGTATAAAGATTTAGTATTTGAACAATTACCCTACATTCCACAAGCAAACATTTTATTAGAACCTTCTCGTAAAAATACCGCACCCTGTGTTGCATATGCTTCCTATAAAATTCACAAACTTAATCCTAATGCAGTTACAGTTGTAGCGCCAAGCGATCATCTTATTACAAAAGAGGACACATTTATTAAAGCGGTTAGAGCGTGCTACAAAAAAGCAAAATCAGAAGATTGTCTATTAACACTAGGTATAAAACCTACTCGTCCGGATACAGGGTATGGTTATATACAGTTTGTAGAATCTCCAACACCCGAGAAGGACAAACGAATAAAAAAGGTAAAAACTTTTACCGAAAAACCGGACCCGCAAATGGCAAAGTTTTTTATGGAGAGCGGAGACTTTCTTTGGAACTCAGGAATTTTTATCTGGAGCACACAAAGCCTGATTAATGAACTTGGAAAATATCAGCCAGATATGGCGGCTATTTTTAGTGAGGGAAATGAAAAGTACAATACACCCGCCGAAAGCGATTTTATTAAACAATCTTATATTTCCTGCAAAAACATATCCATTGATTATGCAGTAATGGAAAAAGCAAAAAATGTTTATGTGCGCGCTTCAGTTATTGGTTGGAGCGATTTAGGAACATGGGGAAGTCTTTACGACCATATTATAAAAGACGCTTCTCAAAATGCCAGTGTGGGAAAAAATGTAATGCTGTACGATTCTAAAAACTGTATTGTACACGCCCCAAAAGACAAACTAGTTTTAATACAAGGACTGGAAGATTATATAGTTGTTGAATCGGATGGAATTTTACTTATTTGTAAAAAGCAGGACGAGCAGCAAATACGCAATTTTGTAAATGATGTCCGCGTTCAAAAGGGCGAACGTTTTGTTTAATTACTACTCTCACAATGTTTGTTGATACACATACCCATCTTTATTTAGAAGATTTCGATAACGACATTGAAGCGGTAATTAAACGGGCTAATGAAGCGGGTGTTGAAAAATTTTTCCTACCAAACATAGATTCCACCTCGGTTGATGTTTTACATAAGCTTTGCGAAAAGTACCCTAAACAATGTTTCCCAATGATGGGACTGCATCCATGTTCTGTTAAGGAAAATTATTCGGAAGAATTGGATAAGGCCCATCAATTATTAAAAACAAGAAAATATTTTGCGGTAGGAGAAATTGGAATTGATTTGTATTGGGACAAAACAACTCTTGCTTCGCAAATTGATGCTTTCGAAAAACAAATACATTGGGCGCAGGATTTCAACTTGCCTATTGTAATACATTGCAGGGATGCATTTGACGAGATTTACGATGTGTTGGCAAAAACAAATGACTTACCTAAAGGAATTTTTCACTGTTTTACAGGTACGGTTGAGCAAGCTGAAAAAATAATTGCATTAGGAAATTTTAAATTGGGGATTGGCGGCGTTGTTACTTTTAAAAACAGTGGTCTTGATAAAACGGTTGAGAAGGTAGACATGAAACATCTTGTGCTTGAAACAGATTCGCCGTATTTAACACCCGTACCTTATCGTGGACAAAGAAATGAATCGTCTTACGTTCGAATAGTAGCAAATCGAATAGCCGAAATAAAAAACTGTAATGTAGGCCAGGTGGCTGAAATAACATGCCGGAATGCCATCGAAATTTTTGGAGAAACAGAATAGCGGTTTTTATAAAATCATTGACTTTATTGGTTATTCCAATATTTTCATTGCGTTGTGTGCGGCATCGTTAACCGCCTGGTCGCAAAAGTGTTTCTTGCATAAGGTTTCTTGGCCATTCATTTACATTACTTTTTCAGCAACTTTTTTGTTGTATAATGCACAGCGCATGTATTTAAGTTTTTTCCAGAACAAGCTGCACTCACCGGCAAGCTGGAGGTATAAAAATAAGTACGGAATTGTTTTATTAATGATTATATCTTTAGTTGGACTTTATCCGATAATGGGAATTTCACATGAAACCATATTCGTTTATTTTATTTCTTTTTTTTTGGGCCTGTTTTACTTTCTTCCCTTTTCAAATCTCCGAGCCATTCCGTTTGTAAAATCTTTTACAGTTGGTCTTGTATGGGTGCTTGTGTGTGTTATTGCGCCTTTAGAGGAATACCCATGGGAAACGCCAAAAGTATTTTTTTGTCTGACACAGCTTTTTCTAATTTCCGCACTTTGTGTACTGTTTAATATTCGGGATACTGAAGAAGATCGAAAGTCGGGCACACACTCTATTCCTGTTTTGTTTGGAATTAAAAAAGCGAAAACAGTTACCTATGCTATTTTACTTTTTTATCTATCGCTCGCCCCATACGCGCAGCTTTCTTTTCATTTTTTTGTGGGTTGTTTAATCATCTTTACCCTTAGTTGTGTTCATACAGTAAAGGCATCTCTTCAAAATCATCCTTTTTTTTATACGTTTGGGGTTGACGGAATTATTTTAGTGCAGAGTTTGCTGGGGATTTTTCTTGTCTAAATTTGTCGCCAAATGAAACCAATATTAATTATACTTCACGGAGCACTTGGTTGCAAAGAGCAATTTAGGGAATGGGAAAATGTGCTATCTGAAAAATTTAATTATTTTTTCTTTTTGCCTGAATAAATTTAAAATGCTTTTCTGATTTATTTCGCTTTGTTGTAAAACCCGGAAACCAAATTTATTTTTCCAGTACTCCGCTAAATATTCTTGTTCTGTTTGTCCGGGAGTAGGTATAAGCAAAGCTTGTAATCCGCAAGCGTTTAAATCCATTAACGTTGAGTAACCGGAACGGCATATAATATATTCTGAAGAAAACAATAATTCCTGAATTTGTTTACCTGAAGCAACATTTATAACGGTAAAATTTGCAGGAAAAGTTTTTTTTGATGGAGAGAAAGTTCCCCTAACTAAAACAATTTTCAAAGCCGAATTTGTAATGACCTCAACTAATTTTTCTTCCAGCAAAGTCCTTTGGGGCTCAACGCCGGAAAGAAGTATCAGTAAATCGAAAGTTTTTTCAATTACAGTTTCTTTTTTTGTAAATCGACTTAAGGGACCAATGTAAACAGTGTTTTTGTTTACAGAAATTCCCTGCGATAATTCTCCGCTTAAAGATTTTTCACTTTCTTGGTAATCCGGAATCCAACAGGCATTAAATTTTTTGATGAAAGATTGATTGATAGAATTTATTATTCCACTAAAGAAAGGGGCTTTAATAAAAACCTGATGTGTAATAAAAACACTTTCTATATTTTTATTATGTAAACCAAAACGATTGTCGCTTATAACAACATCAACGGCGGTTGTTTCTAAAAATTTCTTAAGCCATTTATTTTCTCTCCGCACTGTAAAACATAAACGCGGAAATTGCCCCAACATCTTTAACCACAGAGGCATTGATTTGGAATACCGAACATCATATCCAAATAAGTCGACATAATCAACGTCATTTATTTCCTGCTGTAAAAATTCTTTTTGATTTTTAGTACAGCCAATAATAACGGTATTGTTTTGCGATTGCAGATGTTTTATTATAGGTACACAACGCGCCGCATGACCAAGCCCCCAATCAAGTGGACAAATTAAAATCCGTTTATTGTTTAAGGAGATATTTTTCGAAAGCACTACTCTATTATTTATAGCACATTCTAACAATTAATTATCTGCGCTAATCATATTAATCTGCGTCATCTGCGTTCCATTGTATTTGCGGATGCCAATCTTAGGGAGTTATTAATGTAATACCTGAACGAATCCCTTCAGCTTACGTTCTTTTATACCGTAATAATGTATCTGGCGAACCGTGCAAATATAATAATAGGTACCATCACTCACGGGCTGTTTCATCACCTTTGATTTTCCATCCCACTTCAATGCAGGGTCTGATGTTTCAAAAACAATTTCGCCCCAACGGTTATACATAGTAAAATCAACATCCTTAATGTATTTGTTTTTCACAGGAATATAAAAATCGTTCAGGTTATCGCCATTAGGGGTAAAAATATTTGGCAATTCATATTCAGGACAATTATCTGTACAAATTTTATTGTTAAGCGGGCTTTTGTTTCCAACTGAATCAACAGCTACAATTACGTAGCAACCTGCTATAGATGAAGCGAAATCTGTTGTGTAAGAAGTATCATTCGGATTTAATAATGAATCTATTAAAGCAAGGGCACTATCTTGAAAAGCCGTATAATAAATATAATATTTAACAATGTCGTTTGTACCGCAATTGTTATTGGGGTTTGTCCACACTAACTTATTAATTGAAGTAGAACAATTACCGGCAACGCTTAAAGTTGGTTGACAAGGAGCATCATCATCAAATGGACTAACACATATTTTTTCTGATAAATTCATTAGTGGACGATAAATATTCGGGTTTGCGTATTGACCCTTACTCAATATTTTAAAACAATAGCTGTACCCGTTAACTAATGTTGTAACGGTATATGAAGTGGAAGTTGTGCTGTCAATAATATCGTATGCTAATGGATTAGCCTGCGTAGAATAATGCTGTTTTAAAATATAATACATAGTATTTGACCACGGCACCTGTGCGCTCCAGCTTAAATCAACCGATTTATCATGAGGTGCGCCGGTTAAAAACAGGGAGCTTGCAGGAGAAGAGCTTCCGTGAGCAACATTAGTAGTATAAAAATCTATTTTATAATAATACTTCAAAGTTTTTGTATCAAGAAGTAAATCAGTAAAAGTTGTGTCTTGTAGTTTTTTTAATTTGTAAAAATCAGTTTCGGTTACCGTATAAATGGGGGTATAGGTTAGCGTGGTTATGGGCCTTCTGTTTAAAACATAGGTATATGGTCCGGGGAATAATGTTGTATCAAGACCGCTCGCTAAATCGGTACTTGGATTTTTCCATCGTACAAAAATTTGCCCAACCGCATTGTCGGTAGTGTCAACACTAACATTTGTAATTAATGGCACATCTAATTTTGTAGTAACACAAGTGCTTGAAGTTGCGGAAGAGGCGATACTCAATGACCCGTCAACAAATTGCGCTACCACAATATACGAATAGGTATTACCGGGCGGAAACCCTGCGCCGAAATTACTATCGGAAAAAGAAAAAGAAGTAACACTTAAAGTGGAGGTTACAACACCAATAAGTACATAGCCCGTATTAGAAGGCACACCGGTTTCACAAGGCGATGGTATAAATGGTGAACAACCATCGTTTCTGAAAACTAAATATTTCTGAATTATATTACCTGTGGTTTGATTACAGATAGACGGCGGAGCCCACGATAAATTAATATTAGACCCGGCCGATAAAGCAACAACGTTTTGCGGCGGCGGAGAAATTACTTTTACACTAAACGTTGAATAGCTTGAATAGGGAACGGTGTTATTATCACTTGCTTGAATTGTTACGTAATAGTTATTTACCTGAACAGCCCTGCAATCAGGAGTCCAACTAAAAATTCCCGTTACTGTATTGCCAGATGGTGTATCGGTAAATGTAGCGTTTGTTCCAATGGTTGATGACGTAAGAGGAAGCCCGTATGCAGTTAATTTTAATGGCGGCATAATGCTCGTCCCTGTTTTAGTGGCAGTTATTGTATTTGTATAGGTTGTGCCGGCTACTACACATTGCCCCGGTTCAATTGTCATTGCAATACTGCCATCACAATTCTCCTGTACAAGAATTTGAATATCAAGAACTGTTGTTCCAATTAAACGCACGCTGCCATCAAGTGGGTTTCTTCTGTATTCCTTTATCAGTAAAGCCAAAACAAATTCTCCGGTTTGTTGAGGAGATGTCCAACATAAAAGTCCGGTATATTTATTTACAGTAATTCCGGAAGGAACTATTTCGTCGTTCATCATGCTCACCGAGCCGGGGTTTCCGCCGCCGCCTTCATACGATTTTGTAAAAGAAAAATCTAAACTGTCGTTATCAGGATCAATTGCCTGCGGATTAAAACAATAAGGTTTACCCACACAGGCATAATCAATAGGTTTGTTTGTAATAAAAGGAGAACAGTTTGTTTTATTTCCGAAACTATTGGAGATAGAAATAGTACTAATTAGAGCAAAAGACCTATTGACAGAATTAGGAAGGTTAATAATGTTAGCATCACGGTTAGGGTCAATCATAGTAAGCACGTGAGTACCTATGTTCAGTCCAATTATGGTTCCTTCGTAAATATTCAGTTTTACATTTCCGGCCGAAAAAAACGGAATAATTATTTGACCATCAAAACCGGGAGGGATTCCGCCGTTTGGGCAAGCATCTGTACTATTAGTTCTGTAGCACATAACACTATCCTGATCACCGTCAATATAAAGCATTTGTTCGCAACGGTCAGAACCGGTATTACCACCTACACCCGTGTTAAAATTTGTATATGTGTATATTCTTATATGATAATTGGTACCTCCCACCCAGCAGTAATTAATATAACCCGCCCGATTATGCGTAGCGAAACTTATACAGCTGACAAAAAACAGTAAAATGAAGAGTCTAAATCGCATATACAAATGTAAGAAAAAACAAGGACTTTTAGGTTTTTTATGAATGTAAAAAAAGCCGCCCTTTTGAGGCAGCCTTCTTAAAAAATAGAGCTTTAAAATTATTCTACTATTAATTTTTGCTTTTCAATTGTATCACCAATTTTTGCTGTTACAAAATAAATTCCTTTTGCATATTTAGAAACATCAATAAGGTATTCACTTTCCGCAACATCTTTTGCTTCAAAAATCAATTTACCCGATACATCCATTACGCGAATGTATTCAGGTATTCCATATAACGTTACTGTAAACTGACTCTTTGCAGGGTTAGGATATACAGAAAAGGAAGTAATTTCCTTTTTTGAAAAATGTCCTATTCTGCA
>CAZZEI010000104.1:0-11201 GCA_964653165.1 uncultured Flavobacteriaceae bacterium | reverse complement strand
GGTTTACATTACCTATATTTTTCATTGGTATTTCCAGGCCATTTAACTTATGGATGTACGCTCTATTTTTAGGATTATATATTTTATTCAGAATAATTCAAAACGAAGAAAAAATTAATTCGAAAAAATCTCTTTTACTTTTTGCGAAAGTTATTGGCGTTTCTATCCTTGGGTTAGGATTAAGCGCGCCTTTGTTATTAGAACATCTTCAGGTTATAATTGATAGTCCGCGTGGTTCAGGTCCCGATTCATACAGCGCGATATTATCTTCAGCCCCCATGTTTCGTACGACAGACAAAATTGAGTTTGGCACTGCTATGTTGCGCTTTTTCTCTAATGATATTTTAAACAGTGGCATTAAATTTAAAGGCTGGCAAAATTTTTTAGAAGCTCCCGAATTTTATTGTGGGTTACCTTGTTTGTTATTGTTCACGCAGTTTTTTCAGTTTCTAAAGAAGAATCAGAAGAAAGTAGCTGTTGCCTTAATTTTACTTTGGCTTCTTCCGATTGTATTTCCTTATTTTCGTCAGGCTTTCTTTTTATTCAGCGGAGATTACTACCGTACTTATTCGTTTTTTGTCGCGATAATTCTAATTTTCTTTTCTGTAAATGCATTTGACAAAATGCTCGAGCAACATAAAATCAATGTTAAGGCGCTTATTATATCAACAGTAGTTTTACTTGGGTTTTTAAATTATCCTTACTTTAAAGAAAAAGGTGCAATTGACAGTGGTATAAAATTATTCGCAAATATTTCTTTGCTTGCTTATGCTGCATTGATTTATTTTTGTGTTACAAAAAAAGCTAATCTCAATTATAAATATGCATTTATTGGCCTATTATTTTTGGAATTAACATATTTTTCGTGGTGTACTGTTAATCGTAGAGAAAATGCCAATGGAAACGGTAACCTTACAGTAAAAAATTTAAGCGAAAAAATCTGGTACAACGATTATACAATTGAAGCAGTAAATTATTTAAAGCAAACCGATAAGTCTTTTTACAGAATTGATAAAAATTATATGTCTACTCCTGCTATTCACGGTAGCCTCAATGATGCCATGGTACAGAATTATTATGGCACATCCAGTTATAATCCCTTTAATCAAAACAATTATATCAATTACCTTAAAACAATGGGTATCATTAATAAAGTTAATGAACTTGAGTCCCGATGGTCGCCCGGACTCATTAATCGTTTTATTTTAGAATCGTTAAACGATGTAAAATATATTTTAACAAAAACCGGATATACGCAACCCAGCTGGAGAGTTAGCCATGATAGCATAGCTAAGTTTGGTGATGTATTAGTGCTGAAAAATAAATTTAATCTTTCGTTTGGATTTTGTTACAGTAAATATGTAAAATTATCTGACTTTGAAAAACTACCTGCCTCTCAAAAGGATTTAATAAGCACAAAAGCCTGTGTTGTAAACGATGAAGATGTAAGTAAAATTGGTACGCTCTCTGAATTTAATTTAAAAGATACCTTATCCTCAAATCAATTTACATTTGATGTGCTAAAGCAAAATATTGACAGTTTAAGAATGAATATTGTTCAACTATCAGCGTTTAAACAAACTTCAATTAAAGGTTCTGTTAATTTAATCTCCAATCAAATGTTATACATCTCTATTCCCTTTGATAAGGGCTGGACGGTAAGCGATAATGGAACCCTTATAGAAAAAATGATTTTGAGCAATGGCATGACGGGTGTTTTTCTTACAAAAGGAGCACATTCATTGGAGTTTATTTATATTTCTCTTAACTTTAAAAGGGGGCTTTGGATTTGTTTATTGTCAATTTGCTTATTTGCCCTTACGTTATTGGTTTCCCGTAAATTTGCTCAAAAGCAGCAATTAACAAATTAACTTGCTGAAAACGTTATGATTGTAGCTAAATCCTAATTTGATACTAGCGTTTTATTTACTATTTTTACGCGCCTTTAAAATGCATCTAAACTTTAGCGTTAATGAAAGATAAAATAGCAGAACTTATAAAAGAAGTAGCAAAAGAAAATCAAGTATTTAAGTTTGTTTACAATAAGGATAAAAAATTTAATGTCGATAAGGACTGGGTGTATTATTCAGGGCCCTATTGGGATAATGAGGAAGTTATTGGAATGTTTTCTGCTGTATTAACAGGTAAATGGCTCTCTGCCGGCGAACATATTCATAAGTTTGAAAGTCAGTTTTCAAAGAAATTTAACCACGCCGATTCTTTAATGGTTAACTCGGGTAGCTCTGCTAATCTTGTAATGTTTACCGCACTCAAAAGTTATTTTAAATGGAACGATGGGGATGAATTAATTGTTTCTCCGGTTGGGTTTCCTACTACCATAGCACCTATTTATCAAAATCGTTTAGTACCTGTTTTCATTGATATTTCAATGGACGATTTAAATTTTGATTTAAATTTAATCGAAGGAAAAATTACTCCTAAAACACGTGGTATAGTAGTTTCACCCGTATTAGGAAATGCGCCCGACATGGATATCATACTTGAAATCTGCAAAAAGCATAATATTAAACTTATTATGGATAATTGCGATAGTCTTGGAAGTCGTTGGGACAATAAATTGCTAACTGATTTTAGTGTTGCAAGTTCTTGTTCGTTTTATCCGGCGCATCACATTACTACAGGTGAGGGTGGAATGGTTTCTTCCAATGATGAAAATTATTTAAAAGCTGCACGCAGAATTGCGTGGTGGGGTAGAGATTGTTATTGCGTTGGGGCTGCAAATTTATTGCCTTGCGGTACTTGCGGTAATCGTTTCGATAAATGGATGGAAGGCAGCGATGCTATCATAGACCACAAATATTTCTTCACCGAAATGGGGTATAACCTTAAGCCTTTAGATTTACAAGGTGCAATTGGGATAGCACAATTAGCAAAGTATGACGAAATTCATGCTAAAAGAAGAAACAGTAAACAAACTTTAGATTCTTTGTTTGAAAAATATGTTCCCGGTCTTCGTTCGTTAAAGGAACATAAAAAAGCACACACTTCTTGGTTTGGAACTCCCTTTGTTTGCGAAACAAAAGAATTAAAACGTTCTTTGGTTCAATTCTTAGAAGATAACCGCATACAAACAAGAAATTATTTTGCCGGAAATATTTTACAACATCCGGCCTATAAATTTTTAGACGATTACAAAAAATACCCAAAAGCAAATCGTGTATTAGAAGAAGTGTTTTTTGTTGGAGCAGCTCCTCATTACACAGATGATACTTTTGCTTACATTGAATCTGTTTTAAAGAAATGGGCTACTAGATAATAATGAAAGCTTCAACTTTTATAGCTTCCTTTTTAAAAACGCAAGGTATAACGCATGTGTTTGAATTGTCGGGTGGAATGATAACTCATATACTCGATTCTATAGCAGAAATTAAGGGTATTGATATTATTACTATGCACCACGAGCAGGGTGCCGCATTTGCTGCTGATGGAATTGGGCGTATAACAAATAAACCGGGCGTTGCTCTTGCTACAAGCGGTCCTGGCGCAACAAATTTACTTACCGGTATTGCAAGTTGCTATTTTGATTCTTCTCCGGGATTATTTATTACCGGACAGGTAAATCCAAACGAACAACGTGGAGAAAAACATATTCGCCAACTTGGGTTTCAGGAAACAGATATTGTTACAATGGCTAAACCTATTGTAAAAAAGGCCTACCGTATTACATCTCCCGAACAATTACCTGCTGTTTTTGCAGAAGCGTATGAATTAGCCATTAGTGGTCGTCCCGGTCCTGTTCTCATAGATGTTCCGATGGATATGCAGCGCGCGGAAATTGAACCGGGAGAAATAAAAATAATTCAGCGCAAAAAAAATACAATTACTAAACTAGATGATGTTTTCTTTACAAAATTAAAAAGTGATTTATCAAAAAGTAAAAAACCATTAATACTTGCCGGTCGGGGCGTACGGGCATCAGCTTGCGAAAAATTATTCAAAATATTTGTAGAAGAAACAAATATTCCTGTAGTTACATCTTTAATGGGAATTGATTTATTGCCTTATACCCATCCACAACGGGTTGGTATGATTGGCAGCTACGGAAATCGATGGGCTAATATGGCAGTTGGACATTGCGATTTTATTATAGTTATTGGAAGCCGTTTAGATATTAGGCAGACCGGAGTGAATACAAAAGATTTTAAAGGCGACAGAACAATTTATCATATCGATTGCGAAGAGGGAGAAATCAATAACCGTGTTTTAGGTTGCGAAAAAGTTTTGGTTGATGCGGAAGATTTTTTAGTAGCTGCTAACACCTTTTTTGCAAAAAATAAATTAGCAACAGATGTTTATAAACCCTGGTTAGCTGAAATAAATGCCTTACAAACAAAGTGGACGGACACAATTGAATTAAAAGACAGAATAAAGGGAATTAACCCAAATATATTTTTGCATCAATTATCTAAAGCATCCGGCAAAGCGCAAAGTTTTTTGGCTGATGTTGGTAGCCACCAAATGTGGGCAGCACAATCAATTGAAATATCAGCGCATCAAACTTTTGTTACATCGGGTGGAATGGGCGCAATGGGTTTTGCATTACCCGCAACTATAGGTGTTTGTTTTGCCTACAAAAAAACTCCGGTTGTTTGTATTGCAGGAGATGGAGGGTTTCAATTAAACATTCAGGAGTTGCAAACAATTGTAAGAAATGAATTACCAATAAAAATGGTAGTGCTAAATAATAAATGTTTGGGAATGATTCGTCAGTTTCAGGATAGTTATTTTCAAGGCCGTTATCAATCAACTTTCTGGGGATATAATCCTCCCGATTTTGAAGCAGTGGCAAAGGCTTACACAATTAATTCTTTTACGGTTAACGATGAAAGTGAAATAGAAGATGGGTTAAAACAAATGTGGAAAAACCCGAATGAACCTTTTTTATTACAAGTAATGATTGATCCGCATACAAATGTGTATCCTAAAATGGCTTATGGTAATCCTATAACTGAAATGGAGCCTTTTGCCAAACCAACCGGAAACGAATCAACATAAATAAGTATAATGTCTGATATTTTAGCTCACGAAATAAATAAATTGCAAGGACCTATTGTAGTATTTGGTGCCGGTGGTTTTATCGGAGCCAATTTATTCCGTACTATTTCTAAATATCGTGACGATTGTTTTGCGGTTACACATCAATCAGATATTCCTTACAGATTGCATGACATTCCTCTAGATAAAATTTTACACGCAAATCTTACCGATAAAAATTCTTTAGAAAAAATTTTTAATCAACATAGTTTCAGTACTGTTTTTAATCTATCTACTTACGGAGCGTTTGCTTATCAAACAGAAATCGATAAAATATTTGAAACAAATATTATTGGTTTAATGAATTTGATTAGCGTTTCTGAAAAGCATGGATTTACTGCTTTTGTACAAGGAGGTTCTTCATCAGAATACGGAGTAAACAGTAAAGCGCCTAAAGAAACTGACGAACTTAGGCCTAACAGCGATTATGCTGTTAGTAAAGTTGCATCTGCATATTATATAAAATATTTAGGCGAAATAAAATGGTTACCCGTTATACAACTGCGCTATTATTCTATTTATGGCCCGTATGAAGCGCAGGATAGATTAATACCTGCTTTGATTAAAAACGGATTGGAAGAAAAATATCCTTCTTTAGTTAATCCCGATATTTCACGCGATTATGTTTATATTGACGATGCTGTAGAAGCAACTATTCTTGCTGCTACAAAAGGAATTGAGAAGAACAGAGGAGAGTGCATAAACATAGCCTCAGGTAAAAAGACTACCATAAAGGAATTAGTAGAAGAAGTAAAAACTATCTGTAACATTCCAACCGAACCAAGTTGGGGTAGTATGCCTAATCGTGCATGGGATTTAACCGAATGGTATGGCGACGCATCACAAGCAGAAAAAATATTAAATTGGAAAGCGAAAACAACCCTTAAGGAAGGTTTGCGTAAGGAATTTGAATGGCAGAAAAGTTTTGTCCAATCTCCTTCTAAAAAAGGCGATAAATTGTCCGCGGTTATTGCTTGTTATCGTGATGCAGAGGCAATTCCATTTATGCACCAACGTTTAACCAAAATGTTTATAGAGCTTGGCGTTGATTACGAAATTATTTTTGTGAATGATGGTAGTCCGGATAATGCAAATGAAGTATTAGAAAAATTAACTACCGAAGACCATCATGTAATAGCTATTGAACACTCAAGAAACTTTGGTTCGCAGGCGGCTCTTATCAGTGGATCAAGTATTGCGACTGGTGATGCAGTTATATGGTTAGAAGGAGATTTGCAGGACACGCCTGAAACTATTCCGCAGTTTTATGAAAAGTGGAAACAGGGTTACGAAGTAATTTACGGCGTACGGGATAAACGTGAGGGAAATCAATTTTTGATTTGGTTTTACAGACAGTTTTACATGGTGTTTAAAAAAATGTCTAACATAAATATTCCTTTGCATGCCGGTGATTTTTCTTTTTTAGACAGAAAAGTAATTACACATATTTTAGCTTTACCCGAGAAAGAACAATTTTTAAGAGGACTGCGTGCCTGGGTTGGTTTTAAGCAAACGGGAGTACATTTTTTCCGTCCGGAACGTATGTTCGGTGTTTCAACAAACAACTGGCGTAAAAATATCTGGTGGGCTAAAAAGGGTATTTTTAGTTTTAGCTTTGTGCCTTTGGAAATAATGAGTTATGCCGGATTACTTCTTACTTTAATTTCGTTTGTAGCAATTATAGCACAAGTTATTGCTAAAATTACCATGCCCAATATACCACATGGTTTAACCTCTATTATTGTACTTGTTTTATTTTTTGGCGGAATTAATTTATTGGGAATTTCTATTTTGGGCGAGTATCTCGGAAAAATATTGGAAGAAAGTAAAGGAAGACCCAAATATATTCGAAAATCAATTCGCAAAAAGGGGAAATACTACAATCAACCTAAAGAGTTGGATAAGTTTGATACTAATTAAATAGAACCCCTCTTTTTCAATCTTTCTAAATGTTTATGAATGTATTTTTGCGATGTGAGCAATGAATTCTGTATTCGCTTTGCATAATGAATACTATCCAGAATTTCCTTTTGTTTTTCTTCTATCAATTCTTTTTGTATTTCAACTTTATGTTTTGCCAATTCCACTAATTCTTTTTGTTTTGCAATAATAGTATGGGCCCTTTTTATTTTTCGGTTTGATAAGAAAATGAAAAGTACTCCTATTCCCGCAAGAATGGCGACAATCACAGCAAGTATTATTGTGGTTCTTTGTTTAGATAATCGGGTTTCTTTAAGTTCATTTTGCGAATTCAGACTTTCAATTTGCAATTGTTTTTTTTCGTTTTGATACTTGGCTTCCATTTCATTTATACTTTTTGAATTCTTTTCAGTCTAAATACTGTCTCTTATGGCGGCACTCTGACTAAAATAATCATAGGCTTTTTTAAAATCCTTGCTTTGGTAATAGCATTGTGCAATTAAGATAAGCGTATGATTTAATAAATCGGCATACTTTATTTCTTTCGAAATTTCTGCACTTTTAAGCAAGTAGGGCAGGGCAAGTGAATATTCTTTTTTTATTATATAAATTTCTCCTATGTTATTCAGGTTTATTGAAATCGGAGCTTTTTCTTTTAACTGATTTCTAATTTCGAGTGCTTCCAGCATCCTATTTAATGCCTCTGTAAATTTATCCTGATTGGCATACGCAACACCTAAATAATCAAGACTGTAAGACATACCAAGCTTATCATTCCGGCTTTTGTATATAGTTAATGCTTCTTTGTAATTTGCAATTGCTGCATCCATTTTATTATCTAACTCATAAATTAGCCCAATATCATTCATGAAACTTGGAATACTGACCGAATTATTAATTTCCTTAGCAATTTCGTTGCCCCTTTTAAATTCTCGCATGGCTTCTTTCAATAAATTCTGTTTTTTATAGAAAGTTCCTTTTAGGTTATGTAAGGAAAGCAAAATGTCTTTGAATTGATACTGCTCGGCAACTTTTTCTGATTTCTGATAACATGCAAGCGCCACAGGATAATTACTTTTAAAATACTGGCAATAACCTTCTAATTTGTATGCTAAAGCCAATTCATAAGACTTGTTTTTTTTAATACATTGCTTAATTATATCCTGAATTAATACAGAAGCTGAATCGTAATTTGTTTTAGCAATATTTTCTGCTTTTTTAAGCTGTAATTGCAAACTGTCATCTTGCGGGTATTTACTTTGGGCATAATTATTTTCAAAATAAATCAGGATGAAAAGCAGGAATATAAATTTCTTTATAAAAAGCATAGTTTGAAAGCAATATTTATATCTATAATTGGACTCAATATACAAAAAAATACCTAAAAAGGGCTTAAGATTTATATCTTTGCGTTTATATATATATGATGGAAAATAAGAGAGTTCGGTTGCGTTTTGCTCCAAGCCCAACCGGAGGTTTGCATATGGGAGGTGTTCGCACTGCTTTGTTTAATTATTTATTTGCTAAACACCATGGAGGAGATTTTATTTTACGTATTGAAGACACCGATCAAACACGCTTTGTAAAAGGTGCCGAAGAATATATTATTGCTGCGCTTAAATGGTGTGGCATCGAACCCAATGAAGGTGTCGGTTTTGGTGATGGTAAGCACGCACCTTACCGCCAGAGCGAACGCAAGGCATTAGGTATTTATAAAAAGTATGCCGATAAATTAATTGCCGGAGGAAATGCCTACTACGCTTTTGATACATCTGAAGAGTTAGATGAAATGCGGAAACGTTTAGAAGCCGCAAAGGTTGTTGCGCCGCAATACAATGCAGTTTCCCGCCAGAATATGAAAAACTCATTGACGCTTAGTGAAGATGAAGTAAAAAAACTAATGGATGCAGGAACTCCTTATGTAATCCGATTAAAAGTTCCGCGCAATGAAGAAATTCGTTTTCACGATATCATTCGCGGTTGGGTAGTTGTAAATTCTACGCAAGTTGATGATAAAGTTTTATTAAAGAGTGACGGAATGCCAACGTATCATCTCGCTCACATTGTGGATGATATTGAAATGGAAATTTCTCACGCAGTACGCGGAGAAGAATGGTTGCCATCTGCCCCCGCACACATTTTAATTTATCGTTATTTAGGCCTGGAGGAACAAATGCCTAAGCTCGCACATTTACCTCTCATTTTAAAACCTGATGGGAATGGAAAGTTAAGTAAACGCGATAAATCAGGACTACCCATGTTCCCGCTTAACTGGTTTGATGAGAGAGATAATTTTCATTACGACGGATATAAGGAAAAAGGATTTTTCTCTGAAGCTTTTGTAAATATGCTGGCACTTTTGGGTTGGAATGCAGGAAATAACCAGGAAATATACAGCAAAGAAGAATTAATAAATCTTTTTTCTTTTGAAAGAGTAAATAAAGCGGGCGCAAAATTTGATCCGGATAAAACAAAATGGTTCAACCAACAGTATTTGCGCAAGAAAACTGATAAAGAACTTGCCGAATTGGTAAAACCCATCATCGAAGAAAAATTGAAAAATTCAGAAGTTAGAATTCAGCATTCAGAATTATTTTTGGAAGGTTTTTGCCGAATGATGAAAGAAAAATCTCATTTCGTTAGCGAATTCTGGGATTTGGGCTCGTATTTTTTTATTGCTCCAAAAACATACGACACTGAAGTAGTAAAAAAACGCTTAACGGAACAATCATTATCTTTTATAAAACAGTTAAGAGAAGACTTAAATTCACTTTCAAATTTTACTTCAGTTGAAACGGAAAGTACTTTAAAGGCAACTGCAGAAAAAATGGGAATACCAACAGGGCAAGTAATGCAACTTTTTCGCGTATCGTTAACCGGAGTAGGCGGAGGGCCTGTTTTATTTGAAATGATGGAATTGTTTGGGAAGGCCGAAACAATAGCCCGAATGGATAATGCCATTAAAGCTTTTAAACTGTAATTTTTTACTATATTAGATGAATAAAAATCAGCTGATGAAAAAGGTATTTATTTTTCTATGTATACTCTTTTCTGTTTCAATTTTGCATGCTCAATCAAATCTTGGTTGTCAATCAAATAAAAGCAGGCATGGAAATATTTTTGCACAAACAGCACCCGCAAATCTCAGGAGTGATACAATTGATGTCCTCCATGAAAATATTTCGCTCTCAATTATAGATTTTATAAAAGATACTATCAGAGGTAACACAGCCATAAAATTTACACCTAAAATAAACGGGCAAAATCATATCATGCTCGATTTACTTAAAATGAAGATAGACAGCATTACTTGTCTCAACCAAAAACTTACATATATCTATAATGATACTTTGCTCAACGTAAATCTTCCTGGAATATTTAATAATACAGATACGCTTACTGCAATAGTTTATTACCATGGCATTCCTTTAGCAGACCCATCCGGATGGGGTGGTTTTTCTTTCTCCAGTGGTTATGCGTATAATCTTGGCGTTGGTTTTAGTCCAAATTTTCACAGTTTTGGGCGTTGCTGGTTTCCGTGCTTCGATAATTTTTTAGAAAGATGCACTTTTTAGTTTAATATTATTTCTCCCCCCGGTAAAAGAGCTGTTTGCAATGGAATACTAACCAAAGATTCGCTTGACGGAAGTAATTATAATTACCGCACCTGGGTTTTAAACAAATCTATACCAACTTATTTAGCTTCAGTGGCTGTAAATAATTATGTTTTCTTGCAGCAAAATTTTGCCGGACTTAACGGTAATGTACCTGTTAAACTTGCAGCATTACCCGCAGATACCACTAAACTTAAAAATTCTTTCGTGAATTTGCAAAATGCTTTTAATTGTTTCGAAAGTCATTATGGTCCTTTTGGCTGGCCTCGTCTGGGGTTTGTACTTGTTCCGTTTAACAGCGGTGCTATGGAACACGCAACTAATATTGCTTATCCTTTGTTGACAGCTAATGGCACTACCACTTACGAGTTTTTAATGGCACACGAGCTGTCTCATCACTGGTGGGGCGATTTGGTTACCTGCGAAACAGCCCAGGAAATGTATATTAATGAAGGATTCGCAAGTTACAATGAATCGCTATTTAACGAATGTGTTTACGGGCAATCTACCTACCTTAAAAAAGTTTTAGATAACCATGATAACTCATTACATAATGCACATTTTAAAGACAAGGGTTTTTTAACACTTTCTAATGTCCCGCTAGATTATACC
>CAZZEI010000103.1:0-11690 GCA_964653165.1 uncultured Flavobacteriaceae bacterium | reverse complement strand
AATATTACCGTGTTAAAGACCCTGTTACAGGGCAGTTTCAATCAAATAAAAAATTTGTTTTTTATAATCGTGAACTGGATGGCAAATGTTATCAGTTAATACATAGCGATGCCAGAGGAGAAGTACGGGATGACAGATGGCAGATTAAACTTAAACAACGTACCAATCAAATTATGAATCTCGATCAAACTACACCAACTAACAACACCTATGGTTCGGGTGCTGATGACTTGTTTCAAAATCCCCGCTAATTAAATATGCACAAACCTGTTGTAGCAGTTGTTGTTTTAAATTATAACGGTAAAAAACTGTTGCAACAATTTCTTCCTTCAGTTATTTCTAATTCGGTTGGTGCCGACGTGTTTGTTGCTGATAATTTTTCTACAGATGGTTCGGTAAATTATTTAAAAAAAGAATTCCCACAGGTAAAAACTATTCAGCTTGATAAAAATCATGGCTTTGCCCAAGGCTATAATGAAGCGTTAAAACAAGTTGAGGCTGATTATTTTGTTTTGGTTAATTCGGATATGGAAGTTACTCCAAATTGGATTGAGCCTATTATTGATTTAATGGAAAAGGATAAAACGGTTTCTGCCTGTCAGCCTAAAATACTTTCTTATAATGCAAAAGATGAATTTGAATATGCAGGAGCCTGTGGCGGATTTATTGATAAATATAGTTATCCGTTTTGCAGTGGCAGAATTTTTAATTCGCTCGAAAAGGATAACGGACAATACAACACTACAGAAGAAATTTTTTGGGCATCGGGTGCCTGCATGTTTGTGCGGGCAAATATATTTAACGAATTAAAGGGCTTTGATGGGAATTATTTTGCGCATATGGAGGAAATTGATTTGTGTTGGCGCATGAAAAATTTGGGGAATAGGATAATGGCAGTTCCTGTTTCCGTAGTTTATCATGTGGGAGGAGGGACATTAAATAAACTTAGTCCGAAGAAAACTTTTTTAAATTTTAGAAACAATCTTATTACGCTTACAAAAAATTATCCAAATTCAAATTGGTTTTTTATTGTCGTTGCCCGTTTAGAATTAGATGGCATTGCCGGAATAAAATTTTTGTTGGAAGGAAGGCCACTTCATACCTGGGCGGTTGTACGGGCTCACTTTGCATATTATTTTTCTTTTCCAAGAGTTTTTAATCAAAGAAAAGAGTTAAAAGCGAATAAAAATTACAAAGCTTCGTTCTCTAAAATTTATTGTGGAAGTATTGTTATTGATTATTATCTAAGGAAGATTAAAGCTTTTTCTCAGCTTAAGAAGAGTCGTTTCAACTAACGATCAACCGGCTGCCACACGCTACTGCCAACACCCTTACTGAAGCGAATAAATCCAACGAACAGCGCTGCGTTCATTATCATGAAATGGGAGATAGAAATAAGCGGGTTTATGCGAATTTTAATTAAAACCAACAGGTAATTTAAAAGAGGAAGAACAAGTAAAAATAATTGGATGAAAAAAAGTATTTCAAAAACTACATTAGTTTTAATAAGCATCACACAGCAAATATAATTGAGTAAAAAGAAAAATGGAGTCAGCCAACGCAAAACTTTATGCGATAAAAAGGCGAAGCCAATCTTTCCCCAGAATTTGTATAGCAAGTCTTTAAAATAAAATAAATTCTGGAAATTACCTGTCGCAATACGTGCTTTGCGTGTAAACTCATTTTTGGTAGTAGAGGCAACATCCTCGTAAACCAAAGCATCGGGTTCAAAAAGTATTTGTTTTTTACTTCGAAGAACCAAACAAGTAATAAAAAAGTCATCTACATTAAAATTAGACGGAACTTTTTTGAATGAATCTTTACGTAAAGCATAACATCCACCTTCTGCGCCCATCACAATTTGCCATTGTTTGCTCTCAGCATATTTTAAAGAGTTTTCAAAATTCATGTAATGCAATTCGTTTTGAGTAACAGTTTCTTTGTTAAGCGGTCGTTTAATTACATTTCCGCAAACCATATGTACTTCGGGGTTTTTAAAATGTTTTGCCAGTTCAAAAAAAGTATCAGGCTTAAAAAACACATTGGCGTCTGTCATAACTAGTAATGAAGCGGGTGCTTCGGTACAAAGCTTGTTTATAATGCCAATTTTCCCGGTGCGCGTTGTAAATTCAGCAAGTTTTAAGTTTGGATAAGATAATTGAATCTTTTTAATAATAGCAACTGTGCTATCTGTACAAGCATCAGTCCCGATATAAAAAGTAATTTTTTCTTTTGGATAAGTAGTATTGAAAGTTGAATTTATTTTCTCTTCTATAACTTTTTCTTCATTATAAGCAGCACATATTACTGCAATTTCAGGATGTTCATCGGTAGAAAGATAAGTTAGTATATTTTTATTTTTTTTCCCTGAACTAAAAAAATAAAGAAATAGTCCATAGAAAATGTATGTGTGCAGCACAGCCAGTGCAGTGACACAAAAAACTATTTGGTAAATAATCAGATACACTATATAATTGTTTTGTAAAAATCAATCAATTGCTTTACTAACGTAGTATTGGTAAAATATTGTTCAGCAAATTTTCTTGCTTCAACTCCAATGTTTTTTCTTTTCTCGTCGTTACTTAAAAGTGCCGCAAGTGCATTGGCAAAATCAACCTGATTATCTGCTATCAGACAATTTTTCTCTGCAGTAACTGCAATACCCTCTGCCCCAATACGCGTACTCACAATTGGTTTTGCATAAGCCATCCCTTCAATCATTTTAATACGCATACCGCTACCGGATAAAAGTGGAATTACCATAATTGAATAGGATTGATACACCAGCTCTGCGCTTTCTGATTTGCCAACTATTATAACATTTGGTTTTTTTAGCGCTAAAATATTTTGAGACATATCTCTGCCAACAACATAAAATTTTGCGTGCGGTATTTTTTGTAATGCCAAATCCCAAACGTTTTCTAAAAACCATAAAACCGCTTCCTCATTGGGCATCCAATCCATGGAACCAAAATGAAAAACACTGTTCGGTATTTCTTTCGTATGGTTTACATTGTATTTATCCAGCATAAGTCCGGTAGGAGAGGAGAAAAATGGTTTATTGATACCCCAATTGCGAAAATACTTTTCATCCACAGTAGTTATCGGGACAATCGTATCAACGCTTTGTAAAATTTTATTTTCAAATTGTTTTAGGCGTTTATTTTGAAGGGCAATATATTTTTTTTTGAAAATTGATTTTTCGTTTTCGAGAATGCGCTGCCATATCAGGTGCTCAATGTTATGCGTTCGAACTGAAATTTTAGCTTTACTGTGAGCACGAATTGCGGGAATGTAATCGCCCATAAATATACTTTCAAGCTGAACAATGTCAAATGTATTTTTCTTTAAAATGGAAATTAATTTTTCCTCAAACTGTTTAAAATAAAACCGACTTGCTATATACGATTTATTTGAAAATAAATTTAACAGGGCTCCACCGGCGTTAACTTCTGTATCGCGGTAAACGGAAGTGTAATGACTTTGCTTTTTAAAATGTTCTTCTACAAGCTCATCCGGTTTAAAATGCTTTTTTGTATTTATGGTCAGCAAAGTAAGTTCAACTCCATTCGCAATAAAACCACAGCCCATATTATAAACTGCTATCGCACTTCCGTCGTTTGGAGGGTACGGTGGTTTATTACTTAATTGTAGTATGCGCATGCGTTTTTTTAAAATTTAATTTTAAAAGTATTTTTTTAAAAAATTCTGTATAACTTGTCATATCAAATAAAGGAGAGTCTTTGGCAGCTTTTGTTGTTAACCATAATCCGAGTGGAAGAAAAAACAGTGGACCAGTCCACATACCGGCAATTACAATAAGCTTATCTTCTAAAACCATTTTTTCGAGCGTAAAGCAAATTACATGATAAATAATAAAGAGAAAAACTGAAATTATTACAGGCATACCAAAACCACCTTTACGGACAATGGCACCTAGTGGTGCTCCAACAAAAAATAATATGATGCAAGCAAATGAAAGGGTAAATTTTTTATGCCATTCAACTTCGTATTTAGCCTGTTCAGAAACCTGTGATTCTTCTTCATTTACTTTTGACACAACAAAGGTTTGGGCACTCTTAATCATGTTTTGCGCACTTTCAATTATACTTTTTCTTTTTAGTTCAGGTTGTTTTCCTAAATATGTAGCAAGTGAAATAAAAGTGCTATCGTTCCTGTTTTCTTTAAATTGAACCAAACTTTTCTGAAAATAATATTGAGCCGTAAATTGGTTATAGGTTTGTTTATAGGTTTCCAACCGAAATTTAGCCGCCGTATCTTTATAGGAATGAAGTTGACTAACATTCATCATCTCTGCATGGTTTTTAAAAAGTGATTCGTCAGTACTTTGCATTTTAAAACCACTAAGGTCAATTCTTACTAATTGTTCTTTAAAATGCATAATCATGTTAGGTCGTGTAAGCTGTTGTTTAGAATCGTTTACCGATTGTTGGTAACGCGTTCCATTTAAAAGTTTTATTACTAAAAACCGGGAGTCAGGGGTAACAAATATCTCACCGTCTTTTGCGTACATCTGTACCGTATTGCCCAAACCTTCGCTATGGTCGTAAATATATACGTTGTGAATTGTCTTACCGTCTCTTTCTTTACTTCCTACACGAATACTAAAGCCCTCAATGCCGTTATAAAAAACGCTTTCTTTTAAGTTAAAAGCCGGTTTGGCGCTTCTTACATCATACAATAAACGGGTTGCTTTTAAATGAAGATAGGGTAAGGTGTAATTGTTGAATAAAAAGCAAAACCCGGCTAAGCCAATTATTAAAACCAAAACCGGCCGCATAATAGAAAATAAAGATAAGCCGGCCGATTTCATCGAGGCCAGTTCATAGGTTTCGCCCAAATTACCAAAAGTCATAATGGATGAAAGAAGTATCGCAAGCGGCATAGCTCCCGGTAAAAAGGTAAGAAATATATAACCGAACATTTTAGCAAGTGTGCTGCTTTCAACCCCTTTGCCTGCTATTTCATCAATGTAAGTAAAGATAAAAATCATAAAAAAAATAAACATGCCTATAAAAAGGGTGGCTAAAAAAGGAGGGATATACTTTTTTATTAGATAAATATGAAGAGTCTTTACATTCATGCGTCTTACAAAGGTATTATTTGAGAGCTAAAATCAGACCAAAGAAGCCTCCAAGTATCAAAAAGGATACGTGTATAACTTTTAATAGCAGATTATCATAAATTTTTATTTTTGCATCCAATGGTTAAAGGAAAAAAGATCGTAGTTGTACTTCCTGCTTATAACGCAGAGAAGACCCTTAAACGTACATACGAGGAAATTCCTTTTGATATTGTGGATGATGTTGTATTGGTTGATGATTGCAGCAAAGATAATACAAGCGAAGTAGGAAGGCAGATAGGCATTAAACACGTTATTCGCCATGAAAAAAACAAAGGATACGGAGGAAATCAGAAAACCTGTTATGATAAGGCCCTTGAGCTGGGCGCCGATATTGTAATTATGTTGCATCCCGATTATCAATATACTCCTAGGTTAATTCCGGTTATGGCTGAACTTATAGCAAGCGGATTGTATCCTGTGGTTTTAGGCTCCCGTATTTTGGGCAAGGGAGCTTTAAAAGGCGGAATGCCCATATACAAATACATTTTTAACCGTTGCCTTACCTTGGCTCAAAACATACTTATTAACGAGAAATTATCAGAATACCATACCGGCTACAGAGCATTTAGTGCTGATGTTTTACGAGGTATTAAATACCATAAAAACAGCGACGATTTTGTGTTTGATAACCAGATGTTGTCTCAGATTTTTTATGCCGGTTTTGAAATAGCTGAAATTACCTGTCCCACCAAGTATTTTGATGAGGCATCTTCAATCAATTTTAGTAGAAGTGCCACTTACGGAATGGGCGTTTTAAGCACCTCTTTCAGGCATTTTTTTAATAAAATAGGCTTAATGAAGTCAGATATGTACTAAAACAGGCCTTTCATTGTAAGAAAAGGGCTTCTTTGGCAAAAATTTCAAGGGTTTTTCTATCGTTTCAAATAATTTTGTTTCTTTGTAAATAGTAACTTTTAGTAATTATGGTAAAATCCGTTAAAAAAATTTCGTTCCTGGTGTTTCCTTTGTGCTTTTTGCTGCTCGCATCTTGTGGCGGAGATAAAGGAAAATCTGAAAACCCGGAAGAAATACAGGAAGACACAACTAAAATTGTTTCGGGTGGAGTGCTCAATTTGGGAGGAGAACTTTTTAGCATTCCCTCTCCATTGCAAACCGCCATGCTTATTCAAAAATCGGGAGCACCTTATGATAAAACTATCCTGAACACAAAGGATAATATGAATCAATATTCTACTGATTTTTCTAAGGCACTTAATTTGGGTATTTATGGAGCCGATCTTGGCTATGTTAGTATGTATAATAAAACCCAAGATGCCACCCTGTATCTTATAGCTGTAAAAAAATTATCGGATGCACTTGGTGTTTCGGGAGCCTTTGATACGCAGACGATGGAACGGTTTAATACCAATATTTCTAATAAAGATTCCATGATGGTTTTGGTTGGATTAGCTTACCGTGCCGGAGATGCCTTTTTGAAAAACAATAAGCGTAATGACATAAGTGGATTAATACTTACGGGTGGCTGGATTGAGAGCTTGAACTTTGCTATTGTTGTTAATAAAACAAAAGTAAATGAAGATGTAAGACCTCGCATTGCCGACCAAAAACAGGCACTTAACAGTCTAATAAAGCTTCTTTCACAATTTGAAGCACAAACTGAATATGCTTCACTTATTACTGAATTAAAAGATTTGAGCAAGATTTATGATTCTATCGAATATAAATATGTTTTCGAAAAGCCTGAAACCGATGTGGCTATAAAAGCAACAACAATCAATAGTCATACTGATGTTACTATGACTCAAGAGCAAGTAGATCAGATTGCAGCCAAAGTAGAGTCTATTCGTAAAAAAATTGTTAACCCGGCTAAAGCCTAATTTTATAGTATGAAAAAGATTTTCGCTACTTGTTTATTTTCTGCTTTACTTTTATTGGCTAAACCTTTCACGAGTAATGCACAATGTGATACAATTGCAAATTTATGTGCAAAACACATTATAGCTTCATTTATATCTGACGGACAGCAATACCGTGCTCTCTTGTTGAATCCTGAGGAAACAGCCGAGTTTAAAACTACTTTTTTTGGCGAGACTGTTTATCGTATAGCAGCTTGCAGCGGTTTAAGCGATGGAAATCTTGTATTTTCAATTTACGACCAGGAAAGAAATATTCTTTTTACAAATAAAGATTATAAAAATGCACCTTATTGGGATTTTAAAGTGAAATCTACTATTGAGGTTACCATAGAGGCCAAGCTTGATCCCTCAAACAATGGCTCCGGTTGCGCAGTATTACTTATAGGATTCAAGCAAGGTAAGAAATAGAATTAATTAAATCGATTTAGGTTTCGCGTTTCAATAAATTTAGTAGTATTCTAATGCATGAATTGTCTGCAAAAATCAGCCTTACTTTTTTCTGAATTAGCTTCTTCTGAAAAGGGCTACTTAAAAAAATTTTTTAAAACTCGTATTTCAGTCCTCTCACCTAAAAACGCCGATCAACTTCAAACCCTGTTTTATTTTATTGAAACTAATTCTAAGGATACAAATACCGATTTTACACCCGAAACTGTAAGAGCGGTTTTTAACCTTCTTATTGCAGGACTTGAGGAGTACCATAAAACAGAAACTACCCTGGCGCGCAGTTATATAAGCCAGGTAGAAATTTTATTAGAGAAGAATTTAAATATGCAGGCCGAAAAACTATTGGCAAAAGCTAAAAAGCTGGCCCGAAAATTGGCTAATCTTGAAATGTTGTATGAAATTATTGAGTGGCAGGTTGCCATACACAGCCTTAAGGCACCTACCGATAAAAACATGAAAATTTTTGAAGATTATTTCAGCGAGCTGGAAAGTGTAGTGCAAAAGCAAGCTAAAAACTTTGGCGTTATTTTATGAAACCGTCAGAAAATATATTTGAACTTATTAAATCTCTTTCCGGTAAAGAGATAGAATATATTTTAAAAACATCTGACCAACATAAAAAAAGTGGGTCAAATAATTACATGCTGTTTTTTCATGAAATATTGTCCCAGACAGTTTATAACGAAAAGGAAATTATTAAGAAACT
Source organism: uncultured Flavobacteriaceae bacterium (assembly GCA_964653165.1). GTDB lineage: Bacteria > Bacteroidota > Bacteroidia > B-17B0 > Aurantibacillaceae > PALSA-968. The sequence continues at coordinate 3,514 of CAZZEI010000103.1, read as the reverse complement.
TGGTTACGAAAAGAACCTGAACAACTTTGCTTTTACAAAAAATTACCTCAGCCATTTTATTTTAAACCGACTCGAAGAAATGTCTCAGTTGCCTCAGGTAATGTTACGAAGGAAAATAAATTTTGCTTCACTAAGTCTGCGCAAAAAATACGAGCCGTTTTTACGGGAAACACTAATGGAAGCTGAAACAGAAGCTTTTAAATTACAGTTATTTGATAGTTCTTTAACGGTAGCTGATTTGCAACTTAAAACAAAAAACAACAATGCCGAAACGCTTTCTCAAATAAAAAAAATGTTGCTGGCAAAAAGAAGTTTTTTAAACTACCGTAAACTTTTTGCATTGGTGCGCATTAAGCACCATCAGTCTTCTTTTATCCGCGATATTTTAAAAACACCTGAGTTTAAACAGGTTTACGAAGAAGAACTTCTTGATCCGGACGCCAATTATAATTTTAATCATAAAATATTTTTTTATCTCGCAAAGGGAATTGTTTATTACGCCACTAAAGATTATGAAAACGACACACGCATACGTAATGAGTTGATTAAATTGTGGAAAAAATACCCGCACATGATTCAGGTGCGCTTTGCTGCCTATTATAATACCTACTACAACAAGGCACTTGTGCTTTCTAATTTAGGTCAGTTTGGAGAAGCTGTAACCGCAATTCATTTTTTACAAAATGAAATGGATGAAATGAAAAGAGGTACTCAGTTTCAAAAGTACATGTTGTATAATTTGCTTATTGATGTATATAACTCCTGTGGCTATTTTGAAAAATCGTTAGAGGTAATTGATGAATATGCCCGCTTTAGGCAAGGTCTCCCGCTTAGTGAAAACCCAATGTATTCCGACCAACAATTCTATTTTTACCTGGCCAAAGTATATTACGGTACCGGTAATTTAAAGGAATCTTCAAAACATCTTAATCATATTATTAATAATGAATTGGAATATAATTCCGACATAACTTGTATGGCATATGTCCTTAGTTTGATTATTCATTTTGAAGGTGGAAAAACAGATGTACTCGAATATTGTCTCAGTACTACGCAACGTCAATTAGAAAAGCGAAATTGTATGATGGGCTCCTTGCAGTTGCTGACTAAATTTTTCAAGACTTATGTTAATAAGCAGCCCGGAACGAACGAACTAACAAAACTTTTTATAAAACTTAAAGAGGGAATAGACACTAACATACAAACAGATCCCGTTCAGCAAAATCTGCTAAGTTATTTTGATATTGCCGCCTGGGTTACATCAAAAGTGGAAAAATGCAGTCTGGCTGATATTCTTAAAAAGCAAAGCGGGTACCCAACGTGAGCGTAAAGAATAAAAAAAAATTTGTGGTTTAATAAAAAATATGCATATTTGTACTAAGTAATACGATGTACCGTAAGTTCTTACGGTAAAATCACTCAAAAAATCCTTGAATATTTGTATCCTAATAAACAATTCAACATTTATGTTTTAGAACAAAGCATAGTTTCTTTCTATAAATAACCCCGCGCTTTAGTAATTAATCACCCAATATAAAATACATACACTTTTTTAGTAAAAAAGATATTTAATCAGCCTATGAAAAAAGACGAAGAAGAAAAAGGAAAGCCTAAAAAGGTAATGCGGTCAAGAAAAGTAAAATTAGACCCTATACCTGAGGAAGAAACAAATACTCCTGTAAGCAATGAAGAAGTGCATGAGGAACCCGTTGTTCAACCTGCTGTTGAGTCAGCTACTACTTCAACCCCTTTAGAGCAAAATACCCAGCAAAACCCTGTAAATAATCAAATGCAGCAGCCTCAAGACGAATTTGCCTTTAAAAAGGAGAATGATTCTAATAATCAAAATGTAAATCAAACAAACCAAAATCAGCAAAATTTTAAGCGTGATGATGCGCAGTTTAATTTTGATGGCATAATTCATGCCGAAGGAGTACTTGAGATGATGCCCGATGGCTACGGATTTCTTCGCTCATCAGATTACAACTATTTAAGTTCTCCCGATGATGTGTATGTTTCACAATCACAAGTAAAATTATTCGGATTAAAAACCGGTGATACAGTTCGCGGAAGCGTTCGCCCGCCAAAAGAAGGAGAAAAATACTTTCCTTTGGTAAAAGTCGAAAAAATTAATGGTCGAGATCCTTCTTGGGTGCGCGACAGAGTTCCTTTTGATTTTCTTACGCCGCTTTTTCCTTACGAAAAATTTAAATTAACCGGACATAAACACGAAACCCTTTCTTCACGTGTCATGGACTTAATTTGTCCCATTGGTAAAGGTCAACGTGGATTAATTGTGGCTCAACCAAAAACGGGTAAAACTGTTTTATTAAAGGAAGTGGCTAATGCAATTGCAGCCAATCATCCCGAAGCATATTTAATAGTATTGCTTATCGATGAACGTCCTGAGGAGGTTACAGATATGGCACGTAGTGTTAATGCAGAGGTTGTTGCATCTACTTTTGATGAACCGGCCGAAAAGCATGTGCGCATTGCCAATATAGTTTTAGAAAAAGCAAAACGTTTGGTAGAGTGCGGACATGATGTCATTATTCTTCTTGATTCAATTACTCGTCTTGCACGCGCTTATAATACTGTATCACCTGCATCAGGTAAAGTTTTAACAGGTGGTGTAGATGCAAATGCTTTACATAAACCAAAACGTTTTTTTGGAGCTGCACGTAAAATTGAAAACGGTGGTTCATTAACTATTCTTGCAACGGCTCTTATTGAAACCGGTTCTAAAATGGATGAAGTTATTTTTGAAGAGTTTAAAGGAACCGGAAACATGGAAATGCAATTGGATAGAAAAATATCCAATAAGCGTATTTTTCCTGCTATCGACCTTACAGCTTCTTCAACACGAAGAGACGATTTGTTATTAGATGCCAGCACTTTGCAACGTATGTGGGTATTGCGTAAACACTTAAGTGATATGACTCCTGTAGAAGGTATGGAATTTATGCGCGATCATATGAAGGGCACAAAATCTAACGAAGAGTTTTTAGTAAGTATGAATAAATAATGGAACGCTGATAGCACAGACGGTTTATCGTAAGTGCTGTTTTTGTTGCTGTTTAATTTAATAATATACCATACATAATCACACATATCTCGTTCCAATAAATAAATCATAAATAATCATAAGCAATCTGCGTTATCTGCGTTCTATAAAAAAATAAAGTGCAACAAAACAAAACCTTTATACTTGCTTTTATTTATGCAGTGCTTTTTTCAGCTGCAGTATGTTTTATTTATTATGGCAATCACATAAAATATATAACACATGTTTATTTAATAGGATTGTTATGTATGTTTCCGTTTTTGTATGCGGCTGTTTATTATGATAGAAAAAATAATTATGACGGAGAAATAGGAGGGAAAGTAGCAGGAAAATCAGGATTAAAATTTGTTGTTTATGCTACTTTATTTTTGATGTTATTTCAGACTGTATTTTTTGTAACTTCCTTTAAAGAGTACAAAATAAATTATATGCAAACTGTTGGACCTGCAA
>CAZZEI010000102.1:0-11872 GCA_964653165.1 uncultured Flavobacteriaceae bacterium | reverse complement strand
AGGGGTGACATAGTGGCTGTTTGCGTTAGGGATGCAAAGGGCTTGGCTCTTTTTACAGATTGTTTTATAAGGGCAATTGGTTACGGTTCTCGACTAAGCTCGAACTGACATGAATGTAAAAAAGCGGAGCGAAGCGAACCCCGCAGCAGCCCGACCCCGCGTTATAATACGGATTGAAAGATAAAATTAAATGCGGGGAAACGCCCACAAAAAAACCCCTCCTGTTACAGAGGGATTAGTTCATTTTATTGTGAGATTGCTTCGTTGCCAGCAGCCTTCTCGCAATGACGATATCGAGGTAATTACTTCTTCACCGTAACGCGCACGCCTTCGCTGTGGCTGGTAAACTCAGGTGCGTACATACATTGTATGCTGGTTACACCATTGCTGAAATTACCGGTGTGACTCACGTTTAATGAATACTCAAAAACATATGTGCCTTTTGGTAAGGAGCTGAAGAAAAAATTTGTTGCAGCATCTCGCGTGCTTTGGTAATAACCTAAACCATCCTGCCACTTGTAACCACTCAAAACATTTACGGGCTCAAAACCTGAAGCACGCATATCTTTCATGTGTACATATTGCATATCGCGGTCAACACGTAATTCAATGTGCACTTTTATTTTATCTCCAATGGCAAGTGCATCGTTGTTTTTTACTTCTTGTAGTATTGGTCCGCTTGCTGTATTTTTTTGAAGAAATAATTTTTTGTTGAGTTTTAAATTTGTTTCGGCCGAAGTTATTTTATCTAACTGTTCAAAATACTGCCAGTATACTGCACCCCAACTTATGCCGTCTCCTTTTTTTACAACTTTTACTTTGCCCATCTCCGATTTTATTTCTGTGCCGTTCCAAACTTTTTTAAAGTATCCGGTGCCTGCTTCTACTTTCATGTCCGGGTCCTTGGTAGGATCAACCAGAATATTACCCAATGTAATTTCTACATTGGGTTCGGTAGCCAGCCAATTTGTGCCTTGCAGTAACAAAGCGTACACCGCTTCGCAGGTGGCTTTGGTGGTTTTCCAATTTTGAGTTTGCTTGCTTTTTAATAACCAAATGCGCAACTCATCAGCTAATTTTGTATTGGCGGCTACTTCGGTAAACGCTTCAATAATTAAACTCTGCGCTTCAATGGGCGATTCATACCAATAATAACCGGCATAATTTTCTTTGTAGTACATGCCCATTTCTTCGCTTTGTATGGCGTTTTCTTTTAACGATTTTATAATATCTGCAGCAACAACTTTTTCGTTGTTTCTGAATAAGGATAAACAGATCATCGATTGCATGTAACGCCCTTGCGATGTCCAGTATTTTTTTGACTGCCCCATAAAATAAGTATACGCTTCTTTGGCGTTTCCGTTAACCGGCCCATCCATATAAAAACTGCGCGCATATAAATACTGAATTGCATGTTGCGATAAATGGTTTTCGGTTTTATAATCTTTGTAATATTTTTTAATGCGGTCGTATTCTTCATCCAAACGATTATCGCAATAACTAAGTGCTCTTACCAATGCATTCCACCATTTATTATCAGTACGAACTTTTATTGCACCTAATTTATCTAAATGTCCGAAACCGCAAACGATGTGTTGGGTGATGTATTCGTCATCCGGCATTCCGGTAAACCATGGCCAGCCACCATTACTGCATTGCATTTGTAAAAGTTTGCGATTAGCTGCGCCCATTTCACTGCTCATGCGGTTGAGGTCAAATAATAATCCAACGCGTTTCTTGCTCTCGTTTTCGTTTTTAGCATCGAGCACCCATGGGGTTTCTTCGAGCATCACAGATTTTAATTCCTGATTTTTTTGCAAGTTAGAATAGAAAGCTTCAGGCGAACCGTTTTTCCAGGAGTCGAAAACTTTTTTGATAACGGGTTTTGAATTTGCAATGTAGCTCGCTAAAGAGTTGGCGTAATAGCGACTAAAAGTTTGTTCCGCGCACTCGTAAGGATACTCCATTAGGTAAGGTAAGCTTTGTACAGCGTACCAGGCAGGATTAGAAGTAAACTCTAAAGTCAGTTTATGATTTTTAAGTGTAGTTGATAGATTATTCTGATTAATTAGTTTTTCGAAAGAGAAAGTTTTCGTTTGATTGCCTCTTATTGGCAGCGGCATGCTTTCTGTAACCAACATACGGTTGGTTAAAACAGGCACGGTATTTTCTTCTCCGTCAGAAGCTGTAGCTGCGCGTGCAACCACTTTATACGTAATTGCTCCAATGCCTTCTGGAATAATCATATCCCAACTCAGCGAAGTACTTTTTCCTTTATCGGCTTTAAAGTTTTGGGTTGTTGAGGTACTGATTAATTTGGAAGTAATATTTTCATTGGTAACTGCATTTAAAAAAGTTATCCCGGCTGTTCCTTCGTAATTCTGACTTCCGGTATTAGAGATTTTTACAGGAAAAGAAATTTTATCTCCCTCTCGAAAAAAGCGTGGAGCATTTGCCTGTATCATAATTTGTTTTTGTGTTACAAGCTCTTTGGTCATTTGTCCACTCTTTAAATCTTTTGTGTGAGCAAACGTCATAAATTTCCAGCGAGTAACTGCATCTGGCATTGTGAATTTTATTATTACTTCACCTTTTTCATTACTCTGTAATTGAGGATAGAAAAATGCTGTCTCAGAAAAATTTTTGCGCATTTGCACAGGCTCGTTGTTAGTAGTAACTTTAGGAGTAGTATTTGGCCCAAAAAAGCCATTGCGGTCATCACTCTCTCCGCTTTTATCTTTATTTTTTGAGTAGTCTCCGTCGTCACCACTTTTTCCGCCAACAGCCTCAGTTGTTACTGTTTGTAATGCCATGCCTGTTGTAGCTTGCGATTCTTCTCTGCCACCACTTTCTTTCTTCTCGCTTATTTCGTCGGCAAAGGCTCCATCCATGTTGGTCTCACTTTCTGCATTGGCAATTCTTCTGTTTTTCCCGTATCCACCTCGGGAGTAGTGGCGACCATAATTACCGTCAATGGCGCTAAAATCATTTAATTCATCGTACAAGCGAATTACAGGATAAGCGTATCTGCTTTCATTATTATAATAATACGAGTAAGAAGTATTTGTCCCCTCTGTATTACTTTGCAAATAAATATGTGCGTAATAAGAAGAATAAAAATATGCGCCCCAGTAATGCGGCACAAAAGCATCCAATGAAGCATCGTACATAGAGGCAAGTAATTCTGCGTTTTCTTTTTCTCCTTTTTTATTTTTGATAACTATTTTCCATTCTTCGCTTTGTCCGGGCAATAGTTTATTACGGAATGTTTCCGTATAAACTTCTAAGTCTTTATTTGTAAATGGAACAATGATAGTTGCAGAATGATAATAATAACGGTTGTTTTTTATGAAACTAATGTGACAAACAAAATTTCCGCGCATTTCTTCCGAAATTGGAATTTCAAAAGACTTCATGTTGGCAGAAATAAATTGGCGACTGATTATTTTTTTATCGCGTTCCACTTGCAGGAAATATTTTACGTCTTTATTTGCCGATGACATAATGAAGGAAGCTTTCTCTCCGGGTTCTGCAATTGGTTTTAATTCATGAAACCAATCAGGCGAATTAATAGGTTGTATTTCACTTTCTCCTTCCGAAAATAGTGTTATGTATTTTAAATCTTTTACCTCTTTACCTTTTTCATCCTTGCAAGTCGCTTCAATTACATATACCCCGTTTTGTAATTTCTTTATGGTAGAAATATTTACTCCGGCTGTGTCGGCAGAATTAAAAGCTGTTTCAAAAACTTTTTCCCCACGCGCCCATTTGTACTGATTCAATTCATCGTCGTACAAATCGTTCGGAAACAATTTGTAATACTCTTCTCTTGTAAACAAATGTTTATCGGCTTGCTGCCATAATCTTGTTCTAAAAATGCGCTCCGGGTTTTTCAAAGAAAAAATCCGTAAGGTTCCGTTAGTTTTCTCATCATGATAATTTGCATTTCTTGCATTAACGAATAATTTTTTTACGGTAGATTTATTTAATTTATCATCCGCATTAATCGTTAAATACAAAGATTGATATCCAACATTTATACTTTGTTGCGTACTGTGTGTTTCTCCGCTTATATCCGTTACATCTGTATAAACCGAGTAATTGAAAGTTACATTATCTTTCTCTGTATATTTTTCATCAGGCAAAGCTTTAAATTTTAATATAATTCCACCTGTATCATTTGTGGTAGTTGTCCCGCTGATAATTTCTGCTGCCACCGGCGATTGGTAATAAGGCCTGTACCACCAATACCAATAAGGTAATTGGGTGTTACGAATTATTCTGTATTTCACACTCGCTCCATCAATTGCTTGTCCGGCGTATGCACTCGCCTTTAATTTACAAGTAACAGAATCATTGGGTTTATATGTCTCTTCAATTTCGTTTGCAAGCAATTCAAAAGTTGGACGTTTATATTCTTCTACTCTGAAATAAATGCTGCCGTAATTTTCTACAATACTCATTTGTCCGTTTAAAACACCTTGAGGGGCAATAAACGAACCTGTGGATGTACCATAATCGTTAGTAGTTAGAGTAAGCGTAGAAACTATCTGATAATTTACATCTTTAAAGTTTACAATAACTTGTTTGTTAGGAACCAGTTTACAATTTTTTTCATTGTTTGTAGAAACATGCAGTAATTTAAATTGTATGGTTTGTCCCGGCCGATAAATAACACGGTCGGTAAAGAAGAAGGTTTTATATGTATCGTAGGTTCCTTCATTGTATTTATAGATATAAAAATTCTGCAGGCTGTTAACTAAATCATTTCCGTAAGAAAATTCAATGGAGAAATTTTTATACTCTTCAAAGCCTCCTGCTTTAATAGTGAACATACCATTTTCATTAGTGGTATATTTTGGGCCTCTTTCTTTTACATAACTGCGGGTTAAGTAACTGTATTTTTCAAACCACAATTGGGCTTCTGCTTTTTGGAGTGCTTGTCCATTCATGCGATTCATTACAAAAAATTCAAAATCGCCATTAACCAAGCGTTGATTTTGCCACGCAATGTTACTTGACTGAAAATTGAAATAGCTGACAATATTTTTTGTGTTTTTAAATTCGGGTGAGGAAGAGGATAGTACTACGTAATAACCCACAGGCAGCTCAGGCATTTTTATTTCTACACTGTGTTCGTTAAAATCGCCGTCGTTTTGTATTTTTTGAGAAAAGCTTTGCACCAATGGAAGTGCCAGGTATTTATCAAGTAGTTTTTGGTCGTAGTGATTTCGGCGGATTTCTTCATCGTTGCGAATGGTGGTTTTAAAAATCTTAAAATAAACTTCATTAATGTTTTTATATTTTACTAAAGCACGCGAAATTTTATCAGGTTCGTTAACCTGTTCTGTTTGGCAGATAATAGATTTTTGATTTAAACTATTAAGTAATGATTTGCAAAGTGAAGCTCCATAACTTTCAGGAAATTTTTTCACAACATCAGAAGAAATTTTGTGTGCGGTTTTGTTATGCCATTTTAAACTGTCGCCCTGTAATGGTTTGTATGTATTGCCAATGATATTGTACCAAACAGCTTTGTAATAAGAAACTTCTGCGCTTGCCGGACTGATAGAAAAACGCGATTCTAGTTTTTTTAATGATTGTAAGTAAAGAGAATCTTTATCGTTTAGTGTGGAATTATGCAAAACCCAGTTTAATCTTTCTAATTCCAAATCGATTAGAGCATCAGGCGCTGCATCTTTTGCATGAAATGCTTCCCCGTCCTGCAAAAATTTGAGCGCAAAATATTTTAAATTAAAAGTATCGGTATTTTCCGGTAAATTTGTCTGGAGAAAATCTTTATGCCAGCTTAAGTAAGCCGGATTATTTACATTGAATGTAATAGCTGGTCTGTTAACATCCGCTTCAGAGTTTTTAAAGAAATCAATTGCACGATGCAAAAGAAAATCGTAAAGTGTAGGGCGAAGTTTACGTGAGTCTAAATTTCCTTTAATTAGAATCGCTTCATAAATATCAACTTTTACTTTTTTCAGGCTATCGGCATTATTTAACGAGGCTAAATAATTTTTTACGCAGGCGTTTGAAATGGCCGATAAATCCCAGGTTGCAAGGTCGCTTCCTTTTACCGCCAGTTTGCTACGTTGTTGTATTTGCCATCGATTTGTTTGATAATAGCTCCAATAGGCATCGGCAAGAATACTCTGTATAACCGGTTTTACGGGAAATTTATTTTCTGAGGCCTCTTTGGTAAAGCGCTCAATGGTTTTCTGAAGACTGTTTTCTTCTTTATAGTTTTGAAATTTAGATTGATTAAGCAAAGCCTTTACTAATTGCGCTGAATTATTCTCAGTCTTGGCTTTATGATAAATAAGATCTACTATTTTAAGGGCCGTTTCTGTTAATCCCTTATTTTGACAGGAATCGACTGTTTTCCACAGTTTATCATAGGGATCTTTGCTGCTAAAAGTGAAGGGTTTATTGTTTAACCAGGCCACGGCCGACATACAAACAAATCCGGCAATTACTAAAAGAGAAATGAGATGCCTCTTCATATAAATAGTGTTGTTTATTATAGATGATGCAATAAAGGGAATTATTCCATAAAGATATAAAAAGCATTATATGGATATAAATGCGTTAGGGATTGCAGCGGAAAGCCCATAGCCTTAGTAACGATTCTTCGCTTCGCCCTGAATGACACAAAGGCGAGGACTTGCAGCGGAAAGCCTGACCCGGAGCGTGTAATAATACAAAACGAAGAAAATATTTAGTACGCCTCCGGGGAACGCCCAAACCACGCACGCCCGCCAAAATAAAATAGCTATTTCCACCAAAGCCCAAAATCGAGTGTAAGCGGTTTTTTATGGTCGTTGCTTATAAGTACTTTTGCACTATATTTTAACAGATGTATTTATTTATCCGTCTAATTAAAGAAAGTGTTTTGTTTGCCTGCCATTCTTTGCTGGGTAATAAACTACGCACCTTTTTGTCGTTGCTCGGAATTACAATCGGAATTTTTGCAATCATAACTGTTTTTACAATTACCGACAGTCTGGAAAAAAATATTCGCGGAAGTATAGAGTCGATGGGAAATAATGTTGTTTTAGTAGATAAATGGCCATGGACTTTTGGTCCTGATTACCCTTGGTGGAAGTATATGTTACGACCCGTTGCACAAATGGAAGATTTAAATGCCATTGTAAAAAAATCGAAGACTGCAGAAGCCGCAATGTTTAAAGTTGATGTAAGAAAAACAGTTCAGCGGTTTTCAAGTTCTGTAGAGAGTGCACATATATGCGGTGTTTCGGCTGATTATAACCGTGTTTCTAATTTTGAAATTGAAAGCGGAAGATTTTTTACTCCCATTGAATCTGATAACGGAAAAAATGTGGCCATTATTGGTGTTACTATTCGCGACGGACTTTTTACCCCCGGAGAAAATCCTGTTGGAAGAGAAATAAGAGTGTTCGGAAGAAAATTTTTAGTAATTGGTATTTTTAAAAAGGAGGGAGAGAGTTTACTTGGAGACAGTAAAGACGATCAGATTGTAATACCCGTAAATTTTATGCGCAACATTATTGATTTAACAAAAGAAAGTAATCAGCCGCGTATAGCAGTTAAAGCAAAGCCGGGTGTAACAAACGAACAAATGAAAGACGAGTTGACCGGTATTTTGCGTAGTCAACGCCGTTTACAGCCTGAAGCAGAAGAAAATTTTGCTTTGAATGAAAGTAGCGTATTAAGTAAAGGATTTGATGGTTTGTTTGATGTAATTGGAACGGTGGGTTGGATAATAGGAGGCTTTTCAATTTTAGTTGGTGGTTTTGGTATTGCAAATATTATGTTTGTATCGGTTAGAGAAAGAACAAATTTAATTGGCATACAAAAATCATTGGGTGCAAAAAATTATTTTGTGCTGTTACAGTTTTTAAGCGAAGCAGTTTTTCTTTCGTTAACAGGCGGTGCGCTGGGATTATTTTTTATTTGGTTAATTACGCTCGTTGCAGGCGATGCATTCGGGATGGAAATTACGCTCACAATTGCAAACGTAGTTTTAGGTTTAACCATTTCTTTTTTAATCGGAATTATTTCAGGGTTTGTTCCCGCTTATGGAGCATCGCAATTAGATCCGGTGGAGGCGATAAGAAGTAATTAATAATGTCACTTCGAGTAACGAGGCCTTTTGGCGAGTGTATCGAGAAGTGACAAAAAGTAAAACAGTTCTCGATACGTCCCCCAACAGCGGGACTACTCGAACTGACAAAAGGGTAAAAAATGAAAAACAGTAAACGACCAACAGTATTATCAATTGTATGTGCAATAGGGTTTGCCTGGGTGTTGTTTACATTTCCGGGTGTGTTTTCTCCTTCAATAAAAAAACTGGGAGTATTTATGCCTGCTATTTATGGATTAATCGTTGCGGCAACATTTATTTCTTTCATTGGCGTATGGCATATGAAACGATGGGGCACCGAGTTGTATGTACTATCTTTTTGCGCTAAAATTTTATTCTTCGTTCTCACTCACACATTCGGGTTAAGCAGCGTGATGGGAATTTTATTCTCCATTTGGTTTACTGTAATGTTCCTGATTTACTACAAACGGATGGATGTGAATTTGTAGGGCGTTACCCGCGTTTCAAATTTTCTATAAGAATTACTTTAGTACGCGGGTCGCGCTTTTCGCTGCAAGTCCTCGGCCGAGGTTCGCAAAACAGCCGGGCTCACTCGCCCTGTGGGCTTTCCGCTTCAATCGCTAACGCAAATCAAAAGCATATGTCATACTGATCTTGTTTCAGTATCTAGGTAAACCTCTGAGCTTGTTCAGAGTCAAGCAACCTTACTCCAATTGAAAGTACTCTTATTCTGATAAATCAATTCCTTATTTAAAATTTGATTTTCCGCTTTTTGTAATTGAGGATCTTTATCTAAAATATCACCTGCTGCATTTCTGGCTATTTGTAAAATCTGCTGGTCTTTCGCTAAGTCTGCAATTCGCAAATTTAAAATACCGCTTTGTTGTGTGCCTTCTATATCGCCCGGACCACGTAATTTTAAATCGACTTCCGCTACTTCAAAACCATCGTTGGTGCGGCACATGGTTTCCATTCTTGTTTTGCCGTCTGCACCAAGTTTAAAGGAAGTCATGAGTATGCAATAACTTTGTTCTGCTCCTCGTCCAACTCTTCCGCGTAATTGATGTAATTGAGATAAACCAAAACGTTCTGCACTTTCAACTACCATTACACTTGCGTTTGGAACATCTACCCCCACTTCTATTACAGTTGTAGCGACCATAATATTTGTTTCGCCTTTTACAAAGCGTTGCATTTCAAATTCTTTTTTTGCGGTATCCATTTTTCCATACACCACACTTATTTTGTATTGAGGCAAAGGAAATTCTTGCGATAAAGAATCGTACCCTTCCATTAAATTTTTAAAATCCAGTTTTTCTGATTCTTCTATTAAAGGATACACTACGTAGACTTGTCGACCTAATTTTATTTGTTCTTTCATAAAACCGTACAAGCGCAAACGTTTACTATCAGTGTAATGTTTGGTTTCTATGGGCTTTCTTCCCGGTGGTAATTCATCAATAACGGATGTATCTAAATCTCCGTAAAGCGTCATGGCCAATGTGCGTGGAATAGGAGTGGCGCTCATCACTAATACATGTGGTGGATTTACATTTTTATTTTGCAGTCGCGCACGTTGTGCCACACCAAAACGATGTTGTTCATCAATTACTACAAAACCTAGATTTTTAAATTGTACAGGGTCTTCCAATAATGCGTGTGTGCCGATTATTATTTGTGTTTTTCCTTCAATAAGGTTTTGCAAAATTTCTTTCCGTGCTTTCGCTTTTACGGAGCCTGTTAGTAAAACACAAGTAATACCAAGTGGCGCAACTAAGCAGCTAATAGTTGTAAAATGTTGTTGTGCTAAAATTTCTGTCGGTGCCATTAAACAGGTTTGAAAATTATTGTCGAGTGCCATGAGCATACTCATTAGCGCGACAATTGTTTTTCCGCTACCAACATCTCCTTGTAATAAGCGGTTCATTTGTTTTCCGGTGCGTACATCCGCACGAATTTCTTTCAACACACGTTTTTGTGCGCCGGTTAATTCAAAAGGTAAATGTTTTTCGAAAAATGTATTGAAATAATGTCCCAGCTTTTCAAATACAAAACTTTGTACACTGTGTTTGCGAAATGCTTTGCTCTTTAATATTTTTAATTGCAGAAAGAAAAATTCCTCAAATTTTAATCTGTATTCGGCTTGTTTTAATTTTTCTGCGTTTTCAGGAAAATGAATTTGTCTGCAAGCTTCTTCTTTGCTGATGAGTTTATATTGCTCAATTAAATTTTGTGTAAGTGATTCGGGAATTTTATTTTTTAGCTGAGGAATTAAAACTTCCTGCAGCTTTACAATTCCTTTTGTATCTAATCCTTTTGCTTTTAGTTTTTCTGTACTCGGATAAACCGGTTGTAAAGCAGAATTTAATTTGATGCTCTCCTCGCTCGCTAAATCAACATCCGGATGCGTAATATTAAATTTCCCTCTGAATTCGCTGGGTTTTCCTAAAACAACATAATCTACATTCGGTTTAAATTTTCCTTCCAGCCATTTTGCTCCCTGAAACCAAACTAATTCAATTATTCCTGTATCATCTTTAAACCAGGCGACAAATCGTTTTTGAAATTTTGTCCCAAGTGTTTCCGTTTTTATTATTTGCCCTTTTAATTGTACGTAAGGTAGGTCTTCTGCAATTTCTTTTATTTTGTAAATTTTACTTCTGTCAACATATCGAAAAGGGTAGAGGCTCAACAAATCATAATACGTAAAAATGCCTAACTCTTTTTTAAGCAAGTCTCCTCGTTGCGGACCAATACCTTTTAAAAATTCTATTTGTGTATCGAGGATGGAATTCATATTAATACAATAGAACGCTGATAACGCTGATTTTTATGATTTAATATGATTTTTTTATTTGTTGCTGTATTAAAAATTTAAATCTGCGCTTATCATATTAATCAGCGTTATCTTCGTTTCATAAATCGTTATACAAAAATCTTCCCGGGGTTTAAAATTAAATTCGAATCGAAAAGTTTTTTAATTCCCTTTTGTATTTCTATTGTTTTTGGGTCGAAAACAATATGTGTGTATTCTTTTTGCACTAATCCAATTCCGTGCTCACCGCTTATGGTGCCTCCAAGTTTTTTGCAGAGAATAAAAATTTCTGTTATTGCTTTTTTAATGTGTTCTCCGTTCCAGAGTTCATCAGGCATATCTCCTTTTATGATACGTGTGTGCAAGTTTCCGTCTCCGGCATGACCGTAACAAACAGTTTTAAAATTATAACGTTTGCCAATTTCTTTTATTCCTTTTATCAATTCAGGAAGTTCTGCGCGTTGCACAACTGTATCTTGCTCTTTGCTAATGGCGGTTGCTTTTACTGCTTCGTTTATTTTTCTACGCAGTTTCCAAAGTTCTGCTTTTTGAGCGACGCTTTCGGCAAATAAAATATCGCTTATATTAAATCTGCTTACAACATCTCCAATGGCTTCCATATCGCGCATTAAAACTTCGGTGTCGTTACCGTCAACTTCAATTAATAAATGCGCTTGTATATCGTCTTCTAATTTTATCGTTGAGTCATTTACAAATTTGCAAACCCAATCTAAAGCATCACGTTCCATAAATTCTAAAGCGCTCGGCGTAAATCCTGCTCTGAAAATTTCTGAAACTGCTTTGCATGCTTCCTCCGTATTTCTAAAAGGAACAAGCATTAATAAATTATGTTTGGGATAGGGGAGAAGTTTTACTATGATTTTTGTTACGATACCAAGAGTTCCCTCGCTTCCCACCATTAATTGCGTAAGATTATATCCGGTAGAATTTTTTAAAGTATT
>CAZZEI010000101.1:0-12029 GCA_964653165.1 uncultured Flavobacteriaceae bacterium | reverse complement strand
CTGTATTATTTTTTTTCGCTTTATTAATTTAAAAAATAATCTGTGGGGAAATCTGTGAAAATTCGCGAAATCCGTGGCAAGCCCTGTGCCAAAGGCACATCTGATTACTATCATTACTGCGTCCGCCCGCTAAATCTCACCCGAAGGGGCGTCTATTGCATAAAACACAAAAGAATTTTTTTTAGTGCTTTTGTGACAGAAAAGAGCCACTCCCCAACTTTTGGTCTTGACCCGAAATCTGTGAAAATCCGCGAAATCCGTGGCAACCCCTGTGCCAAAGGCACATCTGATTACTATCATTAAAGCGCCCGTCTACTAAATCTCTCCCGAAGGGATGCCTATGGCATAAAACACAAAAGAATTTTTTTAGTGGTTCCGTTAGTTAACGGAATTAGTGTTTTTGCGGCAGAAAGGGGGGGGCCACTCCCCAACTTTTGGTCTTGACCCGAAGAAACGTGTTTTTTACTTTACCTAAAAAACTGTTCCTTTGAGGTAATAAAAAAATAATCATGAGCGCTATACTAATAAAGTCAACAAACAAAGAGAATGATTCATTATTGTTTCATATTGCCAAAGTGATGAAGATGCCTATAAGAATACTTGATAAAGATGATGAAATGGATTTATTGCTGATAAAATCCATTGATGAAGGCATGAAATCAGGAAAGGGATCTAAAGAGGAGGTACGAAAATTTTTCAAGCGCTATGGAATACGAATTCTCTGACAAATTTATCAGAGACTTAAAATTCTTTAGACATGACAGGGAATTTATTCATCTGATTGGATCAAAAATTAATGAAACAATAAAAGCAAAATCCATTAAAAATATAGGAGGGCTTGTTTCTATTAGAAAAACGAAAGTTCATTTTAGATTAAAAATAAAAAGCACTAAAGAAATTTATCGCGTAGGTTTAAAATTGCTTAAAAATACGGTATAGTTTTCCTGTATTGATAATGACAAAAAAAGATTTTATAAACGATTTCCTTAATCGTCCTTCCACAGGAGATTAATCCTGATAGTTATCTTGATTAAAAATAGTTGATGCCAAAATCCGTTGAGCGATTAACGGGTTTTTTATTTGTTAACCTTAAATTTTTATGAGAAGAAAAAAATAGTGTAACTATGTATTAAATAACACATCATGAGCACCGCCATTATTAAAATAGATACAGACAAACTATTCTATGTAAAAAAACTTATTCGTGCCCTTAAAGGCAACATTGAAGTTGTTAAGGATAAACAACCGGAAGAAATACTTGAAGACCGCTGGCTTGGGAAAATGATAGATGAAGCGGAAAAAAAATCAGGAGAAGTATCTTTCCAGGAAATAAAGAAAATGTTTGCCAAGGATGGAATTACGCTATAAGCCGCAGTTTAAAAAAGATTATCTTAAAATAAAAAATTCTAAAGTAAAAGTTTTACTTGCCGCTCATCTCAGGCAAATAATGCAAGCAAATACTATTTCTGAAACCGGGCAGTTTTCTAAACTAGAGAAATACTAATCGCGTTATAAAATCAGAATAACTATTAATGAAAAGAATGATTATAGAGTAGGCTTTGAGATAAAGAAAAATAGTATTTGGGATGAAAGGATTTTAAAAAGGCCTTCTTTTTACGAGCATTACCGTAAATAAAACAACGAACCCCTCTTATAAGGCACTCTATTCTGCAAAAATCTTCCTAAGTAATTTCATTTGTTTTCTTTTAAATTGTATCTTTGTATAACAAAAAAATAAAATGAGCGTTATAATTGCTAAAATAAAAAATGAAGACGATGCTAACTTCATTGTTCAATTTATCCGGAGGTTTAGAGGCGAAGTAAAACTTTTAAATGAAAAAAAAACATCCCGCGAAGATAAACGGATGATAAAAATGATTGATGCAGGCATGAAAGAAAAAGGAGAAATACCTGTGGAAGAAATACTCGCTAAACTGCGGAAGTAAAATGGATGTTATTGCCAAGCCAAGTTTCAATCGTGACACCGATTTTAGAGATAAGGAACTGAAAAGCGCTCTTGAAAAAAAGATATTGCAAATTATTGCTGCCAAAGATATTTCACACATTACCGGGTTAAAATTACTAAGGGAATATTCGCATCATTACAGAATAAAAGTCATAATCCCCAAACATTCGTACAGAATCGGAGCTATTATAAGAGGCAATAAAGTATGGCTCGTTAGATTTTTATCCCGTAAAAAAATATACAAAGAATTTCCTTAGCAAGTATTAACAGGGTCATTCAAAATTTCAGTTCTTTGATTTTATACCGAGGCGAGATGAGTTTTAGTCCAATCAAGTCAAAGCGTTTCGCTCGGCATAATACCATTTTATTGGATTAAATTATAATAAGGAATGGTATTAGAAGAAAAGGAATTTGCAATGAAATTATTAGAAAGATGTTTATTGAAGTTCATCGCAAATCTCTTTTAAAAAGAGGGCATGCCGCAACCGGCAATTATAATAAGGGAAAAGTAAAGAACGGCAAACTTAAAGACCTTTACAACGATTTGGAGAATGGTTAATCTTATTTGGGACGTTGCGTTTAAACGCTCTTATAAAAAACGAATCAAAATCGATCCTATTCTCACAGAAAAATTTTGGGATACCTTGAACTTTTTTCAAAATCTCCTTTTAATTCACACTTAAAAACGCACGAACTTACAGGGAAACTTCATGGGCTTTGGGCATTCAGTGTTAATTATGATTGTAGGGTGGTTTTTAAATTTTTGAACGATAATAAATCTGCCTTGCTGATTGACATTGGAACTCATGAAGAAGTTTATTAACCTTATTCGTTCTAGGTAAACCATGTTACCAAAGGAATAAATTATTATTTTTAATTGATATTAACGAAGTTTATAAATCTATACTTGTTAAATCAGAATAATCTTTTTAAAAAAATATTTATTGATAAAAACCCGTTGAGCGATTAACGGGTTTTTCTGGGTCAAGTCAAAAAGTTGGGGAGAAGCACTCAACATTCTTTTCCATTCACGGTAAAGAGAAGGGTGTGACAAATAAAGAAATAACAATGAGAAATGTCTTTGCGAGTCCTCTATAAGCTTGGGCCGAGGGAAAAATAAAACCGGACGAAGCAATCGCTATAATACCATCTGTTTGTCTAATTACCCAAAGGAATTATAGCGAGGCAAAATATATTTTAGTCCACTATTTTTATGGATTTAGCCAAGAGGTGTTACTCTTGATAAACTCGCTATTATACCATTTGATTGGTGAGGAGGTAAACTCCTCATCAAGAGCTTGACTCTTGAACTATTTTATATTTGTAATTGGTATTACTATATGGCGATTGCTTCGGGGCTGTGGCACGGACTACCTTTTAACTAAAATCTAAATTATACGTTTTATTGTCGCTTATCCCCCCCCCGCAAAGACATAATAGGAACGTGTTTTTTATTTTACCTAAAAAACTGTACCTTTGCTTTATAAAACAATTCTTATACAAATAGCATCCTTAGAGTTATATGATCTTCTGAAAACAAAGCTTGGTGAAAAAGAAGCAAAGACCCTCGTAACTTTTATTGAAGAGGAACTTGAAAGCAAGTTAGAAAAGAAAACCGATTCACTTGCAACAAAAGAATACGTAAAAGCCGAACTTGCTAATACAAAAGCCGATATTATAAAATGGATGTTTATTTTTTGGATTGGTCAAATTGGTGTCCTTTTGGGAATATTAATGGTCTTTTTTAAAAAATAATTTGCATTTCATCAGTAGCCTAGTACCAATTACAACTTGTTAAGTCAGAATAATATTTTTAAAAATATTTATTGATAAAAACCCGTTGAGCGATTAACGGGTTTTTTTTGTTTTTATATATTCAGATATTTTTGTAAATTAGCACAAAATAGGTTAACCATTATGAGTGTAATTATTGCTAAAATAAAAAACGAAGAAACTGTTGCTAACCGAGGAAATTTTTAAATAAGTTATTTCAGAAAAACTACCCTTTCTGATAAGGCACTCTATTCTGCAAAGATCTTCCTAAAGTAATTTCATCAGTATATTCTAATTCATCACCAACTGGAACACCCCGTGCAAGTGTAGAAATTTCTACATTAAGCGGCTGTAATTTTCTGGCCAAATAAAAAGAAGTTGTATCTCCTTCGGTTGTTGCACTCAATGCCAGAATTATTTCTTCTACTCCATTTGTTGCTCGCTTCATCAAAGAATCAATAAATAAATCGGAAGGACCAATTCCCTCAATCGGAGAAATTAATCCACCCAATACATGATACACGCCTTTATATAAACCGGTATTCTCTACAGCCATTACATCGCGCACATCCTGCACCACACAAATTATTTTTTTGTCGCGCACCGAGTTAGAACAAATACCGCAAATTTCAGCATCAGAAATATTGTAACACTCCTTACAAAATTTAATGTGCTGTCGCATGCTTATAATAGATTGAGCCAAACTGGTTGAAGAAGTATGCTCGTTACGCAATAAATGCAAAACATAACGCAATGCAGTTTTTCGTCCCACACCCGGCAGACGAGCAAACTCACTTACAGCTGTTTCTAATAATTTTGAGGGCAATTCCACGGGATAAAAATACGCATTTTTTAACACAGAGAACACTGAGTTTTTGCACAGAGGTTCACAGAGGGTTTTATTGTTTATAGTTTTTGGTAATTGGTTTTCGATTTATTTAATTTTTATTCACTGTATTACCGTGTGTTTCCTATACTTCTTCATAGTTTAATTGCATTTTTTAGCATCCACAAAAACTTTTCTCTGTGCTACTCTGTGCTGTATTTTCTTAGCGACCTTTGCGGTTAATTTTCGAACACTTTCCTGTGAAGAAAAAACATCTATTCCTAAATATGCTAAGCCTAAAAACCCAACCTTAGCTAAGATTATGTCAGCTACCTTAATACTCGTTTGCATAGCCATCTATTTTGGCGCTCTACTTACTATTGCATGGATAACAGGACGTAAAGCTACATCCGACAGCTATTTTATTGGCAATAAAGTTTCACCTTGGTATGTGGTAGCCTTTGGCATGCTAGGCGACTCACTATCCGGAGTAACTTATATTTCTGTTCCGGGCGATGTAGTAAACTCAAAATTTTCTTACCTGCAATTAGTACTCGGCTATTTTGTCGGGTATTTTATTATTTCGCACATACTCCTCCCTCTTTATTACAAAATGAATTTGCTTTCTATTTACACTTATTTAGAAACGCGTTTCGGACGTTTCACGCAAAAAACAGGAGCCTTCTTTTTTATTTTGTCGCGCACCTTAGGCGCCTCTGCCCGCCTCTACTTAGCCGCCGGAGTTATACAATTTTTTGTCTTTGACAGAATTGAAGGAGTAAAAATTCCGTTTGCTTTAAGTGTTTCCGTTATTATTGCGTTGATGCTATTATACACCTACAAAGGCGGAATTAAAACACTTGTGTGGACAGATACTTTTCAATCGCTGTTTTTAGTTTTAGGTGTTGTATTATCAATTGCAGCAATTATTTCAAACAGTTCATGGGATTTTAGCGGTGCGGTTTCTAAAGTTGTGCATTCAGATTATTCACAAGTGTTTTTCTGGGACTGGCACAAAGCAAACTTTTTCGGAAAACAATTTTTAGGCGGTGTTTTTATTGCCGTTGCCATGACGGGTCTCGACCAGAACATGATGCAAAAAAACTTAAGTTGTCGTTCCTTAAAAGACGCACAAAAAAATATTTTCTGGTTTAGCATAGTCATGGTTGTTGTAAATGTATTTTTTCTTTCGCTCGGTGCTTTGCTCTACATGTATCAACAGGAAGCAAGCATTGCATTACCAATAAATGATGCGAGAAAAATTTTAACCGATCGCGTATTTCCCAACCTTGCACTAAATCATTTAGGAATTTTTGCCGGTCTGGTTTTCATAATAGGTTTAACAGCAGCAACTTTCTCCAGTGCCGATTCTGTATTAACAACACTTACTACTTCAATGTATGTAGATATTTTTGAGTTGGACAAAAAAAACATTGAAGAAAATAAAAAATCACAATACAGAAAAATAATTCATATTTCATTTGCTGTTTTATTATTGTTTTGCATATTAATTTTTAATGAAGTAAATAGCAGCGCTGTAATTAAAACTATACTTATTATTGCCGGCTATACCTATGGCCCGCTACTTGGCTTGTTTGCATTCGGTATGTTTTGCAAAAGAAAGGCAAACGATAAAATTATTCCTGTTATTTGTGTGCTGGCACCGGTAGTAACTTATTTTTTAAGCCTGTATTTAAAAAATTACACAACGTACGAAGTAGGCAACGAATTAATTCTCATAAACGGAGGATTAACTTTCGGTGGATTGTTTTTTCTCTCTAAGAAATAAATTATTGGGGCGTTACCAGGAGGCGAACTAAAAATCAAACTTATACCCTACTCCTTTAATTGTCTTGATATAATCATCACCAATTTTTTCACGGAGTTTGCGCACGTGTACATCTATAGTGCGATCGCCAACAACAACTTCGTTGCCCCAAACGTTTTGCAAAATAAATTCGCGTGAAAAAACTTTTCCGGGTTTACTTATTAAAAGTGCAAGTAATTTAAATTCTTTTTTTGGTAAGGAAATTTCTATTCCGTTTTTTACGACCATATGCCGGTCTTTTTCAACACGTATTCCTCCAACTTCAATAACTTCGCTTGCTTGCCCCCCTGTAATAGAAGAAGCTCTTCGCAACAAAGCTTTTATTCGGCTTACAAGTACACGTGGTTTTATTGGTTTTGTGATATAATCATCGGCTCCCACATCAAAACCTGCAATTTGAGAGTAGTCTTCGTTACGGGCAGTTAAAAAAGCAATAAGCACATTTTTTAATGATTCAATATGTCTTATCTCACGGCAAGTTTCTATACCATCCATGCCGGGCATCATTACATCTAATACAATTAAATCGGGAGTTTGCTTTTTTGCTTTGGCAATTGCATCTTTTCCATTGGTAGCGCAATCAACCTTAAAACCCTCCTTCTCTAAATTGTAACTTAAAAAATCAAGAATATCCTGCTCGTCGTCAACTAGTAAAATTTTTATCAGGCTATCCATTGCCAACAAATGTACTAAGAAAGTGCTAAGTCAATCTTACCTTAATGTTAAGGAATTTATTGATTAAAGTTACTATTCAGTCGGAAGTCAGAAGTCGGAAGCCTGAAGTCGGAAGTCTGAAGCCTGAAGTCGGAAGTCTGAAGTCTGAAGATTTTGATTCCGATAGACAGACATGCTTATATCTCAATTTATTTTCGCTTTAAATGCTACCATCATATTCATCAAATTGAACGCATAATCGTAAAGCTGATCAAATTCTTCATCAGAAATATATTTCCTCATGGAAGCCTTATGTAAACAGGTAACCACTTCGGCCAAAGAACGAATAGCGTACAAATTTAAATCTCATTGTGGTGAATTTTGAAGTTTTTCTTCCGACTTCAGTCTTCCGGTTTCTGACTGAATAGTTACGATCTAAATTATAAAATCGTCACTTTAATTACTTCGCTTCCTTCTTCTTAGCAGGCATGAAGCGCAGTCCTAACATAATTTCGTGAGAACCGGTGTTGTATTTTTTTAATGGAGTAATTGTGTAATCGTATGAATAACCAAACATTAACCAATCGTTATACATATAACCAATTATAGCACTAACAGCATCGTTAGTACGGTAATTAGCCCCTATCCATATTTTATTCTGATAACTGAATTTTAGCCCGCCATCTATTTTTACCGGAATTTTATCCAATGCCAAATTGGTGGTTTTTACAAGCACTGCAGGTTCTAAAGTAAAATCATCATTTAACTTTAACTTGTAACCTACTAAACCGTAAAAATGCATTTCGAGTGTGCTGTTTTTTGCTGTCTGAAATTCAAAAAATTTAACATTAGCCTGATAAATTTGAGGGAAGCCCAAACTCACATATAATTTATCACTGTAAAAATAAGCTCCACCGCCTAAATCAGGTACAATAGCCGATTGGTAATTAGGAGACAAAATGGGATCGCCGGCATCGTGCGGAGTTATCTTTGATCCATCAACTGAATATTGTAATACACCCGCGTTAATTCCAAAAGAAAGTTTGTAAGTAGTATTTAATTTGATGTGATAAGCATAGGCCATATTAAATCCGGTGCGACGGGTTGGACCCACTATATCTGTAAATAACGAACCACCAATACCCATTTTTAAATTCTTAAAAGGACCTTGCAAAGAAAGGATATAAGTTCGGGGCGCATCAGTAATACCAACCCACTGATAACGGTTGTTAGATTTTGCTTCAAAAAAATTATTGCGACCGGCAATAGCGGGGTTCATTACAAAATCATTAAACATGTATTGAGAGTATTGCGGTAATTGTTGTGCAAAACCTACCCCTACCAGAAGGGGAAGTACAAACAGCAATACACATTTACTATTTTTTATAACTCTTTTCATCTTATCTTAATATGGTTAAAGGTCCGGCAAAATGATCAGGGAATTTTTTCTCTTTATCATTTAATCGTATTACATAATAATAAGTTCCGATAGGTACATCCTTGCCCTTATATTTTCCATTCCAAGGTGTTGTATAACCTCGTGAATAAAACAACTGTTCTCCCCAACGGTTATAAACCTCAACCTCACAGTCAGGAAATTTTAATATATTATCTATTTGCCAGCCATCATTAATACCATCGCCGTTAGGAGAAAAACCATTTGGTATAATAAATGTTGGCAACACAATAACTGTTACGGTATCAAAACCAACACAGCCATTGGCATTGGTTACAAAAACGGTGTATGTAGTAGTAACTGAAGCTGTAACAACCGGATTAGCTGCCGTAGTATCGCTTACACCAATAGTTGGATTCCAAACGATAGTACCACCACCGGGTATAGTAGGTGTTCCTCCAATTGTACCGCTTTGATTTGTAAATATGGTAATGGTAGGGCCTGCATCCGGAACAGGTAAAGAATTAGAAATAACACTAATTGTATCACTGTTAAAGCAAGCACCGTTTTGACCAATTAAAACATACTGCGTTGTATCTCCTGAAATTGGAGCTACAGTAACAGTTGTAGTATTTCCAACAACAGTAAGCGGAGGGTTAGGTAATTGTATCCATTGTACGGTTGTTCCGGCATTTGCAGTTCCGTTAAGTGTAAATGATGGAACCGAACATAAGACTGTGTCATTACCCGCTGTAACTAATACTGTAATTGCTGCTCCAACAACAAAGTTTGCTGTATCGGTACAATTTTTTGAATCGGTAACAACAACCGTATAATTTCCTACAGGCACTGCTGTAAGCGATGGTGTTGTAGCCGTTGAAGCTCCGCTCCATTGCCATGTATAACCCGGCGCAACTAAACTTGGTATTCCACCGGATGTAGTAGTATTTATTACGGCATCTAATGTAGTATTACAACTTGCAGGAGTAACTGTTCCGGTAATTGAAAGTAACGGAGGATTAACAAGTGTATCAAATTCTGTTATTGTACAACCATTGGCATCAGTAATTGTTACACTATAATTATTCGGACATAATAAACTTCCTCCGGGACCAACAACTGTTGATGGGTTCCACGTGTAAGTGTAAATTGGAGTTCCGCCAAATACTACTGTATTAATACTTCCGTTACAATCGCCATTACAATTTGGTTGAGTAATAATTGGTAAACCTGTAACAAGTACGCTTGGTTCTCCAATATTAATTTGTGATGATTGAACACAACCTGCTAAATCGGTAACTGTAACTACATATGGATTACCACTTACACAAAGACCAACAATACCGTTTGTTGATTGTCCTGTGTTCCAGCTTACGGTATAAGTTGCTACGGGAAAAATACTTACGCTTGCAGTACCCGTACAACCTCCGCTACAAAGTGCATCAGTTGAAGTTGGAGTTAAGATTGGACCATTAGAACTGTTTAATAAAATTGCAGATGTATCGCTACAACCACTTACTAAATCTGTAATAACAACAGTGTAACTTCCAGCAGGAACAGGACCAATGCCCGATGTTACTGCTCCGCCGGGCGTCCAGCTATATGAATATGTTCCGGAGCCGCCCGTTACGTTTGTACTGATAGAACCATTTACTGCACCACAGGCAGGATTTGTAAATGTTGGGTTTGAAGATAAAATACTTCCGGGATTAATTGTATCAGGAACAGTTGCAATGCAACCAACAGAATCTTTTACTTGAACAAAATAAATACCCGGACAAAGTGAACCAATTGTAGGAGTTGTTTGAACAGGAATTGTGCTCCACTGATATGTGTAAGGTGGAATTCCACCACCAACTATTGTTGCAGTTGCAGTACCAACACATGTACCACCACAAGCCGGTGAAGTTGCAGTTGCAGTTACCGTTGGAGAACCCGGATTACTTACAGGGAACAACACAGTAAATTTACAACCCAGACTATCGAAAATATCAACTTGTGCAACACCTGCGCAAACGCTATCAATAAATGAAGCTGTAGAACCTGTACTCCAGTTATAAGTGTAACCGGTTGTTCCCGGAGTTCCTCCTGTTGGTGCAAGTGTAATTGTTCCATCACACACTCCGCAAGCAGGAGATCCTGTTACTGCGTTTGGTAAAATTGGTGTTGGACCCAGAACAGTTATAGTATCAATTGCTTTACAACCTAATATATCTGTTATAGTAGCAGTATAAGTTCCTACGCATAAACCGATAGCAATGGAACCCACCTGAGAGTTAGGATCGCTCCAAACAATACTATAAGGTGCGTTGCCACCGTTTACATTAGATACTGTTGCTGAACCATTACAAATACCCGGACAAGTAAGATTTGTAGAATCAATCGAAGAAAATATGACAGTGTTTCCTCCAATGTTATAATTAAAACAAGTTGGACAACCTATTGAGTCGCTTATGCAAACCGTATGCGAGCCCACAGACAGGCCTATAAATATTCCGGTTGTATTTGTTGTAACTCCATCTAATGTATAAGTATAGCCTGTTGTTCCGGGTGTTCCTCCCGAAGCAACGCTTGTAATTGTTCCGTCATTTATACCTACACAAGTTGCATTGGTAAAGTTTCCGTTGTCTTGTATTTGAGTAGGCTCACCATTTGTAAAAGTTGTTGCAGTACCACATCCCAAACTATCCTGTACAATTAAAATGTAGGATGGAGGGCTTGCGCAAAGACCTGTATAGGTAGTAGAATTTGTAGTTGTTGTAACACCTAAGCCTGTTGGAGTCCAAGTAAATGTATACGGTTGAAAAACATTAACTCCTGAAGTAACCGTAACTGTAATAACACCATTGCATGCGCCAAAACAAGTATTATGAATAACAGTAGAGTCTATATCTGGTCCGTTAGGATTTCCAACCGCAATACTGAAAGTATCCTTACACCCTCTAGAGTCAGTAAGCTCTACATCATAAACACCAAGACCTAAGGGGGTGCAGGTAAATGAACTTGAACCCGCGCATGGTCCGGGAGCTAACCACAGAACGGTTACCGCTCCATTGCCATTTACGCTGCTGATAGTTATAGAGCCATTGCTTAATCCACAACTTGCATCTACAACAGACGAAGACATAGTTATTTGTACCGCGGGGTTTAGCGTGTAGGTTGTGGTATCCGTACAATTATTTGCATCAGTAATTACTAAAGTATAAGTAGGCGGACTTGCACCCAAATTAGAATAAGTGCTTGTTGCCGTTGTAGAAGTTACTGTTCCTCCAATAGGAAACCATTGATAAGTATATCCCGGAGTTCCGCCTGTAGTATTTGAAACAATTGAACCGTTAGTATCTCCAAAGCAAATCGGATCGGTTGGAGTTGCTGTTGCTAATATTTGTGTTGCAGGGTTAAGTGTTAAGAGTTGAATATTTTGACAACCGTTAGAATCAACAGTAGTAATTGTGTATTGCGGGATAGTAGCACAAAGTAAAGAAACAGTACAAACAGTTACGCTTGGACAAATATTAAGATTTGGTAACCAACTTACAGTATACGTTGTTCCTGTTCCGCCACTTGGAGTTACAGTTGCAGAGCC